>NYSW01000103.1 GCA_002683195.1 Phycisphaerae bacterium
CATCGCACCACCACCAAAGCCCAGCTGGGAGGTGAAGGTGCAGTTTTCGAAGGTACCGCGACCGTTGACGCTCATGACGCCGGTGTTGTCGACCGAACGGCTCCAGAAAGTGAAGCATTCGCCGGTGACCGTATCGGCTTCGATGGCGGCGGTACCAGCGGCGGCCGTGTACTCACCGGGGACGATCACGGTCGGGGTGATGAAACCGCTGGGGAGCTGACGGAACTGACGGGGCATACCGATGTAGGTGTTCTCGGTGTCTTCGCCCATGTAGATGGCCCAACCGTTCTGGTTTTCGGGACCCTGCGTGGGGTTCCAAAGGTTGACCACTTCCCATCCACCAGCTGCGGTCACGAACGGACGGATGGTGAGGTTGGGCGTGTTGATGGAAAGGCTGTTGACGTAATCGCCACCGCGGATGACGATGGTGTCGCCGGGGTTGGCGTCGTCGATGGCTTCCTGGATGTCCCACTGCATGTTGTTGCCACACCAGTAGGTCTGGGTGCCATCGTTGTTCTGTTCGGGATTCCGATCGGGGGAGTCCTGCGCGAACGCAGAACCGGCGACGACAAACGTCGAAATGAGAGCGATTCGAGAAATCATGTGGTCCATCTCCTCTAAGAAACAGGACGTAAAACGCGGACTGGGGACGGGGAAACAAACCCACGACCCCCAAAGCCCTCGGATACTTACTCACCGACGCGCTGGACCAACAACCGCAAAGATTATGGAGGGGCATTGATAAAACATGAGACAGGTCCGCAGAACGCGGTGTTCGTCACCACTCGATCGCGAGCCAGGTGCGCAGACAACGGCGCGCCGTCTAGCGAGGACGACGTCCGGAAACATGATTCTGAAATCGGTGGGGACGCTGAGGAGTGCCTCAGGCTGGGATTCGCCGAATGAATCCGCTTGCATCCTGAGTGAAGACATCGTCTCGACCGGGGACTCCGATAATGAGACAGACCTCTTCACCGCCGGTGTCGATGCAGCCACGAAGACATCTGGAAATCGGGTCGAAGACCCAGACCCCGCTCCATCGGCCTCCAAGAAGCAATGAGCGAGGTCCAGCGAGCATCAGAGATTCGACCTGCCCGAACAAGGAATCGTGGTTCGACGTTGCAGTGGCCTGCCCCTGCTCCGCAAGCACATCGAGCCCCTCTGGTCCGATGAGAATCGCCGAAGACTCCCCAAAGAAGGCAAACCGATCGCTGCGTGGGGGGCAGAACCGCTTCCCTGAAACAAGGGATCCGGTGGCCGATACTTCGATCAGTTCGGTTACATCCTGCCGCCGAACGAGGAGCCCGGCGCCACCACCGGAAATCGCTTCGGTATCAACGACCGAACCTCCAAGTTCCAAGTGACGAATCGTTCCCGTGGGTCCGAGAATCCAGCATTGGCACGCATCTTTCCCGCCGTGGAGAAGGAAATGACCCTGGCCGATGCTTAGTACATGGCCGGGGCCTTCTTCTCCATCCAACACGATCTTGCTGCGGAAGCCGAGCGCGGGCCCAAGCCCGAGCACGTGAACCACCGGACTTCGATCGGCCAGTACCAGTCTGTCCCAGCCGTTGGAGGCGACTGCGGCCTCGACGGCGTTGAGACCCGTCGGAACGGCCATCATTCGATCTTGCCTGCCGTCGACTGAATGCATGACGATTGAACCAGTCGAGTTCAACCAACCGATTTCGCCGGGTCCGATCTGGAACATGGTTCCGGGAAGCGATTCCGTCGATACGACTTGAGCCGCGCTGGCCGCGCGAAAATCCAGATTGAGAATTCCGCTTTCCGTTTCGACCAGAGTGCCGACTTCGGAAGTTCCTCTAACCGACCATTCGGGCTCGACCGGCCATCGGTACGCCAGGTCACCGCTGTCTCGATTCATGGCAGTCAGCACTTCCCCACGACGAACCACCTTGAATTGCGGATCTGGGACAAGAGATTTGGCGGGTTCCATCAGTGCCGCATCGTAGATCGATCGAATCCGGGCCTGAAGATGACTCCGAAACCAATTCTTCGAGTCATTCGATGACGCGGAGAGGGCTTCGATCGCCATGGCCACGTCCCCCATTTCCAGGGCGATCTGTGCAACTCTGAGATCACCCACCATCGGAGACGGTGCATCCCCGACCGTGGTCGAAATCCAATCACGGCCGACAAGCCAACTTCCGCCCAGAACCAGTATCAGCACACAACTCGAAATCAGAATCCCGAGAACCGGCTGATAGATCCGAAGTTTCGATCGTCTCGACACTGGCTCAGTCGTCTTTTGAAACGACTGGACGAGCGAATCAATCGCCGCTCGCATGCTCGAGAATCTATCGGCGGAATCTTCCGCCGTCATCCCCGACAACGTCGCTTTGATCGGCCCCGAAAGACCGCTCGATTGAATGGCCATGGACAGTCCCACCGTATCCGGCGGCAGATCGAGCGAAACGTTCGATTCCGCTCGCTGCAACAGTGCGAAGATGGTGGCCCCCATGGAAAACTGATCTGCAAGTTTCGGGTCGTAGGGCTCGGTTGTCTTCGCCTCGGGCGCGGTGAACGCTGGATGCCCGACGGGCTCACGCTGAATCAACTGATTCTGATCCACTCGAAACGCAAGTCCGAAGTCAATCAGTCGAATGGAACAACCGTCCACATCGACCAGGATGTTCGTTGGTTTGAGATCACCGTGAGCAACGCCCGCTTGATGGCATGACTCCACGACTCGACACGCCTCGATCGACAACTTGAGCACCCGATTCAGATCAGGCGAAACCGCCGTGATCCAATCATTGACTTCCGTGCCTCGAACGAACTCACGAGCGTAATACGCCAGCGTCTGGTCTTCCTGGTCCAGGGTGACCACCGGCAGGCATTCTGGAATCCCCTTCCGCCCCGACAACGCCTGCATGATCTCGACCTCTCTGAAGAGCGCCTTGATCTCCTTCGCGTCCGCAGTCTCTCCCAACGCCACCTTCACCGCATATCGGTCTCCGGTCGAGCGATGCTCCGCGAGAAAGACCGAACCCATACCCCCCCGGCCAACCGGACGGGAAAGATCGAATTCACCCAGACGCCTTGGGATACCATTGATTTCGCGGAGAAGATCCGCGGCGTCGATGTTGCCCATGTCTATCTCTTCCAGGATCGTCTCATGGGTTTCACCATCGCCGGAAACGGTCTCGTTCTCCAGCAGCCCCTCCACCAACTCGATCAAGAGCTCGTCGTCGGTTTCCGACCGCAGAAAGTCGAGTCGCTCGGCCGGATCCCTGGCCGCAACGCGATCCAGCAGCCACCGGGCTGCTTGAAGTCGTGTTCTCAGATTCTGATCCATCATTGGGACCGCAACTCCGACGCGAGCATCGCTCGCGCGAACTTCCAGTCGTAACAGATCGTCCGCTCCGACATTTCCAACGTGGTCGCGATTTCCTGAATACTCAAGCCTTGAAGCAGCTTGAGCTTGGCGACCGTCGCGGCCCTTGGTGAATGATCGGCGATTTCGGAGAACAATCGTTCCACGACCCGAAAAGTATCGCCACCCTCCGGAGCCTTCGGCTCTATTCGGCCGGATTTGGACACCACCTCGTGACGGGTTCTCCGTCGAATCGAGGCTCGATGCTGATCAACCGCGAGATGACCGAGGATTCGAGTCGCCAGAGCCACGAGGTGTTTCTCATCGACGATCGATTCACGCTTGGCATCCAACTTCATCCACGCGTCATGGAGAAGTGCGGTGGTCTGGCTGCTTCGACATCCGTTGCACTGGATCGAACGGCTCGCCACCCGCCTCAGCACCTTCTCGAACCGACCAAATGCATGGTCGAAGTCCAGCCCTTTCCTCGGTGGCGCGACGCGGCGTCTCATGGACGGCGCAGAGGCAGCGCTGTCTGTTCCTGGTCTCTCTCGACGAATTGACATCTGAAAAAATCCCCAACACAACTAGGAAACTTATCAGCGTTCAACTTAGCGACTCACCGCCCAAGATCCAAAGGTGAGGAAGCCAGAAAGTGTTTTAGCGCTCCTCGCAGACTTTTCCTCGGTTGGTCACCCCAGAGAATCCGAAGCCTAAGCGCAGGGGGAACAAGACCTTAAGATCGAGGCCGCCACAAAACCGAAGCCGATGCTATTCGGACGTTGGGATTTTGGGGAGAGAAGAAACCGGATCGGGGCCAACCGGATCAATCAAGACCGAGCTGCTTGCGCTTGGCTGCCCATTCCGAATTCTCTCGCTTGTTCTCACTGGCAAGGGGCTGTCCGGATCGCATGGCCTCGATTTCCAGCCCGGTGAGCTGCATCGCATTGAGGCGGTAGTCCTCGAATGCTTCGCAGGTCAGTGGAACGATGCCTCGAATGAGATCGTACATCGCGGTCGCGTAATCACGAATCTCCACCTGAGCGTGCGAATCCATTCGCAAGGAAAGGAAGTGAAGAATGTTGTGAAGATCGCACTTCCAGTACCACTCGGTGAACACACTCACGGGCAGTGCCGCCCGAGCGATTTCCCGCGCGACACCTTTCTCGGTGAGATCCAGATACCTCTCGTAGAGGGCTTCGGAATCTTCCAGGAGCTTCAGGAAGTCCTCCGCGGTCGACACCTCGATAGGTTCTTCCCCGCCTTGCCGATTTGAAGTGCTCTGCTTCCGAACGTTCTCGATGCTTGGTCGATAGAAGCGATCTGGCACGATCGAATAGCGAGCGGAGTACTCGTTGACATTCGCCGTCCGGTGCCGAATCCACTGCCGGGCGACGAAGATCGGCATGGCAATGTGAAACTTGAACTCGATCATCTCCAGCGGCGTCGTATGACGATGCCGAAGGAGGTAACGAATCAGCCCCCGATCTTCGTTGACCTTCTTGGTTCCGGCTCCGTAGCTCACACGCGCGGCTTGCACGATCGCGCTGTCAGCCGTCTGCCCTTCCGGGACCAGCCTCGGCATGGCATCAACCAGCGCGACGAATCCATGGTCGTGCACCGGAATCTCCCAGCGAGCATCCCCGTGCATGACATCACGGAACGGGGTTTCGGATTCGACTCGACGAATTCGCTCCGGGATGGAGGGAACGCCCTTGGAGTTCTGGTCCGACGCAGTGGTCTTGGTCTCGGCGGTCATGCCCATATGGTCGCAGGACGGGCTCATTCGGGCCACCCCGGGCCCATTTCCGACATGCGGCCAACATCCCCGGGAGGCCGACCGGTCCATCAAACGAGGTCGAAAAGACCCGGGCCGGCGCTGGTCAGCGCCCGAGCCGCTCCGCCGCTCGTCGCAACCAGATATTGACCAGATCCAGCGTGGTCCCCCCCGGTACCAGCCCGCTGGGCCGACCTCCAACCGAGAGGACTGGCGGTAGGACCCCTTCCGGGGACCAGGACACCACGACGATCTCATCAAGCTCGGTTGAATCGGGTTCCAAGGGCGACAGGATCGCGGTCAGGGCGTTTTCACGGAGATCCGGGAAGCCATCATCGGAAAGGCCGGATCCGCTGGAAGGTTTCGAGGGTGACACGGAGCCTCCCGCCAATCGGCCGGTCAGGCCCGCCACGTCAAAATAGTCGTCGGCCTCCTGCCCGCTGATTGGGAAACGCCCGGTTGCATCGGCCATGGCGAGAATCGACCAGGCTCGAGCACGGAGAGATGCGTCGCTCAAAGCTGCCTTTTCTTTGACCCGCTCGACCACCGTGAAACCGAAGATGGTGATCCCGATTCCACTGAAAACGAACAGGGCGATGAAAAGAAGCAGGATCTTCCGGTTCCGCCGAGCCAATTCCGGAGAGGGGGTGGTCACATTCGCATTCCACTGAAGGCGATGCGTTTCCGATCTCGACGGGGATCGGGTTCAGGCACCGCGGACAAGAGAGCCCGGGTGTATTCGTGCTGCGGGTCGTTGATGATTCGGTCTCGTTCGCCGACCTCGACGATCTTTCCATCGAGCATGACGGCGATCCGGTCACAAACATGATGAACCACCGCCATGTCGTGACTGATGAACAGATAGCTCAGCCCGAACTCGTCCTGCAGATCGTCCAGAAGGTTCAAGATCTGGGACTGGATCGATACGTCGAGGGCCGAGGTGGGCTCATCACAGACGATCATCCGAGGCTGGAGCGCCAGGGCCCGGGCAATGCCGATTCGCTGCCGCTGACCGCCACTGAATTCGTGCGGGTATCGGTCGGCCGCCTGCTTCCACAGACCGCAGCGTTCCAGCAACTCCTCCACCCGGACTCGAAGTTCTTCACCCTCGGCCAGCCCATGGACGAGCAGGGGCTCACCGACCAGCCGGCCGACCCGCATCCGAGGATTGAGCGAGCCACCCGGGTCCTGGAAAATGATCTGCATCTCCCGTCTCAGGGCCCGCATTTCAGTCGCCGTCTGCCGGAAGACCGGCCGGCCATCGAAGAAAACCTCACCGCTGGTGGCGGGCAGGAGCCGAAGCACCGTTCGCCCGACGGTCGTCTTGCCACATCCGCTTTCCCCCACCAGGCCCAGCGTCTCACCGGGAGCCAGTTCGAAGCTGACGCCATCGACGGCGCGGACATGGTCGACGGTGCGTTGCAGCAGACCTCTCTTGACGGGGAAGTGGGTCTTGAGGTCACGGACCGAGAGTAGGGATTCAGGAGACGAAGGCATGACGGAGATGGTACGTCCAGCGGGGCTTGAAGTGGTCAACGAATGCTCAGAACGAGCTCCAACCGCCGACTCTCCCCGTCCGGGCGAATCCCCAGAAGCACGATGTCCCGGCCCGCAGCCTGGGCTCGATCGAGCCGGGCCAGCATTTCGTCGGCGGAGGAAATGTTTCGGCCATCCACCTCCGTGATGATGGTTCCAGCCGGAAAATCGCGGCTCAGTCGAGAATCGGCGGCCACTTCGATCAACAACGCACCCCGACGAAACGGAACTCCGGCCCGGCGGGCTTGAGCGGAGGTGGCCGTCTTCAAACTTTCGAGCCCGAGCCTTCGCAGGCTGATTCCTGCCGGACTGGCCATGAGAAGATCGAGTTCACCGAGCACCACCTCGATTTCCAGAGTTTCGAACCGGTCCGCCTCGGAGTCGAACCGCTGCACGCCCAGAATGGTCGGATCTCCGGGCCGGACCGATGAAATCATCGATTTCAGTTGTTCGAGACCTCGGACGCGACGCCCATCGACGGTCTCGACGATGTCACCACCCCGAAGGCCGGCTCGGTCCGCCGGGTATCCGGGGACGATCCTGGTGATGACCACGCCATCGCCGTCGTATTCCTCCTGAATGGTGTCGACCAGGGCGAGGAATCGGGATGACGCGTCCCGGGTGCGGCGGGCCATGTCCATTCTGGACGCTTCACTCAGTCCGACGCCCAGAAAGCCTTTGCGAATGTCACCATTTTCGATCACCTGCTCGACCACGTTCTGAATCTGCGACATGGGAATGGCCAGGCCGATGCCGGCGAACTGCCCCTGGCCCACGGAGTTTCCCCGGCCGGTTGCGATCGCCGTGTTCATTCCGATGACCCGGCCGGACACGTCGGTCAACGGGCCACCTGAATTACCGGGATTGATCGCTGCGTCCACCTGGATGAAATTCTCGTAATCGATGTCGACCAACCCCGCCGAGCGGCCGAGGCCGGAGACGATTCCACTGGACATCGAGAATCGAAAATCAAAGGGGGATCCGAAGGCGAAGATCATCTGCCCCTGACGAACCTCTCGGCTGTCCCCCCGCCGGGCCGGAATGAGACCGCCGCCGGGAATCTTCACGATCGCGATGTCGCTGCGAAGGTCGCGTCCCACGACCTCGCCGGTTCGGACCTCGCCATCAAAGAGTTGGATCTCGATTCGGTCTGCAGCCTCGACCACGTGAGCATTCGTCACGATGTGTCCCGCTTCATCCCAGATCCATCCGGATCCCGTGGATGCCATGGTGAAACCACGCGGCCCGCGTACGGCACCCTCCGAAGACACATGAACCACCGACGGTTCCACCGCCACCGCGACGTCCTGTTGGGCATTCGAGATCTGCTCGAGAATGCCACCGCTCTGGAGACGGGCCGTGGCCTGCACGACTTGGACCTCGGTATCAGCCCTCACCACGGAACGCACCAGGCCGGGCCCGGCGAGAAGGGTGGCTACGAGGGTCGAAGCGACGACCACGGCAGGGCCAAGGTGGGTGATGCGGATCATTGGAGGCTGCTCCAGTGAGGACAGGATGGCTTCATGGGATTTCCTCCGCCGAAATTCCGGCGGCTTCGAGAGTCGGTTCGTGCGCCGAAGGCAAAACGACGCAAGCGAAAGGAATGTTTCACGGATCAGTGCCCTCCAGATGACATTTCCGGAACGGAAACTCAGCTTCCGAGGCGTCCTGATTCCCCATCCCGCATCTCGTATCCGTGAGGGAGTTCCCGGCGGCGGGCTCGCTCGCACCACTGCTCCACGATCGATTGCATCGAAGCCCCGAGCCGTCCCTCGCGGTCGGCGAAGCTTGGCTGCCAGTCGGTGAGTCCGAGAATGTCGTGAGTCACCACGATCTGCCCATGGCATGCAGGCCCCGCACCACAGCCGATGACTGGAACCGAGACCTCTTCGACCACCATGGCCGAGGTCTCCGGCGTGCTCGCCTCGACCAACACCATGACGGCACCGGCTTCGACCAGCGCCACGGCATCGTCGACCACCTGACGGGCAGAATCCGCGGTCCGGCCGGCCACGGTGTAACCGCCGTGAAGTTGAGCTTGCTGCGGCAGACACCCGACATGAGCGATGGCTGGAATGCCGGCTCGGGCCAGACGGGAGAAAACCGACGAAAAACGAGCATCCGCCTCGAGCTTCACGGCGTCCGCACCGCCTTCAACCAGGAACCGTCCCGCATTGACGACGGCATCGTCCTCACTCGCGTGATAGCTGAGAAACGGCATGTCTCCGATCACGAACGCATCGGGTGCGCCGCGGCGCACCGCCCCCGTCAGTGTCACGAGGAAATCCAGCGGCGCGTGCACCGTGCTCGGCTGACCGAGAATCACCTGCGCCGCAGAGTCCCCCACGAGCAGAACCGGTACTCCAGCTCGCTCGAGCCAGCGGGCGGTGGTGGCGTCGTAGGCGGTGAGGCACGGGAACACCTGCCCCTCTCGCCGCCAACGGCGAAGATCTCGAAGGGTCACTCTCCCCGGCAAACCGGAATCGGTGCGGTTCGGAGAATCCGTGGTCGGAGGTTGGCCGGTACCAGTGCTCATGCGTTCAGTGTAGGGATACGCCCGTCAGTTCAACCCAATCCGAACCTTCGAGTGGGGTTGAAGACCAGATTGTCGCGCCCGAGAACGAGTTGATCCGCAATTTCCACCGCCTCCTTGAAACTCTCCTGAGCCTGCTCAAGGTCCGCGACGTGAGGCAGAACCACCCCCTGCTCGAGATGCTCGACCGTTGGAATGGCGTCGCCACAGATCAGGATCGTCGTTCGTGGCATCGGGAGTAGCAGACCACAGAGTCCCGGGGTCACACCGGGCAGGGGGAAGAGGTCCACGCCATCGGCGAGTCGATCCGGCGCCGCGCCACAACGGGCCACGACCTGCGATTCGATCTCGAGCAGGCGATCCGACTCCGGATCAAGTTCATCCTCGTCATCCAGTTCTCGGCGCCGGGTCTGGATCACTTCGCGATAGGCATCACGTTCGGCCTCGCCTACATGCCAGCGAGCATCAGTGAAGAGGCCGAGCCCCCGTCTTCGATCCGGCCGAAGATCGGTCAGAAACACGTCGGTGATGGCCGATGGCTCCAGCCCCATCCGTTCGTCCAGTCGCTGGCGAAGATGATCCGGAGGGAGCGAAGGATCCACCAGAATCCGCTGCTCACCGAGCGTCAACAGGCTGGTGGTGGCATGCCCCGGGCGACGATCCCCCGCTTCTCCACGGAGTGGGTGCGATGAGAGAGCGCCGAGAGAAACGATGCGAACGTCGATGGACATCAGGACGGGTCTTTGTGCACGGGGTCAGGTCGAAGAAAAAAGAGAAACGTCGGGCGGTCAATCAGGAAGCGGGTCGGCTCGAATCGCGCCGAACGGATGCCCGGGATCGGACTGCTTTCGTCGAATCGCCTCGAGGACCACCGGGGGTACGAACGTGGCCAGTTGATCAAGGGTCGCCCCGAGCCCGGCCATCTGGCGAATCAGGCTGCTCGAGGTGTAGGCGTATTCATCTCCGGACACGATGAAGACCGTTTCGATTCCCGCGATCTTGCGATTCGTGATGGCCAACTGGGACTCGCCGGCAAGATCGGTCACGTTGCGGATGCCTCGAATCATTGCACAAGCCCCGACCTTGCGGGCAAAATCAACCGTGAGACCTTCGTACGTCTCGACCCGGATCTGGGCGGATTCGGAATCGACGATCTCTCGGATCCCCTGCTCCGCCATCTGAACCCGCTCCTCCATGGTGAAGAGCGGTTGCTTGTCCGGATTCCGACCGATCGCGACCACGATGTCGTCGAACATTCCCCGGACCCTCGACAGGACATCGAGATGTCCAAGGGTGATCGGGTCGAATGAACCCGTGTAGATCGCGCGATGGATGCGTTGCTCGTTCACGGGTCCAATTGTACGGCCGCAGGGGCCGTCCGACCGTCATGAATCCACCTCCCGGCGCCGGAACCTTCCGAATCCACCTCCAGGACTTGATACTCCCGGGGGGAATCCCATCCTCAACTGTCGTCAAGTTCGCTCTCGCCGAGGAACATGGACGGCCGGTGATTTCGATCGGAGCGGCGAACGTCGCGGTCCGGACCAGATCGCCGGATCGTCCGCCTCGGCTCGCCAGGAACCCTGGATCGGCCCCGCAACGGTTTTGCCTCCCCGTTCGGGGCCACTCCATGCGCTGAACATGAAAAAGGCCCCGAGGTGGTCTCACCACCTCGGGGCCTCTTTGATCGATCGAATCAGTTCGGTCTTCAGGTTCCCGCCGCCTCCGGAACCGCCGGAAAGTCGAGTTCCGTCCGATTCACGTGGTTGAAGGTGTTGGTGAAGGTCATCCAGGAGATCACCGCCACGACCTCGACCACGGCGTCGTCACCGAAGCCTGCAGCCCGGAATGACTCCATTTCCGAATCTTCGACCCAGCCGTTGCGTTCGAGGATCGCATCGACGAATGAAAGAAGGGCTGATTCCCGATTCGTGGTCCCTTCACCGCGCCGATAGGAGATCGCAGCGTCGGAGTCGACGCCGTGGTTCGAGGCGATCTTGGTGTGGGCGGCGAGGCAGTACTCACATCCGTTGCGCTCGGAAACCCGAAGCATGACCGCTTCAGTCTCGGCCGGGGAGAGGGACTCGCTCTTGGAGATGGCGCCGCTCAACGCCATCAATCCTTCCATGACCGTCGGGTTGTTCGCCATGGCCTTGAAAATGTTGAACGGCGCTGCGTTGAGAGTCTCAGCGGCAACACCTTCCGTGGCATGGGCTTCAATGGGCTTGAGACGGGTCATGATCGACTCCTGTGGATTTCCTGAAGAAAAGGCTGCGGAGCGACCAAGGCTCTTCGCGGCCACGGACCATCAATGAACAAAACCGGGTTCGGAATCACCACCGACTCGGATGCGAAAGACCTCCGCCGACATCGAATCCTGATCAGTCGTCGATGAAGCGATCGAGTCCCGCCGCGACCAGAATCTGGCGGAAGTTGTCGCTGAAAACGAAGTTGTGCTCTGGAAACTCCCGGCCACCCAGATTGTTGTCGAGATGGCTGAACATGAGATCGATTCGACCGATCTCCTGCCAGGTTCCCTTCGCATGATCGAGCCTTGCCACCACTCCGCGAGTGCTCGCTCCGGCGGCATCCATCCGTTCGATCGTCGCCTGATACCGAAGACACTGCCCCGGCACCGCGTCCTCATCGAGTTCGACCTTCGAAACCTTGGCCAGAACCACCTTCTCACGGAAACGGTTCACCGATCCCACGAGAATCCCTGCGGTCTGGGCCATGCCTTCGATCACCAGGCTTCCCGGCATCACCGGCTGCGGTGGCTGTCCGTCGGATCCGTCGAAGTGATCATGAAACAACTCCTCCGAAGAGGAGAGGTTCTTGACGGCTTCGAGGCGGGTGCCCTCCTCGAAGTCGGTGATGGTGTCGATCCACATCCAACGCATGAACGCAAGGCCCCGAAGAGACTGATGCCTGAGCTCAAGCGGAAAGCTTGCGTTCAATGAAGTCGACGAGGCTGGACACGGTGAAGACTTCCGAAAGCTGGTCGACCCGTCGGTCACCTTCGAGCTTCGCGAAGTCCATGTGCGGCATCTTCTCGCGCAGGATCTCCATCGCCTTGTCGGTGAGCTTCCCGTCTTCCACGAGCGTCGCATCCGACATCAGGTTCTCGGGGAAAAGCTCGCCCTGATCGATCTTGATCGAGAACTCCTGTTCCAGCTTGAAGCTGATATCCAGAAAATCGATCGACTCGGCGCCGAGATCGCCAATGAGGGTGGCGTCCATGGTCACGTCCTCGGGATCAGCCCCGAGGGCATTTTCCAGAACGTCCTTGACCTTCTCAAAAATCTCGTCGCGGCTGGTGACCGCCATGGTCGACTCCTTTCCAGTCACGCCCATTCTCTGGACGTGCCGGAGGTTTGAAGAGGGATGCGGGAAAGGTCTCCCACCCCAGTTTCCTGTCAGGCCGACGAACCTTCGCCGACGGATGTCCCCACCGCAACGCTTGCGGTGCGAACGGGACGCATTGTAAAGCGACCGGACACCGCGGTGTCGGCATCCTTCAAATCGATTCCTGGTGCCAGGACCACTCCCTGACCTCGAAAGGTCGCAAGGCCATCCTCGAGCTTCTTCAACTCGACTTCGACCCGAAGCGACTCGCCCGGGCTGACGAAGGTGCCGTATCGGAGGGCCTTGACGCCCCCGAGGACGAAACGCCCTTGCTCTGCCGGCAGAAGGGTTCGTGCCGCCTGCACCATCGCCTCGATCATGAACACTCCCGGCAGAACCGGAAAACTCGGGAAGTGGTCAGCCAGATACTCCTCTGCCAACGTCACAGCTTTGACCGCGACCACTCGGGTCTCGGACCGCTCCACCACCTGATCGATCAGACGAAATCGCATGGCGGAGGAGAATAGCGAGTCCCGGCGGGTCAGATGCAAGCGATGCCGATCTCGCTCTTGGGCGGCAGATCGGTATTCTACGCCGGCCCTAGTGTTATCAGACCTTTCTTCGGCCGCCAGAGCGGGCCCCGGAAATCAGGTTTCGAGCCCCTGAGCCCCTCATAAGGGGCCCAAACACCAGAAATAAGGGGCCAAGACCGAGCGATTCCTCCCGATACCCCGCCAAACGTGGCCTTCAGACGAGCCAGCCGGCCCTCGCCCATCGCCAATCATGCGGCTGGAGGGCCAGAAACGCCGATACCTCTGGGTCATGCCACGATCGAAGAAACCGTCGTCTCGCGGACGCTCCAAGGCCCCAGCCAAGCATGGGGATGAGCTCCTTTTCGAACCCACCGTCGGTCGCCGAGCCCTCTGGCTCGTCGCCGCCGCGGTGTGGGTCTTTCTAGGCGTCGCCATGGTCGGCTTCGATGGTGCCGATGCGCCATCCAGCCTCGTGTCGCGGCATGCGGCGGAGGCGTCCAATCCCACCGGGACCTTCGGTGCCAGCATCGCCTGGTGGTCACTTCGTGTCTTCGGACCCGGTGTCTGGCTGCTTCTCGGCCTCGCTGGGGCTGCCCTGGTGACGCTCGCCCGAGGTTTCGTCATCACTCATCCCTTCGTACGGATCCTCGGAAGCATCCTCGCAGCGATCACTTTCGCCGGCCTTCACCAGGCCTGGGTGGCGCCGATCGAAACCCTTTCCGCCATCTCCGGAGCCCTTCCCGGCCTTCCGTCCGGCCTTCTAGGAACCGAACTTGAACTCGGCCTGTCGGTCCGCTTCGGATCCGTGGGAAGTGGCTTGATCCTGATCCTTGGCCTGGGACTGGGCCTCTTGGTCGCCGCCGACGAACTCGTCCTCGCCCTGCCCGCCGCGATCGCACGTTCTCTTGATTCCGCCCGAGGCCTCTCAGGGATCGGTCGATCTGCCATGGCTCCCTTCGCCGCTGCGGCGACGGCGACCCGCCGAGCCGTCCGACGCCCCACGCTCCAACCGGCCGGCGTTCCTGCCGAGTACCTCGAAGAGGAGGAGGAGGAGGAAGAAGAGGAGGACGAAGATCCCGAGGAATCGGGTTGGTACGAGGACGACGAGGAAGAGGAAGAGGAAGAGGAAGAAGAAGAAGAGGAAGAAGAGGAAGAAGAGGAATACGAAGACGAGTCCGATCTCGAAGTCGCGGAAGAAGAGCAATCGCGAACCGCCACGGCAGACGAGCTCAAAGCCAAGATCGCCCGCCTCCCGGTTCGCATGGCCGCCACGGGCAAAGTCGTCGCCAAGGACGAGGACATCCCCCGGGAAGAGAACTTCGAGGGCTACCAGTTCCCCACCCTGGAATTGCTCGAGGATCCCGAAGGAGATTTCTCCGTCGAACTGGAAACCCTGGTCCGCGACCAGGCTGGCGTCCTCGAAGAGACCCTTCGGACCTTCTCGATCGACGCAGAAGTGGCCGGGATCGAAAGCGGCCCGGCGGTCACCCTCTATTCGGTGCTGCTGGCACCCGGCACCCGGGTCGCCCGACTCAACGCCATCGAAAAGGACATCGCTCGCTCCCTGCAGGCCCCGAACATTCGAATCATTCCGAACATGGCGGGCAAGAGCACGGTCGGCATTGAAGTCCCCAACGCGAAGCGGGAGAAGGTCCGGCTCAAGGAACTCATGTCGAGTGGCAAGAGTCGGGACATGGTGCTCCCCATGTTCCTCGGCAAGGACTCCGCTGGTGATCCGATGATCGCCGACCTCACCAAGATGCCGCACATGCTGATCGCCGGTACCACCGGTAGCGGCAAGAGCGTGTGCATGAACACGATCATCATGTCCTGGCTCTACACCAAACGGCCTGATGAGCTGAAGCTCTGCCTCGTCGACCCCAAGATGGTCGAGATGAGCCAGTTCGAAAAGATTCCTCACCTCATGTCTCCGGTGGTCACGGACATGGGCAAGGCCGCCGCGATTCTCGAATGGGCGGTCGGCAAGATGGAAGAGCGATACGAGCTGTTCAAGGAAGCCGGTGTCCGGGACATCGCTTCCTACAACGATCTCGAGGAGGCCGAACTCCGAGAGAGTTTCCAGCCGGCCAGCGACATCGAGTGGGCCAAGATTCCCAAGAAGCTTCCGTACATGGTCTTCGTGATCGACGAACTCGCCGACCTGATGATGACCAACAAGGAAGTCGAACACGCCATCGTCCGCATCGCCCAGAAGGCACGAGCGGTCGGCATGCACTTGATTCTTGCGACTCAGCGTCCTCAGGCGAACGTGGTCACCGGACTGATCAAGAGCAACATGCCGTGCCGTGTCTCCTTCAAGGTCGCCAGTGGCATGGACAGCCGAATCGTTCTGGACCAGAAGGGCGCCGAACTCCTGCTTGGTCATGGTGACATGATGATCGTGACACCTTCCTCGACGGAAGTGCGCCGAGGTCAGGGAACCCTGGTCACCGACAAGGAAGCCCGACAGGTCGCGAACTTCCTGAAGAACGTGGCGGCCCCCAACTTTGAACGCAGCCTCGAGACCTTCCGTCCCTCGAGTCAGGGCGGCGGCGGTGGTGGTGGTGGTGATGCCGATGGTGGCGAACGAGATGCCCTCTTCGATCAAGCCGTCGACGTCATCATCGAGACCGGCCGCGGGTCGGTCTCTCTGCTGCAGCGTCGTCTGGCCATCGGCTACAGCCGGGCGAGGCGGTTGATCGATCAGATGGGCCTTGCCGGGATCATCAGCGACCACAAGGGCTCGGTGGCCCGTGACGTCCTGATCTCCATGCAGGACTGGGAACGGATGAAGCGCCTGGAAGCGGGACTCGATGCCAGTGATGACGCCGAGGATCTGGGTGGTGATTCCCATGACGACGCAGGTGTTCCCTCGGAACTGCCGGGTGAACACCGATACTGAGTCGGAATCCAATCGACGACCCCACAGGATTTTCCAGCGCCGCCCCGCCGATTCTCGACGGGGCGGCGTCATTTTCGGACGACACAGCCGGAAACCGGAGATGTTCTTCCGATCGACGACCGATTTTCGTCGGGTTCTGGAAACGAACCGGTCGCTCAAGGTGTCCAACCCGCGATACTGGGCAAGCAGCCTCTTCCTCTGGAGTTCTCCGTGTCGAAATCAACCATGCCCGGGGTGATCACCTGTCTCTTCCTCTGCGGCCCCGCCGCGGTCCTGGCCGGAGACGACTGCCCCAAGGGGACGGATTGCGACCTGGTCTATTCCTGCCATCCGGGTCTGCATGGTGTGCTCGAAGGGGGGCCTCGACTGGTCCCCTCGGTGGCGCCCTCCCCCCTCGCCGGCGGCGTCGAGGGGGTGGAGACGATCCTGCTCAACGGTGACCCTTCGAATCGAGTCGATCTGGTCTTCGTCGGCGATGGATACCTCGAACCCGAGTTGTCCGCGTACGCCCCACGGTGCGTCGCGGCCCTCGAGGCGCTCTTCGACGAGGAGCCCTTCACGTCCTACCGCCCCTTCTTCAACGCTCATCGCGTGGACGTCGTCTCCGCGGAGAGTGGCGTCGACAACGACCCGGTCGAAGGCATCGATCGCAACACCGCACTCGGAATGGCGTTCTGGTGCGGCGGGACGGAACGCCTGCTCTGCGTGAGCGTCGCCGCCGCCGAACAGGCCGCCGCCGCGGCTCCCGACGTGGATCAGATCTTCGCCGTCGCCAACAGCACGAAGTACGGCGGCGCCGGATACAGCGGAAACGACATCGGAACGTTCTCGAGCGACAACTCGGCGAGCCTGCAGGTCGCGATCCACGAACTCGGACACTCTCTCGGCAATCTGGCCGACGAGTATCACTATGGGGGCGGTTCGACCTGGACCGGGACCGAGCCGTCCACCGCCAACATCTCGACCCTCGAAGCCGATGAGATGGCGGGCTCATCCGCGAAGTGGTTTCGCTGGTTGGGTTTCGTGCAGCCGGGAGTCGGCGGTCACGACACTTTCGAAGGTGCGGGCTACCACGAGTTCGGACTCTTTCGTCCGACCGCGAACTCGATGATGCGGGAACTCAACCAACGATTCAACATGCCCGGGCGCGAAGCGCTGATCATCGAATTCTCGAAGGTGGTCGACCTCATCGAAGATCGCATCCCCGCCGATTCGATCGTTCCAGCGGACGCCATCGCGTCGGTCGTGGCGGTCGAACCGCTTCACGGCCTCGACTACCGATGGGAACACGACGGGATCGAGATTCCGAACGCCACGACCTCGATGCTCGACCTCGCCACCATCGCCACGCTCGAGGATGGCGATCTGATCTCCGTCATCGTCACCGATTCCACCGACATGGTCCGGGACGAGGCGGCGCGGGCCGACTGGATGACCGACCGCATGGACTGGATCGTCTCCGCACCATCGGCTCCCGATCCGGATCTGAACGGCGACGGGCGAGTCGACGGGGCCGACCTGGGAATCATGCTTCTGTATTGGGGTAGCTCTGGCACCCCGGGTGACCTGGACGGCGACGGCCAGGTGGGAGGCCCGGATCTGGGAATCATGCTCGCAGGCTGGACCGGCTGATTCACCAACCCTTCGCACTCAGACCCTGTCAGTGGGTTTCGGGATCTGCCGCCGGAGTGCCGGTCCGAATCCCAGCCAGAATCCACGCTGGGCGAACGTCCAGAACGAAGCGATCCAGGGTCGGACGAAGGACTCGACTCGGATGGTGACCCGGCACGAGGCTTTTCCGGTCGACTCGACGTCGATTCCCAGTCGAGTCGGGCGAATGAGGCGAAAGGCGAGTGCATACGCTCCGTAGGCGTATTCCAGATCCCGCGATGCTCGATCCTCCGCCACTTCGACCCGCGACACCACCCCGCAAAAGTTCAGAAATGGCCCGTGATGGGCGTTCAAGGTCCCGACGTCGAACCCACGGGCCACCGTCCCATCGGGCTGAGGGGTGTCGATGAACTCCACCCGGTACGGCCAGGGCTGCCCGCGGGTGAAGGTCTCGGTCTTCATCAGGACGTCCCAGGTGGCGGTAAATCCCCGCTGGAATTCGAAGGTCCGTTCGAACTCGTGGGTCTGGAAGCCCGAAGGGATCGCGGTGGCGGGAATCGTCATGCAAGCGGGTTCGATGGACCGGGGCGTTCAGATGCCGGGGCAGGCGTCCGGCACCCGCCGGAGGTATTCTGGTCGTCGCAACAGACACCCAACCGGAGCATGACCGACATGATTTTCGCCCCCCTTCGAGCCGCAGTGCTCGGGTTCGCCCTCGTCAGCGGCGGTATCACCGCCGTGG
>NYSW01000104.1 GCA_002683195.1 Phycisphaerae bacterium
CACGAAGACCCCGCTGACGCAGGTCGAAAGCACCATCAGCCAGATGTAGAACTCTCGACGGCGTTCCTTGATCGCGGTCCAGGAGCCCAGCACGCAGGCTGGCATGAGGATCACGTTCAGCAGCACCAAGAGGAGGGAGACCGAATCGACCCCCAGGATCAGCCGGAGACCGATGCCCGGCAGCACCGGGAACTGGTCTTCGACCTGTTCGAGTCCGGGCCAGTACAGCCACTGCTCGGCTGACCAGTGGGGGAATTGCATCGCAATGAACACCGCCCAGGCCAGGGTCGCGAAGGAGCCCACCAGCGCGATCGATCTGGCCCGGCGTTCGCCGCCGAGTCCGATGACCGCCGCGGTGACCAGGGGCAGAAGAAGGAGGATCCACAGACTCATCAGACGCCTCCTCGCATCCAGACCCAGACGACCCAGGCGAGAACGAGGGCGACCCCGCCTGCCATGGAAGCGCCGTAGCCCTGAAGCACGCCGTTGTAGAGGGGGCGGAAGATCTCGCCCGCGAGTCGCGGAAGACGAGCGGTCCCGTTGACCGCGATGCCGTCCACGACGATTCGATCGAACACGTAGAGCGCCTGGCTGGTGATCCAGAGCGGGAACCGGACGGTGGCGAGGTAGACCTCATCCACATACCACTTTCGTTCCATCGCTCTCGGAAGCCATGCGATCCAGGCCTGCCCGAGCAGCCGGGTTCGAAGCCCGTCGGCGGCCTTGCGGTTGGCACAGTGGAGCCAGAAGGCGATGCTCAACCCGAACAGGCCGACCGTGCCGCTGACGAAGTACATCGAGATGTGGGGGTCGTAGCCGAAGAGGGTCGCATGCGATCCCTCGGGGGAGAGCATCAAGGCGGTTCCGGCACTCGAGTGCTCGATCATCGCGTACGCCCAGGGCTCGCTGCCCCAACCACCGGGCAGGAAGTAACCGACCGCGAGGAAGATCGCACCCAGGGCGAGCACCGACAGCACGAGGTTGATCCGGAAGCCGGGGGCATGCGGATGGAAGTCGTGATCGTCGCCGTGACCGTGGTCGTCGTGACCATGGTGGGCGTCGTCCGGCTTGAAGTGGGTCGGGCCCGTGAAGACCCGGAACCACACCCGGAAGGTGTAGTAGGCGGTGAGTCCGGCGGTGGCGATGCCGATCCAACCGAGGATTCGGAATCCGGCCCCGTCGCTGATGAACGCCTGGGCGAGAATGATGTCCTTGGAGAAGTAGCCGGCGGTGCCCGGGAGACCCGCGAGCCAGAGGCTGCCGATCAACATGGTCCAGGTGACCACGCCCCAACCCTTGACTCGACGAATGCCGCCGAGTTTGCGAAGGTCGAGCTGGCCGCCGAAGCCGTGCATCACCGCACCACAGCAGAGAAAGAGCAGTGCTTTGAAGAAGGCATGGGTCAGGACGTGGTAGCAGGCGCCGAAACTGGTCGCCAGACCGAGGCCCATGAACATGTAGCCGAGCTGGGAGACGGTTGAATAGGCCATCACCCGTTTGATGTCGTACTGGGCCATGGCGATCGTGGCGGCGAGCAGGGCGGTCAGTCCTCCGACCCAGGCCACCACTTCGAGGGCATGTCCCCCCTCGGCCTGATTGAGCAGGAAGAGCGGCATGGTTCGGGCGATCAGGTAGATGCCAGCGGTGACCATGGTGGCCGCGTGGATGAGGGCCGACACCGGGGTCGGGCCTTCCATCGCGTCGGGAAGCCAGACGTAGAGCGGGAACTGGGCCGACTTGCCGAAGGCCCCGAGCATGAGGCACCAGGGGATGAGGCTCGCGGTCCAGCCGGCACCCGCTCCAGCGATCGAGTCGCCGTACTGGCCGGCTCCCGTATCACCCGTCTGCAGGGCGGCGAAGAGTGCGTCGTAGGAAAGACTGCCGTATTCAAGCCAGATCAGATAGATGCCGATCGCCAGACCGACGTCGCCGATCCGGTTCATGATGAAGGCCTTCTTGGCCGCCGCCACCGCTTCGGGCTTCTTGTAGTAGTAGCCGATGAGCAGGTAGCTGGCGAGTCCCACGCCTTCCCAGCCCAGGTACAGCATCACCAGGTTCTCGCCGAGCACCAGGCAGCTCATGGCGAAGAGAAAGATGCTCACGCCGCCGAAGAAGCGGCAGTATCCGGTTCCTCGGTCCTCTTCCATGTACTCGCTGGCGTACAGGGCGATCAGGGTTCCGAGGAAGGTGACGAAGAGGATCCAGTAGGAACTCAATCCGTCGAGGTAGAGGGCGAAGTTCGCACGCAGTCCATGCCAACGATCCCCGGCCTCGCCGTTCGGCGAATTCCAGGAAAGGTCGATCCAGTCGAACAGGTGAACCACGGCGGGTTGGGCATTGGTGGGGTCGAGGCGGAGCACCGTCATGACCGCACAGAAGCAGGCGCCGGCCAGGGCTGCGACCGTCGTCCACGCCGGGAGGCGACCCTTGACGCCGAGGGCGGCGTACAGGCCGCACAGCACGGCGCTGATGGCCGGCAGCCAGATGATCCACTGGGCGAAGGCGAGCGATGGTTCGTCCGCGACCGCGGGAATCGCGGTCTGGAAACCGAATGGTTCCCCCGCGGGAAGGCCGTGACCGGAATGTTCACCACCGTCACCGGCGAGTCCGGCGAGGGCGGCATGGGCGATGGCACTCAGCATTCCTTCAGCTCCGACCAGGCTTCGGCGTCCAGCGTCGGCTTGCGCCGGTAGAGCAGGACGACCAGTCCGAGGGCGAGGGCCGCTTCGGCCGCCGCCACCGTGAGAATGAAGATCACGAAGACCTGGCCCTGCGAATCAAGATGCATTCGACCGAAACCGATCATCGCGATCGCGGAGGCCTGGAACATCAATTCGGTACAGAGAAACATGAGAATCATGTTTCGTCGAGTCAGAAAACCGACCATGCCGATCGCGAAGATCACGGCGCTGACCAGCAGGACCACCCGCAGCGAGCCTTCATCCATCGGCGTGGGGGCCGCGGCGAGGAGCGTGGGGGCTTGGGCGAAGAGCTCGGTCAAGAAGAACCTCCCGTGAGTTCCGATTCCTCATCTTCAAGGAGGGGCCCGAGGCCGGCGGCCATGCGGCGTTCGTCTTCGCCCAGGTCGATCTGGCGACGAGCGAGGACGACGGCACCGAACATCGCCATCAAGAGGATGACGCCGGCGACTTCGAGGCTGACGGGGAACACGGCGACCAGGGCCCAGCCCACCTGCTGGGTGTTGGAGGGCATGGCCGAGGTCGGAAGAACGAGGGTTCGTTCGGTTCCATCCACCACGACCTTGACCGTGGCATCGAGGCCGTCGGTGATCTGGAGGGCGTCACCGTCCTCGTCGCGAATGACCGTCACGTCCTGGGGGGCGTTGTCGCCCTGATCACGAGCTTCGGTCCGGAGGACATCGTTGACCGTTTCGTCCAGTTGCTTGGGCAACCCTTCCAGAATCGCCCATCGCTCCCGGGTCGCGGTGCTGACGGCGGTCGTGTCCGGGGGTGCGATACCACCGTCGACCACCAGGAGGGCATCCCCGATCGAGGCCAGAAGCACGAAACCGACGACCAGGGCGGCCACTGGTTCGCGTGGTATCCGGTCGTAGAGGGCCTCGCCGGCCGCGCTGGTCGCGTCCTGGGCCAGCATGAGCACGAACAGGTAGGTGATGAGAATCGCCCCGGCGTAGACGATGATCAGCGAGAACGCCATGAATTCGGCGTTCATCAGCAGGAACATGCCGCCGGAACAGACCACGACCACGACGAACCAGATCGCCGCGAAGACCGGTCTTGGATGGGTGACCATCCGCACGGCTCCGGCGATGCCGCCGAGGCCGAAGACCACTTCGAGGATTGGAACCGGGGCGTCGTCGGCGAGGTCTTTGAGAACCTGGACCAGGAGAAACGCCAAAGCGCCGGCACCGAGGACGGTGCCAGCGAGCCGGGTGGTCCGGCGATGGGGTCTCATGATCAGGAAGAGCCCGACCGCGCCGGCGAGGGAGGCCAGGTAGAGGATGGTTGGCGTCATGCCGTGCTACACCCGTCTCGCGGAGTCTTGGACCGGGGCCGGACCCACGGGGCGCTCCCGTTGGAGCGTTCGAGGGACCCCGGTCTGCCGGGCCGGAGGAGGAACTGTCTGACTAGAACCGTCGATCGCCGAGGCGATCTCAAGAATGATGTTCCCTGAGGGGGCGAGACAGGGTCAATGACCGTGCCGCGTCCCGGAGCAGAGATGGCGAAGGATACGGGGGTCCGGAAAGAGCCGCAACCGACCCCGGAATCCGAACTTCCCTGAAAAGGGGGACGAGGCATTGAAATCCACCATCTCGAGATCGTCGATATCTTGCCTTCATGCCCGATCAGGTCCGCCGAACCCTTCCCAACCTCCTGACCGTTGCCCGAGTGCTTCTGGCGATCGGCTTCTTCGCCATCATCGCCTTCGGCCTCTGGCCTCGTGCCGGCTTTGATCCCGGGGCAAGGCAGTTCTGGGGCAATGTGGGGGTCGTGGTGTTCGTGGTGGCGGCCTTGACCGATTTCGCAGACGGTTTCCTGGCCCGACGATGGGGCGTGGTCTCGGTCTTCGGTCGGGTCATGGATCCGTTCGGCGACAAACTTCTGATCATCGGGACCTTCGTCCTGCTTGCTTCGCCCGTGTTCCTGGCCGTTCAGGCGACGCCGGACGGAGGACTGGCCCTGAGCCTCGACGCGGATGGCCGAGTGGTCATGACCAGCGGGGTCCAGGTCTGGATGGCACTGGTCATCCTCGGGCGGGAATTGCTGGTCACCAGCATTCGCAGCGTCATGGAAGGTCTGGGCATCGACTTCTCGGCGGGCTGGAGCGGGAAGTGGAAGATGGTCCTGCAGTCGATCGCTGCGCCGACGGCGCTGTTCGTGGCAGTGAATCCTTTCGCCCTTGAATCCTCGTTCTGGGTGCTTCTTCGAGACGGCTTCGTCTGGGCGGCGGTGGTGGTGACGGTCTGGTCCGCGCTGCCGTATCTCTTGCGGGCTCGCCTTCTGGTGGGCGAAATGGAGTCGCGATCATGACGGACGGCCACACATCCAAAGAAGCCACCCGGCGTTCCCGCCCCCGCCCTTCGGCGGTGGTCGCGGAGATGGGGGTGCTGCCGTCGATGGCCGTGACCGCCCTGGGGCTGGGTTTTCTTCGGCCGGCATCGGGGACCTGGGGGTCACTTCCTCCGGCGGTGGTCGCGGGGTTGCTGCTGTTGATGCATCAGCCCGCGTGGCTCATCGATCTGTCGATGGTGCTGTTGCTCGCGATCGGTTGTGTGGCCTGTCTTCGCTTCGGCAGAGCGGCGGAGCGAGCGTGTGGAGGCAAGGATCCGGGTCAGGTCGTCGCAGACGAAGTCGCCGGGCAGGCGATCGTGCTTCTGGCCCTTCCGTGGGCCAGCGTCGAGTCCTGGGGTTCCGGCAGCCTCGTGCCGCCCGCCGGGGTGTCGCCACTCCTCTTCGACCTCGGCCTCACCGCGGTCGCGTTCCTCTTGTTCCGGATCTTCGACGTCCTGAAGCCACCGCCGGCCAACGGCCTGCAGAAGCTCGGGGGTGGTCTGGGAATCCTGGTCGACGACCTGATCGCGGGTGCGATGGCGGCGGTGCTGCTGCAGGTCGTGATTCGGTTCCTCTTCTGAACGAATTCAAGGTTCGGTGACGGTGGCGATCTCGGCGGCATCCGGGTGCGACTCGTATTCCCCCGGTCCGAACCACGGTTCCCTCGCCGCGATCACTCGACGGCTGGGATCGACCATCACCAGTGCGGGAAGATCTTCGATGTGCCAGATCGTGGCGAGCAGATCGGGATGAATCCAGATTTCATCGCTGGAGCGGACTTCCCCGACACGCACCACCCGAAACTCGACCGCGAGATCCGAAACCGCATCTGCGAGTCGGCGGGGTGATTCCCGGTCATGGTGTTCGGCGAAGACGATCGCGACCGGACCCTCCACGTCAAAGAGGTCGTGGGGGTCATCCGATCGAAGGCGAACCGGTGTGTCGACCGCGAAGCGGCCGGCGAGAGACTCGGTCGGATGCCAGGGGACGTCGGGATCGAGGCGGTCCGGGCGGGGGAGGGTCATCACCCGCGTCCAGTCCGTCGGCGGGGAAGGATCGAATCGACCGGGATCTTCGTCGTGAAACGATCCGAGAGACCATTCGTGGTATTCGAACTCCGCGGTTTCTCCTGAAGGCAGGGGCGTCACGACCGCGAGCGGGATCGGTGGGCCGTCCGCCGCGAATGCGAAATGAATCGGTCGGCCGTCGTCGGTGGCGGCGTCGGCGGTCAGCATCCGTGCCGGGTACGGGCCGATGTCGACCCGGCGCTCCGTTCCGACGACCGGTGGAATCATCGCCGGCTCGGCGAACATCAGGTCGATCAGGTGCATGGTCGCGGGACCGAGGCGGGCTTCCATGCCGGGTGAGTTCAGTCGGGCGAACAGCCATTCGGACGATGAGAGATCGTCTTCGCCCGGCAGGTATTCGACGCGTTCGAACAGGCGGCGACCGGGGAGACCGATCGACAGGCTCCGTCCGTCGGAAACCACTCGAACGACTTCGTCCACGCCCCAGCGTTCGACGACCATCCGGACGCCGGAATCCTGCTCACGCTCGAAGATGATTCGACCATGGCTCTGCGGTCCGGTCCGTCGACCGGTCTGGTCGCGGACGAGGCTGGTGGTGCGGACTTCGAATCGCTCGAGGTCGCGGAGCGCGGTACGAGCGGCGTGATGCAGGGAGGGCTCCCCCGGGTCCACGGTCGCCGTCTCTTCTCCGACGGCATCGGTGGACGCGGTGATCAGCACGATCGAGGCGAGAAAAGCGAGGTGTGAAGGTCTGGATCGCATGGCGTGGGTCTCCCGAAAGTCGGCGAAGTCGTCCTGAAGCATCGGTCTCCCGGGTCACCGACTTGGACCCGACCGAGGCTTCCCGCCGATTTTCGATCGATTCGATGAATTCGCGGACTTTCCAGCCCCTCCTCACGGTCGGGATTCGGTGGTTCACGCCGATCTTTCGCCGGCAGTGGGTCCTCCCGCCGATTCAGGGCCATCCGGCCGATGGGCGGGCCTCGACTCCGGGCGTAGACTTTCGGGCATGACCTTCGTCATCATTTCATCGATCATCTCGCTGCTGGTCATCTCCCTGATTCTGGCGGGGATCCTCCAGCTCGCCAGCCGCGTGGTGAACGGGCAGGCCATCGCCTATCGCGACGCGTTCAGCGTCACCTTCGGGGTGCTGCTGGTCTCGAATCTGCTGAAGATGTTTCTCTGGACTCCACTTGGATTCGACGAGTGGTGGGTCCTGTCGCCGGTCAATTTCCTGATGTGGTGGACCGCCCTCGCGTGCTGGGTTGGTCTGACCGTCGGCAAGGCGGCGCTCACCGCGGTGGTGTTCGTGGTGGCGACCACCCTGATCATGCTGGCGTTCTCGCTGGTGACCGTCGGCTTTGCCGCCATCGCCGGATGATTCTGGTTCAGAGCACCCGTTCGGCCCGGGGATACGAGCCTCGGATCTGCAGGCTGACGCAGTGGGAACGCGCCGATTCGATCGCGTCGGAGACCGCCGGATCGGATCGATGTCCCTCGAGGTCGACGAAGAACGTGTAACTCCAGTTGTCCAGGCGCGAGGGGCGTTTGTCGATGTGGGCCAGATTCACGCCGGCGTTTCGGAAGTCGGTGAGCACGTCGACCAACGCACCCGGACGGTGGTCGGTCTGGAACTGCACGGTGGTGCGATCCTTGCCGGTGGGGCCCGGCTCCTGACGGCCGATCACCAGGAAGCGGGTGATGTTCTCGCTGCGATCCTGAATGCGATCGAAGACCACCTTGACTCCGTGGATCTCTCCACCGAGGCGACACCCGATGGCGGCGGTGCGTGGTGCGACCGCGGCCCGCTGGACCGCGGCGGACGTACTCGTGGTTTCGATGACCTCGACGTTCGGAAGGTTCGTGCGGAGAAACTTCCGGCATTGGGAGAGGGCTTCAGGTTTGCTGGCGACCGCACGAATCTCCTCCGGGGCGCAATTGGCCATCATCGCCTGGTCGATCGCGACCAGGGTCTCTGCGCAGACGGGGGCTTCGAATTCGGCGAGGGCATCGAGCGTCTCGGTGATCGAGCCGCCGATGGAATTTTCGTAGGGCACGAGGCCGTAGTCGGCCCGGCCGTTGGTGACGTCTTCGACCACCGCTTCAATCGCGGGGACTGGAATCAGGTCGGTGCTCGAGCCGAAATGTCGAAGTGAGGCGAGGTGACTGAAGGACCCAGCCGGGCCCAGGTAACCGATTCGCAGCGGGCGTTCGAGCCGGAATGACCCGGACATCAGTTCCCGCCAGATTCCTTCCAGCGTGCGGTCGGGCAGGGGGCCGTGATTGTTGGAGAGCACTCTTGCGAGCACCGAGGATTCCCGATCCGGGGCGTAGATCGGAGTTCCGTCGGTCTGCTTGGCCCGGCCGACGTCGACCACCACCTGAGCACGCTCATTCAGGAGATCGACGATTCGGCGGTCAAGACCATCGATCAGCTCCCGGAGTTCCGAGAGGGGTGGAACGCCCTTGGAGGGCGGGTTGGCGTCGGCATCATGGTCTGGCATCTGAAAGGCTCCGGAAGATCGATCCCTGAAGGCGGATGGCACCGATATCGTCATGGTCGGCCGTGGATGTCCACCCGGACTCTCCGGACCCTGTGGAATCATCGGGCACTCGTCGGGTCGGCATCCTCTCCATGACGAACTTGGTTTTCATTTTCCTGCTGGGCCTCGAGGCCGGTTCTTCGGAGCCCGGCCCCGGCGGTCAGTGGAATGCGATCGATCCTCTGATGCTGATCCTCGTGGCTGGAACCGGAATCGGCTTGCTTCTGGTCGGTGGGCGGCTCCTGAAGCCGGCGGTGGTTCTGGCGGCCGCGTCGCTGGGAGCGGTGGTGGGACTCCGCCTGGCCACCGGGACTCGGCAAGAGACGTTGCCGGGTTGGCTGTTGGCGCAAGGGATTCCGTCGCTGGTCTGGGTCGCGGGCCTGCCGCTGATCATGGGGATCATTTCCATGATCATCGCGAGATTCGTACTCGCCGTCATGCTCGGCGCCGCGACCGCGACCGCGGTTCTGGTGCTCGGGCTGGCCATCGTGGAGCAGAGGGAGCCGGATGCCGCATCCGTGGTTCGGGTCTCTCTGGCTCACGTTTCGACGGTGGATGTGGATCCCGGCGACGAAGACGCCGAGATCGAACCGGCCGATACCGTCTCCGACGCCGTGACGCAGGCCGTCAACGACGCTGTGATGGAGTCGATGCTCGATCGAGCGAGTGATCTGGCGGACGGTGTCGTGGGTGATCTCTCGGGGTGGTCACCGGCCGTGCCGGGTTGGATTCGAACCTGGTGGTCACGTTCGACCGCGGGCGTGCCCCCGTCCACGATCGATCTGCTGGTGGCCCTCGCGTCGGTGTCGGCGATCTGTGCCTTGTTGTTGGGCCTGCTGCTGCCGGATCGGACGGCGATCGTCGCCACCTCGATCGCCGGAGCCTGGCTCCTGAGCGCCGCGCTCGCGGCGGCCTGGTCTCGATTCGGTGACGGCTCGCCGCCTCCGCCGTTCCCGTCGCTTCTGGGTGGCGGTCTGCTGGCGGGGGTCGGGATCCTCATTCAGCATCGTTGGGCACCGCGAGCGGTGGTTCGGACTGAATCCTGAAGTCGATGGCTGCCCCGTTCCAGCTCCGCCGGAGCGTGTTTTCATCGACTTTCCACCGGGCATCCGGGGCTTGAAACTGGCCGATTCCACCACGGTTGGCCGATATCTCCAAATCGACCGGCAACGGATGATCGATCCTACGCGCCGGATCTGCGCTTTCTGAGCCAACTCGGATGCCCAATCCCATGTTCACTTCTCTGCTCGCGGCCGACATTCCGACCTTCTCCTCCAGCTGGGAGAGTCTGATCTCCTCGCTTGACCTGGCCCGGCGGCCGGAGGAGATCCTCGGGCACCTTTCCGCCCTGCCCCTGGTCGCGGCGGCGATCGTGACCGTCGTCGGTGCCGCCTGCATCATGCAGGGCTATCGATGGCACAAGGCGATCGTGGTGGTTCTGGCACTCATGCTGGGCTTCGGGGTGGGACGGATGATCAGTGCCGAAGTGGGCAAGTCGACCGTGGTCGCCGTGGCGTTGGGCATTCTGCTGGCCGCGATCGCGTCGCCGCTGCTCCGCTACACCGTCGCACTCTTCGCCGGCATCGCCGGGGCGGGCATCGGCGCGACCTTGTGGACCTTCATCAACCCGGATCAGGCGTCGCTGGCCTGGGCCGGTGGAGGCATGGGATTCATCGCGCTCGCCCTGCTCAGTTTCATGTTCTTCCGCCTGGTGGTGATCCTCTTCACCAGTGTCGGAGGAGGCGCGATGTTCGTCATGGGCGGTGTGGGACTGCTTCTGCATTCGGACTACGCGTCGGTCTTCGTCCGGGAGCAGGTTCTTCTCCACCCGGGCGTCCTTCCATTGCTCGTTCTGACGGCCGCGGTGGTGGGCTTCGTTCATCAGCAACGCTCGGGCGGTGGACATTCAGCCAGTGAGTCCGACGAGGAATAGCGACTTTCCGGCGACTGAACGACGGCCGGGCGGCGAGTGGACCTCGTAGACTGCGGGCATGCCGCGTCGATCAACCGTCATCGTCACGGTCCTCTCTCTTCTCACGGTCGCACCCGGAGCAGCGATGACCACTTGGGAACCCCCCGTGCCGGGCGAAGCGCCCGGCAAAGGGAACCGACTCCAGTTCGAGTCGAGTCCCTACCTTCTCCAGCACGCCTACAACCCGGTCGACTGGTGGCCATGGTCGCCGGAGGCGATCGCCGAAGCCCGTCGCCGGGATGTGCCGATCTTCGTCTCGATCGGTTACTCGACCTGCTATTGGTGCCACGTCATGGAACGGGAGAGTTTCGAGGACCCGGCGATCGCCGAGATCCTGAATCGAGACTTCGTCGCGATCAAGGTCGATCGGGAGCAACGCCCCGACGTCGACGACATCTACATGACGGCCTGTCAGGTCTACACCCGGATGACCGAAGGTCGGGCATCCGGCGGATGGCCGTTGAATGCCTTCCTCGATCCGGAGACGCTGGCTCCGTTCGTGGTCGGTACCTATTACCCACCGAAGGCGATGACGGGTCGTCCCTCGTTCACCGACCTTCTGGGCGGCATTTCACGAGCCTGGTCGGAGCAGCGACCGGAGATCGAAGCCCAGGGGGCGAGAATCGCGTCCGTGGTTCGGTCCGAACTCGAAGCCGGGGAGGGGCGACAGGACCTGCCCGGAGATCTCGGTGACGCCGCGGTCTCGGCCCTGCTTCGATATCACGATGCGACGGAGGGTGGATTCGGTGGCGCGCCGAAGTTCCCCCAGCCGGTCTTCCTCGAGCTCCTCTTCGAACTCGGGTTCGACCGTCCGGAAGTCCAGGGGGCCATTCGACGCACCCTCGACCGGATGGCCGCCGGAGGCATTCACGATCAGGTCGCCGGTGGGTTTCATCGGTACGCGGTCGACGGGACCTGGACCGTTCCACACTTCGAGAAGATGCTCTACGACAACGGGCAGCTGGCTTCGATCTACGCGGAGAGCGTGGAACGGACCGGGGATGAGGATCATGCCCGGGTTCTTCGGGGCATTCTCGAGTACGTGCTTCGTGAGATGACGGAGTCCGACGGAGCCTTTCGTTCCGCCCAGGACGCCGAAGTCGACACCCGGGAAGGTGGCACGCACATCTGGCGTCCGGAGGAGATCACCGAGGCCCTCGAGGCCGGCGGGCTCGCGGACGAAATCACCTTCGCGCTCGAGGTCTACGGACTCGATCGCGGACCCAACTTCCGTGATCCGCACCATCCCGGTGAACCCCCGGCGAACGTGCTTCGTCTGGAAGATCGATCGGAGGTGGTGGCGGCGGAACTCAAACTCGAACCCGAAGCCTTCCTGAAGCGATTGAAGTCGGTGAACCAGGTCCTGTTGGAGGCTCGCGATCGGCGGCCGCAGCCTGCGATGGACGACAAGGTGCTGGCGTCCTGGAACGGACTGATGATTCAAGGCTTCGCCGATGCCGGGCGGGTGCTTCAGGAGCCTCGATACCTCGAGGCCGCCGGCCGCGCCGCGGATGCGGTGCTGGCCCGGCTCGGTGGGATCGATGACCTCCGTCGAACCGCGCGGGGCGAGATTCGTGGCGGCCCCGCATTCCTCGACGATCACGCGATGCTCGCCGACGGCCTCCTGGCCATTCATGCGGCGACCGGTGACGAGCGGCGACTCGAGCAGGCTCGAGCCATCGTCGCCGCGGCCCGGAGGCATTTTCGAGATGCCGACCGCGGCCTGTGGTTCGACACGCGTCCCGACCAGGCGGATCTCCTGGTTCGGGCATGCAACATCAATGACGGGGCCACGCCCAGTGGTGCGGGCACCATGATGCTCGTGTTGGCGGCGCTTGCGGAAAGAACCGGTGACCCGTCTCATCTCGACGATCTCGAAGCGTTTCTGGCCGCGACCAGCGTCTCATTGGCCGAGAACCCGGTCGGCCCCATTCGGGCGGTGCTCGCCCGTCGAAGGCTGGGGGAACTCGATCCCGAGCGATCGGCGCGACTGGCTCGACTTTCCACCGATGCGGCCGTGGGGCAGGTGGCGGTGGCGGACGACGACGGCGTCCAGGTGGAAGTCCTGATCGATTCCCCGGAAGACGGCCGATGCCGGCTGCGGCTCACGCTTCGAGAGGGCTGGCACGTCAATGCGCACGATCCCGGAGAGGGGGAGGTCGCCTCGGGAATGATCGGCCTCACGCTCGATGTGGTCTCCGGTGGAACGGTCGAGGTCGATTGGCCGGCGGGTGATCCGTGGAAGGACGGGGTGCTGGTTCACTTCGACACGATCGAGATTCCCTTGCGGGTGGTTCGAGATTCGCCGGAAGAGACCGTCGTGGTTCAAATCGGCTGGCAGGCCTGTGACGATCGAGTCTGCTTCCGCCCTCGTCGCGCAGACATCGCCATCAAGCCGGAGACGACCCCGTGAGCCGAGGCCGACGCATCGCCCTGATCACCACTGGGGGCACGATCGAAAAGACCTACGACGAACTCGGTGGAGTGCTCAGCAATCGGGTCAGCAACCTTGACGTGATGCTCTCCCAGCTCGAAATCGGCGGGGTCGATCTGTCGCGGGTCGGTCTCATGAACAAGGACAGCCTTGATCTGACTGAAGCCGATCTTGAATTGATCATCACCACGGTCGCCCACTACGTCCGTGATCATGACGGCGTGATCCTGGTTCACGGGACCGATCGGCTCGCGGAGACGGGCCAGCTCCTCCACGCCCGGCTTTCCAGTCTCCAGGTCCCGGTGGTCATGACCGGAGCCATGCGTCCGTACGAACTTCGTCATACCGACGCGACTCAGAACCTCACCGAAGCCATGCTGGCGGTGCAGTTCCTCGATCCGGGGGTCTGGTGCGTGATGCACAATCGAGCCCTTCGATTCCCGGAAGTGATCAAGGACCGATCCCGAATGACTTTCGTCACGCCGGCGGAACTCGCCGATTCCCGGCAGGATGCCTGAACGGCGGACCGCCGCGGTCCTGATTTTGAATCATCAGGCCCGCTCATTCCCGGGAACCGGGCACCGCTGGAGGTCGGGAAGACTTCGGATCGGGCCTCGAGACATCCGCGTTCGGGCAGGGACGGCGATATAGTCGCGGTCTACCTCCAGGAGAGCCGAACCGATGTCCACCTTCATGACAGCCCCGGTACCCACCAAGAAGATGCCGGGCGGCATCCCCTACATCATCGGCAACGAAGCCGCGGAGCGATTCAGCTTCTACGGGATGAAAGGCATTCTCGTCGTCTTCATGACGAGTTTCATGTTCCTGATGCCCGGCGGTGCCGCGGAGGGAATGTCGGACACCGAGGCGATCGCCTACTACCACCTGTTCACCACGGCGGTCTACTTCACGCCGATCCTCGGCGCGTTGTTGAGCGACATTCTGCTCGGCAAGTACCTGACGATCATGATTCTCAGCATCGTGTACTGCGCCGGCCACGGCGCATTGGCATTGATGGGGACCGGGGGGGGAATCGATCCGGGTTGGATGCTCTTTCTCGGGCTCGGTCTGATCGCGTTCGGTTCCGGTGGCATCAAACCCTGCGTGTCGGCCCACGTGGGTGACCAGTTCGGTTCGACCAATGCCCACCTGTTGAGCAAGATCTTCGCGTGGTTCTACTTCTCGATCAACGTCGGCGCGTTCCTGTCGACGCTGCTGACGCCGTGGTTCCTCGAGTGGTACGGCCCGCACCTGGCGTTCGGAGTTCCGGGCGTGTTGATGTGCATCGCGACGTTCCTCTTCTGGTGCGGTCGCAAGCGGTTCGTTCACGTCCCCGCGGGTGGGATGACGTGGTTTCGAGAGACCTTCAGCTGGCAGGGGCTCAGCGCCATCCTCAAGCTGGGCGTGATCTACATCTTCGTCGCGGTGTTCTGGGCGTTGTTCGACCAGACGGGATCGTCCTGGGTTCTCCAGGCGGAGGACCTCGATCGTGAGTGGCTCGGCGTCACCTGGCTGCCCTCCCAGATTCAGGCCGTCAATCCGATCATGATTCTGATTCTGATCCCGGTGTTCACCTATCTGGTGTACCCGCTGATCAACCGGGTCTTCCCCCTCAATCCGATCCGCAAGATTTCGCTCGGACTTTTCGTGATGGTCAGCGGGTTTTCGCTGGTCGCCCTCGCCCAGGCCGGCATCGATGCCGGTCAACGACCGAGCATCGGCTGGCAGGTGGCCGCGTATGCGTTGCTCACCGCCTCCGAGGTCATGGTCTCGATCACCTGCCTCGAGTTCTCCTACACCCAGGCACCGCGGACCATGAAGTCGGTCATCATGGCGCTGTTCCTCATGAGCGTCTCCCTGGGGAATTTCTTCACCGCGGGGGTCAACGGGTTCATCCAGGTTGAATCCAACGCCGCCCCCGTCAAGGATGTCGCCGCTGCGATCGCGATGCCCGCGGACGACGAAACGGTCGCCGATCCGACGGTCCTCGCGGGCGAGGCCGGATTCGGCCACGAGTCGCTTCCGCTCGAAGGTTTCGCGTTGTCGATGGCGGGCATCGACGGAGTGCTCGGATCCGAGGACGACATCAAGCTCGGTTTCGCGGCGGACGGCACCATGACCGGTTTCGTCCAGGACGAGGCGGACGCCCTCAACCAGGGCATCGATCGAGTGGGGCGATTCTGGGACGACAACGACCGGCTGCCGAACAACGAGGAAGGCCTCGGCCTTCTCGCCGGTCTCGTCGACCCCTGGGGCCAGCAGATCCGCTACGGCATCCGCACTGGAAGCAGCTTCGATGTCACCAGTGACGGCCCCGATCGCACCTGGCAGAGTGAATACGACATTCGAGCCGAGGTGACGGTGACCTCGCAGACCACGGCGCAGCAGGCGCGGGCTCTGGCAGCGGAGGGCGACTCCGATTTCTTTGCCTGGGCTCATCCCGAGACGAGTTGGCGGGAACGACGGATGGCGGAAATGGAAGCCGCCGCCCCGACCAGCGATGCCGGCGGGACCGCCGAGGATGTGACCGGCTTCGACCGGTCGATTCGCTGGGACGTGGGTGGCGCCAATCTTCTCCAGGGTGCCGGCTACTTCTGGTTCTTCACCTACTTGATGCTCGGAACGGCGATTCTCTTCGTTCCGGTCGGCTTCCTCTACCGACCTCGAACCTACCTCCAGATGGAAGAGGATTCCGAGTCGCAGCCCGAGGGCGCGGCGGGCTGATCGGATGCCCGCGGAGCATGGACGTCTGATCCGACTCCGTCGGCCGCCGGTTCTGAACGTCATCCCCGACCGTTGGGTGCCGGAGGGCGTCGACCTTGATGAGGTCGACGCCCTCTGGCGCACGCTGGTTGAATCGAATCCTCGATATCACGATGGCGATCTGTTTCACGTCCTCGGGGTGATCCGCAACGGCCATGCGGGCGCGACCATCCATCTCGTGCCTTCGAGTTATCGATTTCACGCGGTCCGGCGATTGGGATTCGACACCGGGGTTCGTCCTCTCGGCGTCAAGGGGCTCTTCGTGGCGAACGATCCGGGGAATGGCGAGCGGGGGCTGGTGGCGGGGCGGCGAAGCGAGTCGAGCGGGTCGTATCCCGGTTGCTGGGAATACCTTCCTGGTGGTGGGGTGGAGCCCGAGTTCGTCGCCGGCCGTCAGCAAGCGGATCCGCTGGCGGTGATTCGCCGCGAACTGTTGGAAGAGACCGGGGTTCGAGGATCGGTCGATCCGATCGCGTTGGCGATTCTCGAAGATCGATCGGTGGGCACCTGGGAGATCGTGTACCGCGGGGTGCTCGACTCCTCGCCGCTCGCGCCGCCGGGTTGGGAACACGACTTGATTCGAACGGTGACGCCGGGGACGCTCCCTTCACCGGCGAGTGACGCGGCGACCATGCTCGCGGGGCTGGCCCGTGATGTCCTGCGTTCGCCCCCGGTCTGACGGCGGGAGTCGATGCGTTCGGGTCAGCGGACGGCCGAGGCGAGGTGGTCGGCCGGGGAGTCCGGGCCGATCCATCGAGGTCGTCCGAGTCGGTTGGTGACCAGTTGGCTGACCGCATCCCGCATCTCCACCGTGATGGTGGCGTCGAGCGGGGCTCCGATGGATCCGAGGATGGTCGCGGGGCTCAGCAGATCCTGAAAGCCGGGCGAGGAATCGACGAGGGCGACGCTGCTGCCGGTGATTCGAAGGCCGAATCCGGTTTCGCCCGGGGTGCCGGTCGGCCAGCCGAAGCCACCACCGCCGTAGACGCCCACCTGATCACCGACCAGCACGATGTGCCGGATCACCAGGTTGGTGGAGTCTCGACTGACGGGAGTGCGGCCGGCGGTTGGCTTCCACATGTACCGGACATCGACCACCTGGGCTTCCGTGAAGTCGCCATCCTGAAGTTGCTTCAGCGGGACGGTCGAGAGCACGAGCGAAACCCCCGAGGGTTCCGAGGCGTAACCACCGTGTTCGAACCGAGCGTCCAGTCGAACGGGTCGTGCGGTCACCGAGGTGAGGGCCAGGTTGCCTTCGGGTCGATCGGGGGCGCAGCCGACCATCGACACGACCATGGTCATGCCGAACAGGATCGATCGAACCAGACCCTTGCGGGTCATCGGATCACGCTTCATCGAGGTTGGAGCCCCGCTCGGCGATCTTGGTCGCCGGATCGGTGTCGAGCGGTGATTGGGCGGTCTGCCGTCCCGGTGCGATGGGCATGCCCAGCACGGTCGGGAGATCTCGCTCGACGATCGAGGACAGTTCGGGTCGAGGAATCGCCGGCAACTGGGTTCCGTGGCTGAATCCATTCACGGAGTAGATCGTCTCGATCGCCTTGGCCGGGGTCTCGGTGGGCCAGCCGCTGGCGAACAGGAGCTTGTCGGTGACGCCCTTGGATGAGGCTCCGAGCAGGGCCTGAAAGAGTTGCCACGGTCGTTCGACCAGGCCGGCGGTGTCCGCGAAGATCCTTGGATGCTTCTGGAGCAGGAGCAGGGTCTCTTCCACCCACGGTGTCCCGATGCCGCCCAGTACGATCGCCAGTTCGGGAATCGATCTCGCCACTTCGTCCCAGTTGAGGGGGCGGTCGAAATCAAGAATCGAACCCGGGCAGGGGGGGCCCGGCCGGCTCACGAAGATCGGAAGGCCGAGGTGTTGGCACCGTTCCCAGATCCGCATCGCGGATGAGTTGGTGGGGTGGAAACCCTGATCCGAAGGGCAGACGGTGATCCCGACGAATCCCATGTCCACCGCGCGGTCGAGTTCCTCGATCGCATCCGTCGACATCGGATCGATGCCCGCGACGCCGATCAATCGGCCGCGGCTCCGCCCGACGACGTCGGCGACCCATTCGTTGGCGATGCAGGCGTCCTGACGTTCGGATCGGTATCCAAAGACCAGCGCGGCATCGATGGGATCGAGATCGGCTTCGAGCTGGTTGGGCTCGGCCGAATCCTGAATCCAGCGTGCCTCTTGTCGCCGTCGGGCGATGTCGGCGGACTCTCGTCCGAGGTGGTCCACGGAGGGCCAGATTCGGGTCTGGGCGTCGATGATCATCGGGCAGGACTCGCACGGGCCGCCCCCTCGAACCACGGCGAAGCGGCTTCCGGAGGGCGTTCCACACATGGTACCCCAGCCGGCGGGCGACATCGAGTCGGAAGATCAACTTGAAGGTCCGTTCCGGGTCCTATACTTGCCCCATGACACCTGCCCCGACCGATCCATCCACGCCCCCCAAGGAGGCCTGGAGCCGTCAGGAACTCGATCAGAACCCGCATCGCTCGTCCGAGAAGGCGGGGAAGGTTCGGGCGATGTTTGCTTCGATTTCCGCGAGTTACGACCTCAATAATCGTCTCCACTCCTTCGGCCGAGACCAGGCTTGGAGGCGACAGGCGGTCAGACTGGCCGAGGTCGGACCGGAAGATCTCGTTCTGGATGTCGCGTGCGGCACCGGCGATCTCACCGAAGCGTTCGCCGCGGCCGGCGCCTCTCGGGTGGTGGGCGGGGACTTCACGCCGGAGATGCTTGATCACGCGCGGCGGAAGGCGTTGCGGCTGCCTGCCGATCGCCGACCGACCTACGAGCATGCGGACGCGATGCATCTGGCCTACGAGGATGCGAGTTTCGACGTGGTCAGCATCGCCTTTGGCATTCGCAACGTGAGTGACCCCGCCACCGCGATTCGAGAGTTCGCCCGTGTGTTGCGCCCCGGGGGGCGGCTGGTGATTCTCGAATTCGCAGAACCGTCCTGGGCGCCGATTCGTTGGGCCAACCACCTGTACACGTCGCGGATCATGCCGTTGACCGCGTCGTTGGTCGCTCGTGACGGATCGGGAGCCTATCGGTACCTGCCGCGATCGATTGAAACCTTTCTGTCTCCCGCTCAACTCGCCGGTCGAATCGAAGACGCCGGCCTCCGGGTTGAACGGCAGGTGCCGATGACGTTCGGCGTCTGTGTCGCCACGCAGGCGATTCGGGACGCGTGAAAGGTCCGGTCGTGCGGATGGCGCCGTTCGTGCGCCGGGGTGAATTCCTCTGTTGACATCATGGGTGACCGGGGGTGAACGGATTCAATCGCCGGTGGGTTCTCATGGTGCCCCCCTGCGACGGATGATCCGTCGATCACGCCCCCTCACGAGGAAAACGGTGGAGGATCCCGCCCGGACCGACCTTTGCAAGGAATCGACCATGAATCACGACACGGATGTCGAGCGTCTTCTGGAAACCTGCCTGCACGGTGAACGTGCTGAAGTCAGGGCCTGCGTTGCAGAACTGCTGTCCGGTCAAGCGCCGGACATGCTGCTGACCAGCGTGGTGCTACCAGCCATCGAACGGATCGAAAGGCTCGATCGTGAAGATCGAGTGAGTGCTTCGGCCCTCGCGGTTCTGAACGGTGCCATGCGACTGGCGGCCAATCACATCGTGGATCGACTTCAGGCCCGGCCGATCCGAAACGATCACACGGCCGGAACCCTGAGTGTTTCGTTGTACTGCGGCGGGAGCGCCCGGGAAGCGATGCAGGGTGAGATCATGGCCGCGATTCTCGAGCACGATGGTCATCACGTCCACTTCGGCGGAAGTGGCGTGCCGGCGGACGAGATTCTTTCGGAAGTCGGACGGGGAAAGCCCGACCTTCTCCTGCTCTTCGCTTCTTCGGCGAGCGATGGGCCCGCAGCCCGCGAGGTGATCGACACCATTCGCAGCATCGGCAGTCGGCCGGAGATGCAGATCGTCCTCGCCGGAGGAATCTTCTCGCGGGCCCCGGGACTGGCCGAAGAGATCGGTGCCGATCTCTGGACCGACGATCCCGAAGCCCTGCGACTTGCGATCGTGGAGGAGGCGGATCTTCGATCGACCCCGGCCCAGCGCACCGTGGGTCGTGGAAGACGGATATCCCGCGCGGCCTGAATCCTCGGGCGGTGTGCCTCTTGAAAACGTCCCGTTCGGCGACGGCATCGCCTCTTTCGACCGCTTCGGAAGAGACGATGCCGTTTCTCGCGGTTCGTCGCGTAGACTTCGGACATGGACCGGACCGAGGAACTGCAGCTGATTCGACGAGCGAAGCGAGGCGATCGCGATGCGGTGGCTGCGTTGGTGAGCGGACACCGCCGGTCCCTGCACCACTTCCTTCTTCGGCTGACTCGGCGTGAGGATCTTGCGGAGGACATCGCCCAGGACGCCTTCGTCCGCGTCCTGCGGCACCTCGATCGATTCGACGAGCGTTTTCGTTTCAGCACCTGGTTGTTCACGATCGCTCGCCGTCTCTGGATCAATCACATCCAGAAGTTCCGGCCGGTCTCCGATTCGGAAACCGTGGGGAATCGCGAGGCTGCACGCGAATCGGACCCCGTCCTCGAACGGCAGGAACGTCGGGCGCTGGCGGAGGCCGCGGTCTCCAAGGCGCTCTGCGGTCTGAATCCGCGTCAGCGAGAGATCGTGGAACTCTTCCACGGCCGCGGCCTTCCGATCGAAGAGATCGCCAATCGATTGGAGATTCCCGTCGGCACCGTGAAGAGTCATCTCTTCCGCGGGCGGCGTCGAATGGGTGAACTCGTGGCGGATGAGCCTCGCTTCCGCGAACTCGCCACCGCGTTGGATCTTCCGTCGACCGCGGGGACTGCGATTCCGGGAGTCCTCCGGCGATCGCCGGACTGGTCTCGTCGCGGTGAGAACGCTTCGGGAGGCACATCGTCATGAGGCGATCCACCAAAGACCCGTTCGTCGATGGCGTGCTCGATCGGATCGAGGATCTGGAGACGCCGCGTGCCCTGGATCGGGATGCTCGCCGGGCGATTCTTTTGACCGGCCTGGTGACCCTGCTGATGATCGGGGTCGTGATCGTTGGGATGGTCGGGAACGACGAAGACCAGTCGACGGCTGCCGTGGGGCCATCGATCGATCCGGCAGCGATCGGAGAGGCCTTGCGGCGTCTGCAGGTCGATTCTCCGTCCTCTCAGCCTTCCGGACCGAACCCGGCAACCCCGGCGGGAGACGACCGGTATGAATCCGGGGACGCCTCCGCACCGGGACGTCGCACCTGAATCGCCCGTCATTCCGATCTCGATCGAGAAGGTCCCCGTCCCTTGCCGAGCGACCCTGGAAAATCCCGTCTCCGTTCGTTCATCCCGGTTGAATCCGGGCTCGCGATCCTGTGGAGCGGTCTTCTTCTCATGGCGGGGCTGGAGCGAGAGGTCGAGGCGGCTCCCCCGGACCCCGAGGGTTCGGATCGGGTCGTCTGGCTGGCGCCGGAGGAATCAAAGGTGGTCATCGCCTGGGCCTCGGATGGATCGGCCGACCCATCGGCGGCGGCAGCCGACGCCAGGAGCGTCTGGGGCGAGTTACTGGTGGAGACGATCGACGAGGTGATTCATCCGATCCGGTCCGGTTGGGATCTGGTCGCCCCGGTCAGGTCGAGTCTGGTTCCGAATCCGGAGGCGTTCATCCACGCGGTCGCCGATGACGGGCGGACCTGGTTGCAGGGCGTTCGTTGGCAGGATCCGGTGGTCATTCAGCGAGGGCTGATGTCCCTCGGGGCTCGATTGATGGGGGGAGGACGATTCCGACTGCCGGAGCAGAGATTGGATGTCTTGTTGGCGGAACCGTGGCTGCTGATCGGGCCGCAGAACGGTCGCTGGCTGGATTCCACCGCTGATCGCCTTCGCGACCCGGAGTGGGAGAGCGTTCGGCCGTTCGAGACGCCACGATCGAATGGTCCACAGCCGGGGGCGATCGAAGTGGTGCTTCGGCATGCTGCTCCGACCGGGGGGGCGACGCTGCTTTCCATTCATCCGCAGAACCGATTCTCGGCGGACATCGACTTCCTCGGTGAGTACGACGCCAGTCCGCTCCCGATCCGTACCGCGGTTCGGCTGGATACCAGTCCCATCGCTCGCCTCGATGGTCGGATGGCCTGCGTGATGCAGGAAGGCGGGGTCGGCCTTCTCGATCCGATGATCATTCGCCATGCTTCGAGCGTTCCGGAGCTGGTGCCCGAAGCCTGGATTCGTCGGCGATTCGCGCCCCGCCGGCTGGTGGCCATCGACGGAGAGTCGGTGATTCTGGGTGAACTCGGTGCGATCGAGGTTCCTTCGGTCTGCATCGCGGTTCCGATGCGGGGGGGAGAGGCGGTCGATCCTCGGAAACTTGAAGACGCGGTGGATGCGTGGTTGGCTTCGGCGGGCACCGCCGTTCGGTCGAACTGGGATGAGGGAGCCTCCTCCGGGGTCGAGCGATCGCGCGACGGCCGCCTTCGACATTTTTCGCTCGGACCGGGATTCCTCGAGGCCGTCGATGGACATCCCGCAGCCCTGGCGGCCAGCCTTGACTGGACGGTGTGTGGCGGAATCGACGATGACCGAGGATGGCTGGTGGTTGGTTCGTCGCCTCGAATCGTTCGGCGGGTTTCCGAAGCTCTGGAACCGGTGGGAGATGACGATGGGTCGCCCCGGCTCACCGTGGATTCAAGGGCGATGTGGGGTGTGGCCAGTCCCTCGCGGATCGGCCTTCAGTTGTCGGAGCTCGGGTTGTTGCGAGGCCGAGGCTCGGATGCGGTCGCGGCCGGGGATGCGACCCTTCTCCAACGTGCTTCGGTCTGGCTCGAACAATTCGACCACGTGGAATGGTCGACAGAGCGTCAGGATGATCGCGCGGTTCAAGGGCGGGTTCGAATCCGTCTGACCCGCGTCTCCGCGGCACAGGAATGGAACCCCGAATCGCTTCCGGAGACCGATGCGTCGGCCCCCGGGGGCCGAACCGCAGGGGGGCGGACCTCCTCTCCGTGAATGACGTCGATCTCAAGCCTCCGATCGACGCGGACCAACTGCTTCTGGCCGCCTCGCGATCTCCGCTGGCCGCCCGGATGGCCGAAGGGCTCGAACGAACCGGAGTGATCGGGGCTTCGATGTTGGTCGCGGTGAGCGGGGGGCCGGACTCCACCGCGTTGTTCCTGCTCGCCCGCGCCTTGAAGGAACGCCGACGCCCGCCCGGCGTGGGCCGTCTGGCGCTGGGGCACGTGGATCATGGGCTCCGCGCGGAAAGCGTGGAAGAAGCTCGCAAGGTTGGCGAACTCGCCCTCGCCACCGGGACGCCCTTTGAACATCGTCGGCTGACCTGGCCCGAAGGAGCTTCGATCTCCAGCGAAGACGCCCGTGACGCCCGCTGGCGAGCGCTGCATGAGATGGCACTCGAACAGGGCGCGACGGTGATTCTCGCCGGTCATCATGCGGATGACCAGGCGGAAACGGCCCTGCTTCGGCTGGCCCGGGGAACCGGACTTGCCGGACTCGCCGGGATTCCCGAAACCCGAACGATCGACGACCGAGTGACGATCGTGCGGCCGTTGCTCGATGTGAGACGGGTCGAGATCGAGTCGTTCATTCGTGGGTGTGGGGTATCGGTGGTCGATGACCCCTCGAACCGACGGATGGATCGAGCCCGAGGGCGAGTGCGGGGTGAAGTCCTGCCCGCCCTGGAGGCCATTCATCCCGGGGCGGGCGGTCGAATCGCGGCGACGGCGCGGGAGGCGATCGAGTTTCGAGCCGGGAGTCCGACGCCGTCCTCGTCGGTGCCGCCCCCTTCGTTGGTTCGTTGGCTGCGGGCCGGTCTGACGAATGGAGACGAGCGGATGGTGGCCGGACGGATCCGGACGATGGTGGCGTCGACGCCCGGTGTCGATCGGAGGCGGGTCGATGCGGTCGCTCGAACCTTCTGGAAGTCGGTCGCGGTCGCGGTTCTGGATTGCGAGCGATCACCGAGGACGTTCGGCGTTCCAGGGGTCGGAACCCTTCAGGTTCGAGCGGAAGAGATCGATTTTCATCCCGGGTCGGCTTCCCTCGGTTCCTCCGGGTCCCTAGGCTGCGGGAATGATCACGCCCCCTGATACCGTTCAGTCGCCTCTCTTTCTCGCCGTCGGACACTGCGGCCCGGATTCGTGGATGCTGCGGACCGCGGTTCAGCGGGTGCTCGAAGGCGCGGAGGTGGAGTCGGTTTCCGAAGAGAGCGATCTTCGCGACCGCCTTGCATCCGGGGGCGATCGCCCGACGGTGCTGATGGTCAATCGAAGCCTCGATGGCTTCTTCGATTCCGCCGATGGCATTGAATTGATTCGCGGCTTCCACCAGCCGGAAGCTCACCACGTCGCGATGCTGGTTTCCAACCTCGACGATGCGCAGGAAAAGGCGACGCAGGCCGGGGCGATCGCCGGCTTCGGCAAGACGGCGCTCAACGCGGCCGAAACCGGAGAGGTGCTTCTGGCCGCGGCCGAAGCCGCTCGCGTCCGGTCGATCCGCTGAGGCGGGTCAGCCGGCCTTGATCTCCTTTGCCTGCTCCCGGTACAGGGCTTCCGCCTGGGTGACGGCGTCGGAGATGCATCGGTCGTAGTCGTCGGTCGAGACGCAGGTCACGACGCCATCGACCACCTCGATCACCACCGGTGATTCCACCAGCCACACCGGGCCTTCGGGCAGGACGAGCTTGATGCAGTCTGCGCAGTACACGTCCGAGGGGAGATCGCTTTCGCCCATGGTGACCCCATCGGCCGGAGGCACCCGAATGGCGATGACCCTCGCTGGAAGTCGCTCGCCGAAGTGACCGTCGAAGAGATCGTGACACGAGTCGCAATTCGGGCGGTAGAAGGAAATCAGCGTCGGTTGATCCGCCACCAGGGCTCGGACCGCGGGAAGATGTTCGTGGAGTGGCGTTTCCTCGATCCGCTGTCCGACCCATTGTTCGGCCGAGAGTTCGTGAACGGCGAAACGTCCGTCACGCTCGCGTCCCGGCGCCTGATTGCGGAACCCGTCGGGCATCGACACGCTCAGATTCGCGGCGATGGCGGCGCCGACCAGCACGGACGCCACGGCCCCCGAGCCGGCGAGCATCGGATGGCGGAGCTTTCGTTCATCCGGCTTGCCGCGAAGGAGGCCGATGAAGGCGACGGTTCCGAAGAGCAGTTGGATGGCTGGTCGCAGGAATCCGACCGAGGCGTCATCACCGAGGGAAAACAGGGCCGAAGCATCCGCGATTCCGCTGAAGGTGAGGCCGCCGGCCGCGATGATCGCGGGGATCCGGCCACGACGTCCCAGAGCCAGCAGGATGCCGGCGATCGCCACGCAGGCGCCCGCGGTCACTCGTCCGGCCAGTTCCGGGTCGACGCCCGCCTTGCCCGCGATGCCGATGATCCACAAGGGGATGGCGTGGCCTCCCACGGTGGCGATCGTGATGGCCGCCGCCACGAGCGCGACTGAGAGCAGGAGGCGGATGGGGGTGGTGGAATTCATGGGATCAATCGGAATTGGAGGAGAGACAGGCTTCGACCTGGTCCGGTTGGTCGGGGTCGCTTGCGAAGCCGGTGACCACGCCGTCCTTGATCGCAAAGAGTGCCGGGGTGCTGATCACGTATTGCGGTCCGACGGGGAGCGAGCGTCTGTCGACCAGGGTTGATGGGAAGGGGATTGCATTCTCCGGATCCGCATCTGGAACCGCCACCGCGATGGTGGGTGCCGGGACGGACTGCGTGAACCATTCCTCGAGCATGTGATGGCAATGCTCGCAGTCCTCCCGGTAGAACATGAGGAACGCCCGGCCTTCGTCGAGCGAGGCTGGAATCGGTCGCTGGATGAGTCTTGCCAGGTCCTGCGTGGCGATCGGTTGGCCGACCCACTGCTCGAATTCCGTGAAGTAGAACGGCTCGACCGTTTCCGGCATCGGGCCCCACGGATCAGTCGTGGCCGCGGCGGCGCCGGTCGGAGCCGGTTCGGCCGGGGCTTCCGCCGGAGGCTCGCACCCGGGCAGGAAGAAAAGGGCGGGAGAGAGGGCGAGGATGGTTGACCGTTGGATTCCGCGACGCATCGTTTTTCTGCTCCACTGAGGCGATCGGTGATTTTCAGCAAGGGAAACGCTGTTCGGTGTGACTTTCGGACCGGATTCTTCTATCGGCCCGCCTCGATGGTGTCCGCCACCAGGTTCAGGTCATCGGAGTCCTCGCAGGCGGCAAGAACCACCCCGTCTTCAACCGTCAGCAGGACGGGAGTACTGAGGACGTACTGCGGTCCCGACGGGAGTTCGTGCAACCGGCAGGCTTCGCAAGGCATCGGGAGGGCCGCCTCGGGGTCGGAGTCGGGGATTTCGACCGCGATCACCGGGGTGTCCAGGGGGCCGCTGAAGAAATCCTCGAGCAACGTGTGGCAGTGCTCGCAGTCGGCCCGGTGGAAGACCAGATGGAATCGGTCCCGATCGATCCAGTCCGGGAGGGGGCGAGAGATGAGTCTCGCGAGCGGTTGGGCGGAAAGAGGTTGGCCGACCCATTCGGAAAATTCGGTGAAGTAGAACGGTTCGAGATCGGTCGGCGCGGTGCCCCAGCCGGCGTCGGCCCGGGTGGGCTCGTCGGTCGTGACCGGGGTGGTGTCCAACGGTTGGATTGGGGCGGGAGCGGGAGCCGGTGTGAGCTTGATCACCGGCGTCGGACGGCCGAAGCCGATGCCGGCGCCGATCGCGAGCGAGGCGAGCACCATGCCGGCCCGCAACGGAACCCCGGGTTCGTGGATCGGTCGGATGAAGATGACGCCGAGCAGCAGGATTCCATCGATCGCGAACATGCCGATCGGTGGAGGGCTGGCGGAGCCGAAGCACCCGCAGCTCCCGCTCCAGATCGCGGAGATGCCATCTCGTTGCGCCGATTTGGCCATGGTCGCCACCAGGACCGCGAGGAAGACCGCGAGGATGAAACTCGCCACGAATCTGGCCAGTCGAGGCGAGGCGAACATGATGAGGGCCGCCGCGACCTCCGTCGCCACGAAGAAACGCAGCCACATGGCCAGCCACCAACCGAGGTTGGAAACTCCGAACAGACTTGCGCTCTCCTTCACCAGATCTAGAATCGGCTCCGGCAGCAAGCCGGGATTGAAGGTCCAGAGTTTCACCGACGCACCGGCCACGACCCAGAGTGGGATCACGATCCGGACCAGGATGGTGCCGATCAGGTGGCCATTGGACGGTACTCCCGCCATGGAGTCGACGGGGGACGTGGTCGTGTGGTTGGTGCTCATGGTTTCTTCGTCTCGAGCGGGGGTTCGAACTGTTCACAGCAGGCGTGCATCAGGAACTGGTGGACTTCCTGGATCGCGGCCGAATCGGGCCCCGGCACGATGACCGAAGCATCGCAGCGTTCGGCCGCGGTTCCTCCATCACCCCCCAGGAATCCGACGCGAGTCGCGCCGCGGGCGATCGCGACGTCGAGGGCGGCGCGTAGGTTTTCGCTTCGCCCGGAAGTCGTGAAGACCACCAGGCAGTCGTCCGGACCGAGCAGCGATTCGCACTGGCGGCTGAACACCGCGTCGAATCCGAAATCGTTGGCGATGCAGGTCAGGGCGGTGGGGTCCGCGTTCAGGCAGATCGAGGCGATCCCGGGCCGATCGGTGCGATACCGGCCGACCAGCTCTTCGGAAAGGTGGAGGGCTTCGGCGGCGCTTCCTCCGTTGCCACAGGTCACGATTCGCCCGCCGGTCCGGACGGTTCGTCCGATGGCGTCGATGACCGCGATGGCGTCGGCGGAGGCGGCGTCGAAGGCGGCCAGGGCCTGATCGAGGCGTCGCCGTCGATCGGCCAGAAGACCGGGAATGTCGGATTGCGGCACCATTATCTCGGGTCTGGATCCAGAAGGGGTCGTCATCATGTGGATGGTAGGGGGTGCTTCGGATCGGGGTCGGTCTGCAAGTGCTCGGAATCCCGGTCACACTGCGTCTGGATCCCTTCTCCGTCGAAGCCGGATCCAGGGCCGTTGGTGCCCGACTCCACGGTTCAGGATCGATCAACCATGTCCGGCAGCACGAATCACACCCGAACGGGCTCCGCCCGAACCTTTCGCCACGAGAGCCGCATCGCCGCTCCGGTCGCCGAACTGGCCGACTGGCATTTTCGGCAGGGGGCGCTGGATCGGCTGCTTCCACCCTGGCAGGACGTCCGGGTCATCGAGGACGCCGGGCCGATGCGGGTCGGAGCGGAGACGGTCCTGTCCGTGCCGCTGGGACCGGTCCGCAAGTCCTGGCGGGCGAGGATCGACGAGGCGGTTCGCGGAGAATATTTCGTCGATGTGCAGGTATCGGGGCCGTTCGGGGCGTGGCGGCACGAACACCGGTTCGAAGCCGACCCCGGTGGAGATGCGGGTGCCAGCCGATTGGCGGATTCGATCGCGTATCGCATGCCGCTCGCGCCGTTCGGAAACCTCGGCGCGGGCCTCGCGAAGAACGACCTTGAGAAGCTGTTCCGTTGGCGTCACTGGCGAACCTCGAGCGATCTTCGACGTCACCTCGAAGAAGGACCCGGCCGCCCGCTTTTGGTCGTGGTGACCGGTGCCAGTGGCTTGATCGGTCGGCAGTTGGTGGCCTTCCTTCGGACCGGTGGCCACGAGGTTCGGACGCTGGTCCGGCGTGAACCGGTTCGAGATGCCGGCGAGTACCGATGGAACCCGGATGCAGGATCGATCGACGCCGCGGTCTTCGATGGTGCGGACGCCGTGGTGCATCTGGCGGGGGCCGGCATCGCGGACGAACGATGGACCGACGAGCGAATGCAGGTGCTTCGCGACTCACGGATCCGGGGAACGACCCTTCTCGCGGAGACGCTGGCCGGCCTTGAGCGACCGCCGGCGGTTCTGGTGTCCGCCAGTGCCGTCGGGATCTACGGCGATCGAACGGAGGTCGCGGACGACTCGGCCGACCCCGGGGATGGTTGGCTGGCGCAGGTCGCCGTCGACTGGGAGCGAGCGGCGGATCCGGCCCGGGCCGCAGGTATTCGGGTGGTTCACCCGCGGATCGGAATCGTCCTCACACCCAAGGGAGGGGCGCTCGGCAAGATGTTGTTGCCATTCCGAATGGGTGCGGGGGGACGAGTGGGATCTGGAAGACAGGGGATGAGTTGGGTCGGCATGGATGATCTTCTGGGCATTCTGCATCGGACGATCGTCGACGAGTCGATCGAAGGCGCGGTCAACGCGACGGCGCCCGAGCCGGTCACCCAGGTCGACTTCGCCCGCACGCTTGGAAGGGTCCTTCGTCGTCCGGCGATCGCACCGCTTCCGGCCTTCGTGGTTCGAGCGATGTTCGGGCGGATGGCCGAGCCGCTTCTGCTGGAGGGGGTCCTGGCGACGCCGTCGACCTTGGAAGATAAAGGTTTCCGTTTCGAAACCCCGGGACTTGAAGGTTGTCTGCGGATGCTGCTCCACGGCGTTCCGCCGGAAGCCTGAGTCAACGGCGGCGGGCTCGCCACCACGGCCGGATCGCCGGCCAGGCCGCCGCGGCGGGGAGCAACAGGCTCGACGCGATGACCAGGCCGCCACCACCGGCGATCACTCCGACCGCGGCCGCGGCCGGGCCCGCGGCATATCCGACGCCGATGAGTCCCTCGTGGGTGCTGGCCGCATCGATGTCCGCGTCGCCCACTCGCATCACGTAGTACAGCGAGCCGTAGTAGATGACCGCCTGGCCGAGGCCGAAGACGGTGAGTGCGATGATGATCATGGTGATCGACGGCGATGCGATCACGCCCACGAAGCCGCCAAGGAGCAGAGTCGCGCCGAGAACCGCGGTGGTCCAACGCCCGTGCCACCAGGGAACGAAACGCAGCACCGTGATCCCGGCGACTCGGGCGAACATCCAGGTCGCGGTCAAGGGAGTCTGCCAGAGGAGGGGGGCTTCCAGATCGCTGAGGAGATAGGGCATCAGTGGACTGAGTGCGCCGATGAGCGCGTAGGCCAACGGCAGCATGGCTCGATGGGACGCGAGGAGATCGTGATACCCCGGGGGGGGCTGGGTCTCGGGTTGCACTTCCGCGTGGGCGGCGGGGCGAGGCGGAAGTCCCACCAGCAGCACCGCGAGGCAGATCAGATTCAGGGGCGCCAGGGCGACGATCGCCCACGCCGCATGTCCGGCGGCTAGAAACGGTGCGATCGCCACCAGCGCGAGCCCCAGGGCGGTCATCCAGGTCGCGTTCCACCATCCGATGGCATGCCGCATTCGATCCGGGGTGCGACCCGCGGCGACGAAGGCCTCGATCACCGGCCAGAAGAACGCGGCGAGTCCGGACATGGCGCCGGCCACCACGAAAAGAAGCACCGTGGAGGATCCGGCCAGGACCATGGGGCAGATCAGGACCTGAAGGAGAAAGACCCACGCCAGGACGGTGCGAGGTTTCATGAAGCGTTCGAGTCGCCGGAGGACGGCTCCGGATCGAAACGCCGCAAGGGCGTAGACGGCGCCATTCCAGATGGCCAGGGCGAGGTTCCAGCCTTCATCGAATCCGTAGGCTTCCTTTGCGATGAACGCCAGCCCGTTCCAAAGGACCGCCGTCCCGAAGGTCGCGAGAAAGGAGAGGGCGAGGATGGGGGCGAGGGGCGCCGGTCGATGAGCGTGCACCAACCCATCATCGTCGATGACGCCGGACCTTGTCCGATGTGCCGCGTGATCCGTCTTCGCGGTGTTGGGGTGATCTCGGCCTCGTGATGCGCTCACCGGAACCTCGATGGTGCCGTTCGTTCGTCCGGACGGCGAGCGTGAGAGAAGATCCGGTGATCCATGCAATCACGCTCACCTCGGAGACGGGCTTTCCTGCTGGCCAGCGGAGGTGTCTTCTCCGCTCGCCGTCCCCAGGCCGCTCGAGCAGGCCGTCCCACGGAAGATTGAAGGCATTCACCACCCCGTCTGCCGACATCGGAAGGGGTACCCGGGAGAGCGCCGGGGGGCCACCTGTCATCGTCCGAGGGGGTGGGACGGTCAACTTCTCGGTTGCCGGGTGGCACAAGTGTTGTGCGGCTAGTACGATCTCCCATCCCTGCCGGTTTCGATCGGTCGGGCACCGTTCGCGGGTGTAGCTCAATTGGTAGAGCGTCAGCCTTCCAAGCTGAATGTTGCCGGTTCGACCCCGGTCACCCGCTTTCATCTAAACCGTGTCGAATCCTCCATTTGGGGGATACCCCGGATCGGATCCGGGCTGCGACTTTCACTCCACGTGTCAAACCCCGCGTCAAACGCGGAGACACGGAGCCAGTCGCCATGCCCGACAAGCCAAAAAACCGCCCCGCATTCAAGACCCAAACCGTCAAGGGAAGCCACTACGCGTACACCCGCGTCGACGGCCGCCGCCTGTCCCTCGGTCGCGCCGGCTCTCCGGAAGCACTCAGCAAGTACCAGCGGATCGTGGCAGAGTGGGAC
>NYSW01000105.1 GCA_002683195.1 Phycisphaerae bacterium
GCAAGCTGCAGCCCCCCGCTCTGACTCGCAGCGCTATAGACGAAGATGAACGCCTGAAACTGCAGACTTCCCGCAGAGAAAGCGTTCGCAGTTATGAAACTCCCCGATGTGGAAGAGGTGCCGCCCTGCAACTGGGCGGTGACCCCGACGCCTCCCGGTGCGGCGTGGGTTTCGGCGGCGATGCCACCAAGGGCGGCACACGGGGCCGCGGCAAGCGTGGTGTACGTCTTCAAACGATTGACGGAACTCATCATCGATCTCCTTGAACTTCAAAATGGCGAGGCAAGTATGTGCCAAGGTCTGGGTGGAGGGACGGGAACAAAGGTTCAGCGAGTATGACGTCAAAACGTCGGACCAGCCGGAACCCGCGGCCGAGAAGCCGCTGGCGAGGATAGCCGAGCGATGAGTGATTTCAAACCATAATTGGAAACATTCCGTGAACGACCCGGGCCGCCCGACACCTACCGCAGGCCAGGAACGTCGCCTCGAATCTCTACCCCACAGTCCGGGATCACGCCGCAACCATGAGACAGGCCCGCATCCTTTCGGACCCGGGCCGGAGTGGTTGACGCCGAACCGCCGCCCACCTCGAGGTCGCAGCCCTCGCCACCGCCCTGCCCTGATCACCGCCCGCCGACACGGTCATGATGCATGCCGAAGTGGGCGACAATAGGAGCGTCAAGACGGCGAACGCGGATGCCGGCGATGGCGATGACATCACACGCGGATAAAAAGAGCTCTCCGGAATGCTCCTGGCGACGCCGAGAAGTCATTTCTCTCTTTTCGATCTTTTCTTTCCGCCAAAGGCTGGAATTCAGGTCTAGTCGATGCTGCAGCCTGGACTCGATCGGTGGCCGAACCCGAGACTCTTTCGACTCCAATGGCCGGGAGGATCGATTTCCCACCCTGCCCCAAGCGCCAGCGCTCGGGCCACAGGATGACCGACCCATGAGACGAGACCCAGAGGGGGATGAAGTCGTGATCTCCGGTTCAAACCAAGACGCGAGTCAAAGCCAGAGCCGAGATATCCGACTCAAACTGCTCGCCCACCCGGATCGCCTTCTGGGGATTCAGAGCGGACGATTCACACCCCCGATCCTCGTCGATATCGATCCCGTCGACGGCGTCTGCAATCTCGACTGCGAATGGTGCTGTCAGGCCGCGAGCCGATCAAGTCGACCGACGAAGTTCATGTCCGAAGCCACGATGAACCGGCTTGGATCTTTCTCCCGCGACTGGGGCGTGAAGTCGTGGCGGATCGCAGGAGATTCGGAGCCGCTCCTCCACAAGGGCATCAATACGTTGATCGGCTCAGGGTCCGAGTCCGAGATCGACATGGGCTTGATCACGAATGGCGTGTACCTCGAGCGTCTCACGCCCGATTCGCTGGCGAAACTCGACTGGCTCGGAATCAGCCTCGATGCCGGGACCGGGGAGACTTGGAGCCGGCTGAAGAAGAGCCCTGCGAGTAATTTCGAGAAGATCCTCGACAACATCGCAGACGTCCGATCGAAGGCTCCGACCCTCGACGTGGCGATCAAGTTCCTTCGCTGGAGTTCCACCGAGCATCTTGGCAAGGAGGACTTCGGCCACGGTCTTCTTCCGGTGATCGAGCCCTCGACCACCGAGGCCGACAATTCAAACGACGTCGAACAAGTCAAGGAGATCGCTGCGGATCTGGGAGTCCGCGCGATCATCAAGAACGCCTATCCCCGTGATTTCGCCGACAAGTATCGATTCACCAAGTGCCATGCCACACCGCTCGGCGGCGTCTTCGACGCAAGCCACACCTTCCATCTGTGCTGTGACGCCCGAGGGATCTTCGTGCTGACCGACGATTACACCCGCGATGACTGGCAGGAAATGCCACGACTCTGGGGCGGAGAACGCCACCGGGAACTGATCGACTCGATCGATCCGCGCAAGTGCGTCGGATGCGCGAAACATGCGATCAATGAAGTACTCGAGTCCCATCTCATCGTGGGCGACCGGTCGGAGCAGTTGAACTTCATCTGACCGGCAGAACAGGCGTCCCCTGCTATCGAAAGACTCCGGCCACGCGACCCGGGCAGAGCCGGGGAGGCGCTACCACTCCCCCTTCACGACCTTCTTGCCTTTCAACTTGACCATCCTCGCAATTATCCTCGAAAGGCCACCGCCGCTCGGGACGAAGAAGCTGCTGTTGCACATGTGTATGAAGTCATGATCGACGTCACGACGTTCACATCTCACGACACCAAACGATTCCTTGATGAACAAGTCGTGGATTCTCTGAACGTACTCGATGGATTTCCCATTGTTCTCGGAACGATGATGGCTCCGTGTCTTGGTCTTCGGGAAGGGATTGAAGTCGAGGTTGTATGAAAAAGACACCTGCCCGATCTTGAGCTTCTTGAGTTTCTTCACAACCCGCTCGTAGTACTTGCTGGTCTTCACGTATTGGTTCCACCGCTTCTTCTTGTACGCGTTCTTCTCATGGTCGTACACGTAGTAACGCTTCCTGGCCAGGAACTCGTCAACGGTGAATTCGCTGTTGTCGATGATGTCACCGGTTCTGAGATGAATGACGCCGCAATCGCGCCTCGGGATCTCGATCTTCCGGGTGGATCGAACGTCATCGATCACGTCACGCAGGACCTTGTAGTCGCATGTTTTCGAGGTTCGCTGGTAATACTCGTCAATGATCGTCCCGGGGAATTTCTCATGACGCGTCTTCCCTTCGGGGAACTGGAAGAAATCACCCAGTCGGTACTTCGCCCAATTGCCATCATTTTCTGACGCCATGTCTTCACGCTCCGTTCCGCCGAGCGGGATCATCCAATGACCCATGTGAACTCGCCAAATGAGAGTCACCACGCACCGGGACACCAATGCTAGCAACACGCCTCTCTTGAGCCGAAAAACCGAAGGGGGAAGACGATGAACGGGTCGATCGAGCGCAGGCGTGCGGACGACGGGACTTCAGGGCCCCGATCGCAGGTGTTCCCAGGACGACTCGAAGACCGAGAACCGATGAAACTCATCTGCAGACAGATGCACGAAGACCAGCTGCGAGCTCAGGCCAGATCCCAGATCCGCTGCAGACGCTCGTATCCCGGCTCTCCGCCATCCCAGGGCTTCGGATGCCCGACGTAGTGAAGGATCTTGATCTCTGACAGGTCGAACTGGGGATGCCGCTTCAGTCCGCGTTTCATGTAGTTGTATGAAGACGAGAAGAAGCGAACATCGTCGAAGGAAGACAAGGCGTAATAGCTGGTGAGGAATCCCTGATCGCTCCCGTCCACCGATTCCACCTTCCCGAGTTTGTCCCTGATCAAGTCGTAGGTATCAAGTGATGGTCGCAAGACGAAGACACCGGTTTGAATCATTCGAAGCCGGACGTGCTCGGACGGTTCCGGAAACACTTCGTGATCGACGGCACACGCGATGCCGTGAGGCTTGAGAGACACGTTCATCAGTTCATCGGAATTCTGCAGTTGCAAGGTGTCGGAATCGATCCAGCACACCTTGTCATAGTCCGTCAGCTTCCAGCACTCCAGCTTGACGAACGCTTCCAGCCACTTGTGCTTGTAGGGATTGGTCAGAGAAGACAGCGCAACCCTTCTCGTGATGATGCCGGCATCGACCAACGCACGTTCCTGTTCCGCCGTCGTCGAATCCGTGCAGAAGCACACGAGCGGGAACTCGGTCTTCACCCGACGCATCGACCGATGGAGTTTCAGAACACCTTCAAAGTACTCCCGGTTGCAGCTGGTGACCCAGGCGGCACGGCCCGCAGGCTCGAGGTTCTCGAAAGCTCGAAATTCGTGGCTGGTCTCGTACCACCGTCGCCGAGTCCCCGCATTCGCGGGCCGTCGTCTCGCGAGCAGGTACGCAAGCCCGCCCAGCACGGCAAGCGTCGAAACGACCAATGACCAGACGAGGAGATCCATGGCTCTCTTATATCGCCATTCAGACCCCCTGCGGATTCGTTTTCCAGGAATGGCGGATGCGAGGATCGGCTCGCCGCCTGATCGGACTCCGGCTCGGGCACCACGCCGCATCAGGGGCGACGAGGAAAGGTGCTCGGCCGCATCCACCCGACGCCATCGATCCGGATCCGACGTCTTGATCCACCCACCCCGACGCACCAGGAGGAACATGCCTCCCCGATCCACCCGCCGTAACATGAGGCGCCGGGATCACGATCCGCCTTCACGCTGAACCCGCAAGATTCGGATGGTCGTCGATGCGTACTCTCTTGATTCTCGGCTCGAAGCCTGAACCCGCCCTGCCACCACCGGAAAGCTACACGGAGGTCGCCTGTGCGAACGCTTCCGGACGCTCGGCGGAAGCGCATCATCTGCCTCGCCCCGTCTTCACGGCCATGACTCCGATCATGGCCACCAACATCGAGGCCGGGAGGCAGAGTCTTGCGGCATTGACCGGTCTGTCCACGGGGACCGTGTATTTCCTGCGTGAAAGAGATGAAGGCAAGCGCGGCTTTGCCCGCCTTCTCCACCGCATCAAGACGTCCAGGAAGAAACCTTTCCATCGAATGCAGCCCTCCTATCTCAAGAGGAAACTACGGTCGATCTCCTATACCCACGACAAGATGATCGCGATCGGGCCTGAAGAGTACGACACGCTCGTCGAGCGGCTCTGTGATCGGAATCCCGACGTACTCTCGCAATTGAATCGGAAACGCCCGTCCACCGGCGTCATCGCCCTCGCGCTGGCCATCGATCGAAAGCGATACGACCGCTACATCCTCAGCGGGTTCAGTTTCGAGCTGACCCATTCCTACGCGATCAATCCGGTGATCGAGAAACGCGGCACGCCCGCCAGCTCCCATGCGGACACCGATGTGATGGTGATCCGGCATCTCGCGAGGAAGGCGGGCAACATCTTCACCACGGAGAAGGCCGTGCATGAACGCGCGGATGTGCCTTTCTGCCCCGTCTGATCCGGTAACAACCGAAGGTGATCATATGAAACAGGGTGGATTCTCGAGACCGAGGGGTTACCGTTTACCTGGGATCGCGGCCACCTCACCTGGGCGTTCGCCACGTTGATCGGGCGCAAGGAGCGACCTGCGATCCTTCGATACCTGAACGGTTCCTGAGCGAATTCGAACCCATGCCATCCGTCCCCAGAACGCACACATGAACCACGCCTTGACCATCATCCCCGCTCGCGGCGGTTCCAAGGGCATTCCCCGAAAGAACCTCTGGCGGTTCAACGGAAAGCCTCTGATCTGCTGGAGCATCGAAGCCGCTCAGGCGGCCGAACTGGTCGGCCCGGTCGTCGTCTCGACGGACGATGCGGAAATCGCGGAAGTCAGCCGAGCGGCGGGCGCGCAGGTCGTCATGCGTCCGGCCGCGATCAGCGACGATCTCGCCTCGTCGGAGGATGCGTTGCTTCATGCGCTGGAAAACCTCGACGCGCCTCCGGACCTGACCGTCTTCCTGCAGTGCACCTCCCCGTTGACCCACAGTGAGGACATCGACGACTGCATCCGCACCCTCATCGAGGCCGACGCGGACAGCGCCTTCACCGCCACCGAATCACACCGTTTCATCTGGAACAACAAGGCGAACGCCACCGGGGTGAACCACGACGGGGCCGAACGCAGGCGGCGACAGGACCTCGAACCCGAATACAGCGAAAATGGCGCGGTCTACGTCATGCGGACCCCGGGCTTTCTGCGATCCCACCACCGATTCTTCGGGAAGACCGTCATCTCAGAGATGCCCACGAGTCGTTCGTGGGAGATCGACTCCCCCGAAGACATTCGGATCGCTCAGGCACTCGCGGCACTCTCCGTCACGAACTTTCCTCGGAACGTCGAGGCCGTGGTCTTCGACTTCGATGGAGTCATGACCGACAACGCCGTCTATCTCTCCGAAGACGGGAAGGAAAGCGTCCGCTGCAATCGCGGTGACGGATGGGGCATCGCCCGCCTGCGCGATGCAGGCATCAGGATGGCCGTGATGTCGAGCGAACTCAACCCGGTCGTTCGTGCTCGATGCCAGAAGCTCGAACTCGAGTGCTTCCAGGGCCTGGGACGAAGCAAACTCGAAAAGTTCACCGCATGGTGCGCGGAGCACGACCTGAGCCTCGACCACACCGTGTACATCGGAAACGATGCGAACGATGCCGATTGCCTGGCCGCGGCCGGGGTTGGAGTCGTCCCGGCCGACGCCCACCGATCGGTACGACACGTGGCGGATTGGGTGCTGGCCGCCGAAGGCGGCAAGGGAGCCGTCCGCGAACTCTGTGATCTGATCCTTGAAAGGACGGCCAGCAATGGCTGACCCTCCCAGGATCGTCGCAGAAGTCGGCTGCAACCACCGCGGCGACATGAACATTGCTCGGGAACTCGTGGTGGCCGCCGCCCAGTTCTGCAAAGCCGATGTGGTCAAGTTCCAGAAACGATGCCCGCAGGAGCTGCTCACGACGGACGAATTCGACGCCCCCCATCCCAACCCCATGCACGCCTACGGCGAGACCTACGGCGCCCATCGCGAGTTCCTGGAGTTCGACGTCGACCAGCATCGCCAGATCCAGGATTGGTGCGTCGAGTTGGGCATTGAATACAGCAGCTCCGTCTGGGACACCACATCGGCCAGGGAAATCACCTCCCTGGATCCAGCGTTCATCAAGATCCCCTCCGCCTGCAACCTGCATTGGGAAATGCTGGATTACCTCTGCGTGAACTACCGCGGCGAAATACACCTCTCCTTCGGTATGACCACCCATGAAGAAGAGGACGAGATCGTCCAGTTCTTCGAATCCAGGGGTCGCATTGGAGATCTCGTCGTCTACAGTTGCACCTCCGGGTATCCGGTCGCGTTCGAGGACATCTGCCTCCTGGAAATCACGCGGCTCAAGAAGAAACTCGACGGCAGAGTCAAGGCGGTCGGTTTCTCCGGACATCACCTCGGGATCGCCGCCGACGTGGCCGCCATGGCGCTCGGCGTTGAATGGATCGAGCGTCACTTCACACTCGATCGAACCTTGAAAGGCACCGATCATGCGGCGTCGCTGGAGCCAGACGGCATGCGGAGACTCACCCGTGACCTGAGAAATGTGAGGCGCGCCCTGCGGGGCAAGGATCAAGAGGTGCTCGAGGTCGAGCGCATCCAGCGAGACAAGCTCAAGTTCACCAAACGCGAACACCGGGGTGATCGCGACTGACGAACATCGCGTGTCGCCCGGACCGTTCAACGCAAGACCAGGAGGTTCGACATGAAACAAGAGCATGCACGCTCGATGTCGAGCCGGCCACGACGGTTCACGCGACGAGCCATCAATATCCACGGGTTGCGACGAAAACGAATCTCCTGGCTCTTTCTTCTTGGGGTCAACAACTCCGGGACCACCCTTCTGGAAAACCTTCTTGGGCGACACCCCGAAATCTCGAAGCTTCCCGAGGAGGGGCATTACCTCTCACGCGTTCTCCCTCGTCCGAATCCGCTGAAGGCGCGGAGGATCTGGACGGAGCGACTCGAGGTGTTTCGCAAGGTGCCCGAGGACGGCGGTGGAATGTCGGCCGCTCGACTCAAGTGGGACTGGCTCGGTCATTATTCCGTTGATGGCAGGTCTCGTTTTCTCATGGAAAAAAGTCCGCCGAACACGATTCGAGGGCCATGGCTGCAACACCACTTCAAACCCGCATCCTTTCTGGCCCTCACCCGAAGCCCATACGCGGTCGCCGAGGGTATTCGACGACGTGAGGGGCACTCCGTCGAACGCGCTGCGCGGCACTGGACCATCGCGAACCAGATCATGCTCGATGACCTGGATCGGTTGGACGGCAGTCTGCTTCTGAGCTACGAAGATCTGTGCGCAGATCCTTCAAAGGAGATGATCCGGATCACCCGCTTCCTCAAGATCGATCCGTACCCCGATGAATTTCTGCGTGAAAGTCTTCCCATTCACAATGTGACGGAACAACCGAGCCTGATCAAGGACTTCAATGAGTCGAGCCTTGAGAGACTCTCTGCGGAAGACATCCGGATGATCGAAGACATCGCGGGGGAAGTGATGTCTCGACTTGGATACGAGTTCTTCACCGGATGAACACGCCCACCGAAACGAACATGCCCACTGAAACGGACATTGCCGGGGATTCGCGGTTGAACACCAGAGGACGGAACATGACGGTCTTCTTCTGCGTCGGGAGCGAGAAGTCGGGGACCACGTTGTTGGCCCGCATGCTCGATCAGCACCCCGAGGTCGCGTGCCTCTGGGAGAGCTACGCCTTCCGGCCCGGCTCCCGGGCCAGCATCTTCAATCCTGACTCCGAAAAGTGGAGGCGGCACGGATTTTCCGAATCGGACGTCCGACGCTGGTCGCGGATCTGGAACGCCCAGCCACAGGCATTCTTCCGACGGACCCTGAACCGATTGACTGACAACAGCCTCTTCACCACATCCTGTTTTCGACAGACCATGCCGCCCGCCCTCGCCGATTTCGCTCGTCGCTGCAACGCCAGCGTGGCCGGCGACAAGTGGCCCGGTCACATCAGATACCTCGACACTCTCCTTTCGGTCTTCCCCGATGTCAGGATCATCTACAACGTCCGCGACCCCAGAGCCTTGTGGAACTCCGCCCAGAGATTCAAGGATCGTCGCCGGGGAGATGAACTCCTGAATCTGATGCTGGAGAACGACGAGCGGATCAGACCCCATCTCGAACGGCCCAACTTCCTCACGGTTCGCTACGAGGATCTGGTCTGCGAGACCGAGGAGACCGTGCGGCGGATGTACGAGTTCCTGGGCTGCGACTTCTCGACCCGGTACCTGCGATACGACCCACAAGGCGACCCCTACCCGGATCGCTGGAACTGGGTACCCGAAGCCCGCGGCCGGATCGATCCCTCGCATGCGTTCAAGTGGAAGGAAACGGTCGATCCCGCGGACATCGCACGAATCACGACGACGGCCTCCAGCTTCATGGACCATCATGGTTATGGCCGGTAACGACACGAACCGAGGGAAGTGGGTCGACCCTCATGCGAGATCATCCAAACAACTTCATTCGATCCCCGCTGTTCGGTACTCTAGGGACGGAGAACGCAGGGATGGACCGGACGATCCGAAGAGGTGGGCCCACCTCGATCGTTCCGACCCCGGAACCGGGCCTGAGAACCTGATCGAAGGCGAACGGGTGATTGGCTCGCCCGGTACTCGTCCAGCGGAGCAATCCGGTCGGACTTCAGGAATCATGACTTCACCCTTCGTCAGCGGAATCAAATGATGCTCGCCTTTCCTCGTGAACGCCTCGTGTTTCTCTGCACGCCGAAGTCCGGATCCACCAGCGTGGAGGAGGCCTACGCGTTGTACGCCGGCGGGATGCTCGGTGCCAATCCGAAACTCAAGCACGTCGACCTCGCCACGTATGAACGCGGACTTGCGTCCCTGATGAGCGATGATCACGGAATGCCCGAGACGGTCTGCCTGATCCGGGATCCGCTGGAACAGCTTCGAAGCTGGTATCGCTACATTCGTCGCCCGGGCCGCGAGGGCCAGGATTGGTTTGATCGCGGTTGGTCATTCGAGGACTTCGTCGCGTACTTTCTTGGCTCCGAGAAGCGCTACAGGGTGAAGACGCAGCATGAGTTCATTCAAGACGAGACCGGCGAAATCGGCGTGAACAGGATCTTCGCGCTCGAACGCGTCGACCGATTCGTGGCCTTCATGAACGAGCGTCTGGCGCTTCGGGTGCGACTGCCGGTGCGCAACGCCTCCAAGCGAACTTCGACGACGATCTCCTCCGGGCTCGAAACGGAGTTGCGGCGACGGCTCGCGCCCGACTTCGAGCTTCACGGCGCGGTCCTGAAGGCGGAGGAAGGCTGGCAGAATCCGGTCCGAAGATTCGAGTCCGGATCGGCACCGGGCGAGGGTCGACCGACGTCGTGGTCGGCGAAGATTTTGTACCGTCGGCGAGCGAAAGCGTTCCGGTGGTCACCGTGGGCGCAGTGGTCGCCGTGGGCGTAGAGCAGATGACTTCATAAACAGGCGAAATGCCGAGCCGCGGCCGTCGATCGGCATCGGAGTGGTCATCACCCGGAAGAACGAGGCTCGGTTGCTGAGGCGGAAGCTTGAGTACCACTGGTTTCTCCGTGTGACCCGCTTCCACGTGTTCGACGACGGCTCGTCCGATGATTCGCTGCGGACCATCCAGGGCCTTCCGGGCCTCAGTTGCCCCGATCCCGAGGGGTTGCCCGATGTTCCGCCGGAATTGAAGGACGGCATTCTGCAGGCTCGAAACGAGCCGTGGATGGCAAGGCGGAAGTTGGCGACCCGCTGGGCGACGCCGCTCGCTCGGAAGGACGGCGGCGAATGGTTGATCTCGCTTGACGCGGACGAATTGGTGATGCTCGAACATCCGACGCGGGGCGCCATTCGGGATCTGTTTCTTGATTGCCTGGCCGACGTCGGTGCGGTCTTTTTTCGTGACACCTACGAGGTCGTGCCCCGCGGGTGCGACCCGGATGTCGATGTATCGAGTCGCGTCCTCTTCAAGACGCCGGCGTACTCGAAACGGCATCGCCGTGAGATGTTCGATCCGATCCGCGACCGACGATTCGCCGTCGGCGGACACCTCGGGCACGAGGCCGGCAAGACGGCTGGCTGAATCCCCGCCGTCGATTCGAGCACCGGTCCGTTCGAGCGAAGGGGACCACGGCGGCCCTGGCATTGGAAGGGTTTCTGAGACGAGTGGATGCGGTTGGATCGAAGGAGACGACGTCCTCCGGTCGAAGCGGTGATACCCCGCACGGATGAGCCGGAATCCCTCCAGGCATCGGAGGCCGAAAAAGGCCGCTCCCCGGGGAATCACACCGGAACCGTGATACGGCGGGCCGCATCCGAACCACCGCCTACCGAAAGTTCGTCTCGGAGTGTGAAGTGCCACACCAGCCAGACCGATACTGAAAGGAGTCGGTCGAGCATTCGTCGAGGGATGTCGATGGGACGAACGAAGGTTACCGGAATTGGTTTTCGTCACCGATGCCAGGATTGGCTGGATTTCGCTGGTGTGAACCCAGTTCGTAAAGTTCCGGCGGTCGAGCTGATCCCAGCGTGGGTTCAGGCGGAACGCCCCGCCTCGGGAGGCGTATTGCAGTCCAGCGGCCGCAATAACACATGACACGCAAGGACGAAGCAGTCTCGGTCTCGTTGATCGTTCCGGCATACGACGCGGAGCGATACATCGGTTTCACCATCGAGTCTCTGATCCGGCAGTCCCACGCGGATCTGGAGATCATCGTGGTCGACGACGGATCGACCGATCGGA
>NYSW01000121.1 GCA_002683195.1 Phycisphaerae bacterium
GAAAATAAAAGATAAATGATGATAAATGATGTTCTGGAGTAATCTGGACGAAAATACGTGATAAAATTATATTCCGGAGATTCCCGAAATCCGTTTCCGTTTTATACAATTACGGATTAGTTTCTTTGCGCCCAGAGAGACCTCCTCGCGGCGGCAGTCGGTGCAGGAGATCCTCGGGCATCGGAACCCGGGTCTTGCAGTGCGTGCAGATGCGACGGCCGAGTCGCTGGGCGAGCAGGCCTTCCAGCACCGACGCGACGAGATAGGGCTCGGCCCCCATGTCGATCATCCGACCGACGGAGGAGATCGCGTCGTTGGTGTGCAACGTCGAGAACACGAGGTGACCCGTGAGGGCCGATCGGATCACGATGTCGACGGTCTCGGCGTCGCGGATCTCGCCGACGAAGATCACGTCGGGGTCCTGCCGGAGGATGGAACGGAGTCCCGAGGCGAAGGTGAGTCCACGCTTCGGATTGACGGGGATCTGATTGATTCCCGACAGTTCGTACTCGACCGGATCCTCGATGGTGATGATCTTCTTCCGAGGGTCGTAGAGCTTGCTGAGGCCGGCGTACAGGGACGTCGTCTTGCCGGAACCGGTGGGGCCGGTGACCAGCACCAGGCCGTGCGGCTTCGCGATCAGATGGTCCATCGTGTCTCGATCACGCTCGGCCATTCCGAGGCTCTTGAGATCGAGCGGAAGCGAGGACTTGTCGAGAATTCGCATCACGACCGACTCGCCGTACAGCGTCGGCACGGTCGAGACGCGGATGTCCACCTTGCGGCCCTCGAATCGCAGCGAGATGTGGCCGTCCTGGGGGACGTACCGCTCGGCGATGTTCATGTGGGCCATGATCTTGATCCGGCCGACCAGCGCCGCCTGCAGGTGCTTCGGCGGGGAGGGTTGCTCGCGGAGCACGCCGTCCACCCGGTACTTCACCTTGAGTTCGTCTTCGAAGGGTTCGACGTGGACGTCGCTCGTCCGCGACTGGATCGCTTCGAGAAGCAGCAGGTTGACGAGGTTGATCAGCGACGGCTGTTCCGCCATCTGGTGGACGTCATCCGCCTCGATCGCGTCGAGGTTGTGCTCGGTCTCGCTCGCGATGTCGTCGTCCGCGGCGAGGCTTTCCGCCATGCGGGCCGCGGTGGTTCCGTACGCGGACTTCATGAGTTCGGCGAAGATCGCCGACTCGAGTCCGACCCGCACCACTTCGCGCGAGGTCCTGGTCGCCACTTCGTCGACCGCTTCGGTGTCGAGGGGGTCCAGCATCGCCACCGTCACGCGTCCGGGCTCGAGCGTGATCGGCACCACGCGAAGGCGGACCGAGACCTCGGGGGGAAGAACCTCGGCGGCTTCCGTGTCGAAGGCCGGCATCCGGTCCAGCAGTTCGATGCCCAGGAGTCGCAGGCGGTCGAGATCCGGGCCGGCGGGCGACGAGGCCTCCGACGAGGATTCGCCGGGAATCTCGAGGGTGATCTCGGGCGCAGCGGCGTCCTCGTCCCCCCCGAAGGTGGTCGAGGCTTCGAAACGTGCTTCTTCGCCGATCTGTTCGCTCACGAGGGTGTCGCTTCCTGATGGTGCCGGGGGGCGATGCGGCACCGCCCCGTGAAATCCCGATTTCGATCGCGGGTCAGTCGCTGCCGCGATCCTGCTTTCCGTCCTTGCTGCCGGAGGGCGAGATGCCCTGAGCGCCAACGCCGCGGTCGCGATTCTTGCTCAACTCGTCGGGGCTCTTGAATCGCGGACGCGCCGGGTGATCCTTGCCCGGTGCGAGCGTGCGGATCTTCTCGCTTCTGATGCCGCCCGGGCTGCCGCCCGCGGGTCCACCGGCACCGTCTCTCGGACGCGAGTTGCCGGGAAGGGCGCCGGTCTGCTCCGGCGTCAGAACCGCGAGGATGCGACGCCGGGTCTCGTCGACGAGATCGGTCTTCTCCGCGACGATCCGGTCGGCTTCGCTCTGGACCCGCTCGACCTTCTTGCCGTTCCGGCGGTCGATCATCCGCTGCACCTTGACCCGGGCTTCGCCCGGCTCGTGAATGCGGAAGGCTTCCACGATCCGCATTTCGATGTTCGCGAGGCGAAGATCGAATTCGACTTCGATCTCGTCCAGCTGGGCCCGCTGGCCGTCGGTGAGGTCGGGCAGGGTGCGGATGCTCTCCAGCAGTCGGGGGATCGGGGTGGGTCGGAAGGCCCGGGGATATCCCTCGGCGAGGGCCGCGTCCCGGAACCGTTCATTGAACTCGCCGGGAAGCGCCTCGGCGATGCGGACCACGAACTCGTCCTGAATGCGTCGGACCTGCACTCGGGTCGACATGATCTGGTCCGTGGCGGACAGTCCGGCCTCGAAGTCCATCGCGGCCATCGCGTCCTTGATCTTGTCCTGGAGCGAATCGATCTTCGCGGTTCTCACCGCGAGGGCCTCGTCGAGCGCGAGCTCGTATTCGACCACGATCGGATCGATCGCCTCCTCGATCTCGTAGGGGAATCGAAGCGTCCTCACGAGGGTGAAGAGGTCCACGGACTCGCCCATCAGTTCGCCCTTCGGAAGTTCCTTCTCTCTCCGGAGGGTTCGTTCGAATCGCGGCCAGCGATCGATCTGGGAGGGGGTCAGCTGGGCGCGAACGTTGTTGAGGAAACTCCGGCCGAGTTCGGCCCGCTCGGTGTCCCAGACCGCGAGGGGCTCGAGGATCATTTCCATCACCGCATCCGGTCGGGCGTTCCCGATCCGACTCTGCAGGCCTCGCATCCGGTTCTTCACCTCTTCGACACCCGCCTCGTACGACACCATGTAGTCCTGGAGCAGGACTTCGACGATCGGTCGCTGCCAGTCCTCGAGCTTGAGGATCTCGACGAAGAGGGGCATGTCGCGGTCGAGGAACTCGGGGCGGAAGGAATCCGCGAACCCGGCCTGGGCGCCGAACTGGGCGGACGCGGGGGCGGACATCGACATCGCCGTTCCCACCGAGAGGGCGGCGACGAGCACGGAAGACTTGATTCGACGAAGAAGCATGGTCATGGAACTCCGAGTCTGTGAGAACTTGGCCCCGGATGGGCCGGCCGGCCGGTTCCGAACACAGTTGGAACGCGGCACGGGGGAAAATATGGCACGTCAGGACGGGGAATCGGTCGAGAAGAGGCCATTTCCTCGACCCCGGCCCTGAACGGCGAGGATTGTCCGAATCAGTGTGGTTGAGCGGCCGTTCCGGCAATATCTGCGCGTCATTCGGCGAGCACCGTTCGCTGCTCGATTCGCTTCTCGGACGTTGTGACGACGAGCCGGTCGACGTAGACGCCTGGCGTATGGATTCCATCTGGATCCAACGTGCCTGTATCGACGATTTCTTCCACTTCCACCACGGTTCGACGGCCACACTCGGCGACCATCGGATTGAAGTTTCGGGCCGTCTTTCGGTAGATCAGATTGCCACTTCGATCGGCCTTCCAGGCCTTCACGAGGGCGAGATCCGCCTGAATGCCCCGCTCCATCACGTAGGGTTCGCCGTCGAACTCGCGGATCTCCTTGCCCTCCGCCACGAGCGTTCCGACCCCGGTACGGGTGTAAAAAGCGGGGATTCCGGCCCCTCCAGCCCGCATTCGCTCGGCGAGCGTGCCCTGGGGATTGAATTCGACCTCGAGCTCGCCGGCCATGAATTGCCGTTCGAATTCCGCGTTCTCACCGACGTAGCTGGAAACCATCTTCCGGATCTGTCGGGTCTGGAGCAAAAGGCCCAGCCCCCAGTCGTCGACGCCGGCATTGTTGCTCACGGCGACGAGTTCGCGGGCCTTGGTGTCGCGAAGGGCGGTGATCAGCTGTTCAGGGATCCCGCAAAGACCGAAACCGCCGACTGCGACGGTCATCCCATCCTCCACGAGACCTTCGAGTGCGGCGGTGGGGGTGTCGAAGACCTTGTCGACCATGGGGAGTAATCCTTCAGGAACCGCTCGTTTCCCTCGATTCAGGGACTTCGGGCGTCATTTACGGGCCTTAGAGTGTACCCCCTCCGGGGTGTTCTCGGATCGGTGGCGGCGTTTCCACGCCGACCGGAAGCATGTTGCGAGCCCCTCCCACGTGAGCCCCGACGAACTCCAAGTCGCACCTGTTCCCGGCGATCCCTCCGTGGCTCGCCGGCGGGTCCTCGACTTCGTGCTGATCGGCGTCCTGCTGGTGCTCACGGCGCTCCCCGATGCGATGGTCGTCCCCATCCTGGAGGAGTTGATGGTCGAACGCTACGGCGTCGACCCGGGCCCCGCGCATGCATTCATTTCGATCAACCTGCTCGGTGGTCTGTGCGCGCTCCCGTTGCTTCGCACGACGATGCGGATCGGTCGCCCGGTGCTCGCGGTCGCGATCGCCGCGATCGCGGACGGGCTGCTTCTGGCGGCGATGTGGCTTCCGATCGGATTCTGGCCGACGATCGCGCTCCGCGGGCTCGAAGGCGTCGCCGACGTGGTGGTGTTCGCGGTGGTCTTCGACCTCGTCGGTCAATCCGGACGGGCTCGGGCCGCGGGCCTTCGATTCGGCATCGGCGCCGCCCTCCTCAGCATCGCCCTCGGTGGAGGCGCGATCCTCGGAGGACAGATCGCTCGCGCGGACGACGGAAGCGGGGATGCGGCGCGAGCCGTCTACCTGATCGGTGCTTCCGCATGCTTCCTCGCGGGCGTCGTGGCATTCCTCGGCCGTCATCGACTGCGACGCGTCGATTCCAAGGCCTCGACGCCCGCGACGCCATCCGTCACCGCGACCGACCAGCCCCGCGCGCCGCTGTGGCCGCTCCTGCTCATGGCTTCGGCCGACCGGGCGGCCGGCGGTCTCCTGACCGGAACGCTCGGGCTCTTCCTCGCCGAAGCGATCGGTCTGGACCCGTCGATCCGTGGTCGACTGATCGGGTCGGTGCTGCTGTTGATGGGACTGGGTGCGATTCCCGCGGGGTGGGTGAGTGATCGATTCGGCGACCTTCGAATCCGGGCGATCGGCGGGGGCGCGTTCGCCGCCGGTCTCTTCCTGCTCCCGCTCGCCGCCGACGATCTGTCCTCCCTGATCCAGACCATGCTCCTGCTCGGGATCGGCGGCGCGACGCTTCTGCCGACCTCGCTGGCACTGCTCGACCGTCTGCATGGCGGGCTCTTCGGCATGGGCGGTTTCCGCGCGGCCGGCGACTTCGGATTCCTGGTCGGCGTCTCGATGGCGGGCCTGCTGCTCTACCTGCTCGGCTCCGGCCGATCCTCGTATTCCGAATACGTCGCGGTCATCTGTGGTTTCGCGATCATGCACCTCTGCACCACGTTCGTGGCCGTGCCGGCGCTGGCCCGACGCGATCGGGCCATGAAGCGCAAGCAGCAAGACCCCTGACGGTGACGCAAGCCTGCGAAAAAACCGCCCCGGACGCCTTGCGGTGTCAGGAGCGGTTCGAGTGGACGTCTGGGCTGATCGGTGGAAGTCAGTTCTTCGTGGAGGGAATCCGGGCTTCCGCGGGATTCAGATCCTCGATCGTCGTCCGGAGCTTTTCGAGCGCCTTGTTCTGGATCTGTCGCACCCGTTCCTTGGTCACGCCGATGATCTGGCCGACCTGTTCGAGGGTGAGCGTGGTCCTCGCCTCCTCGACGCCGACGCCGAAGCGATGGCCGATGACCGTCTGTTCGACCGAGGTGAGTTCGGCTTCGTTGGTGTCCATGAGGTGCCGGACTTCCGCCGCGGAATCCGCGATGTATTCCGCACGTCGCGTTTCGAGGTGATCGGATCGCTCGAACGCGGGATCGAAGTCCGTCACGAATCGCTGGCGGTGCCTCGTGCTCTTCATTCCATGACGGCTGAACGCCTTCAGGATTGCGCGGCAGGCGTAGGTGCTGAACTTGAACCCGCGCTCACAGTCGAACTTGTCGACCGATCGCATCAACGCCATGTTGCCTTCGCTGACCACGTCGGCGAACTCGCCATCCATGATCCGGACCCGCTTCGCCATTGCGAGCACCAGCGCGAGATTCGTCTCGGCGATCTGTTCGCGGAAGGACGCGGCGATCGCGTGCCACCGGAGGATCGTGCGGGCCTCGCCGAGATCGGGGCGGCGGGTGCCGATTTCGATCTGGACGGCCCGCATGCGGAAGCGGGCGTAGTTGAACTTGAGGAAGAGGATTCGCTCCTGGGCACCGGAGAGCACGAGCGACTTGCCGGCTTTCGGCGGGTCGACGCGTCCCCGCGCCGGGATGAGGTCCTCCATCAGCGGGCGGTACCAGGTCACGTCGGGGCGCTCGACGTCGTCGAGGCCGAAGATCTCGGTTTCCGCATCCGCCTCATGGAAGATGTCCGCGTTGATGTAGTCGATCTCCTTCTCGAGCACCCTCGCAAGCAGCGATTCCTCCCGCCGGGAGAGGCGGCGGAGTTCTTCGCCGCTGCCACGGCTCTTTCGGCGGCCGATGCGGGTCGCGTCACCCGCGGGCTTGTGCGTGCCCGAGACCGGGCCGACGGAAGACCGGGATCGGGCGCGGACCCGGTCCAGTGGTGAGTTTCGGGAGGTCGAAGGATTCGTTTGTCGGAGTCGTGGCATGGTCGTGATTGCTGGACCGCAAGCGGCCGAAGCACCCCCTGATATGTGCCACCCCGGGCCATTCTCGGCTGGTGCAAAGCCGGGAACGCACCGGAAACAGGGCTGCCTCGATCATCCTGAAACGAAGCAAGAAGCCCTGCAAGGTGACGGCGGATCGCCGTCACTCCTACGTTTCGTCGCCCGGCGGGGTTCGGATTCCAGCCGGTTCCGACGTTGGTTTATTCGTGTTCGGGCCGCGACGGTTGCATGCGGTTCGCCGGGCGTGGATGCGGCAGTGGGGCGGAACGCCTTCGATACCCCGTTTTCGGGGTGTTTCAGGCGTTTTCAAGGTGGTTCAAGGGCCATGACAGCAAAAGGCCGGACCGCGAAACGTGCGGCCCGGCCTTCATTTTCATTCGATTCGAATCCTCCTCAGGCGGAGGACTGAATCACTCGGGCGAGCCCGAGGACATGTCGTAGATCCAGCAGGCACCGGCCGGCGACCAGTCGAGGACTTCGCCATCATTGAAGAAGAGGCCAAGCTCTCGCGTCGCCGCTTCGGGGCTGTCACTTCCGTGGATCAGGTTGAAGGAGCTTGAAACCCCGAAATCGCCTCGGATCGTGCCCGCATCGGCCTTGAATCCGAAGGTCGCGCCCATCATCGAGCGGCAGACCGCGATCGCGCCGTTGCCACGGAGGGCCAGCACGAGAACCGGCGAGGAGGTCATGAAGCCGACGAGGCCGGGGTAGAAGGGCTTCTCGCGGTGATCCGCGTAGTGGGTCGCGGCGAGTTCGTCGCTGATCTTGGTGAACTTGGCGCCGACGACCTGGAGGCCCTTGTCCTCGAAGCGGCTGATGATCCGACCCATCAGGCCTCGCTGGACGGCGTCGGGCTTCAGGATGATGAGGGTGGTTTCCATGGTCTCTCCACTGGATGAGGATTTGGGGGGACGCCGGTCATGGTGACGTTCGGCGGGATCGCGGCACGGCCGCGGAAGGTCGGAAAAGATAGCGGATCGGCCGTCGATCGTGGGGGGAAACCCGTCTCGAATCGCCACGGCGAGCCCGGATTGCGGTAGTTTCCGAAGGGGGCGGCAGGAAGCCGCCCACCACTCCGTGCGAGCCGTCCGTTCGGCGAGCGGAGCACGATCGTCCCGGGCAACGCCCGGTGTCGCCTCGAGAGCAATGGAATGCCCACCACCGTGACCCCACCTGGATCGTCGAAGAAGCCGTCTGCGAAGGGAACCCGAGGTCGGGCCACCGCCGAGCAGATGGCCTCGCGGCAACGCGAGATCTCGGTCAGCGAGTTCTTCGCCAAGAACCGTCATCTGCTTGGTTTCGACAACCCACGCAAGGCCCTCCTCACCACGGTGAAGGAGGCCGTCGACAACGCCCTCGACGCCTGCGAAGAGGGCGGGATCCTGCCGGACATCGCGGTCGAGCTGCTCCAGCTCGAAGAGACCCGGTTCAAGGTCACGATTCGAGACAACGGTCCGGGAATCGTTCGCAAGCAGATCGAGAACATCTTCGGCAAGCTGCTCTACGGCTCGAAGTTCCACCGGATGAAGATGAGCCGCGGACAGCAGGGAATCGGAATCTCCGCCGCGGGCATGTACGGACTGATGACCACCGGTCAGCCGGTGCTGATCATCTCGAAGACCGGAAAGCGACGTCCGTCCCACGAGGTCGTGCTCAAGATGGACACCGCCCGGAATCGCGCCGAGGTGATCAGTGAGACCGAGCATCCGGAAGACGACACGCTCTTCAAGGACGGTCACGGCACCCAGGTCACGATCGAACTCGAGGGCCGCTATCAGAAGGGGCGGGCGTCGGTCGACGAGTATCTCGAACAGACCGCGATCGCGAACCCGCACGCGCAGTTCACCTACGTGAATCCCGGAAACGAGACCATCGAGTTTCCTCGGGCGGTCGACGAGCTGCCGCCCGAAGCGAAGGAGATCAAGCCCCATCCGAAGGGGATCGAACTCGGCACGCTCATCCAGATGCTCGAGCGAACCGAGAAGACCCAGCTCGGGGCGTTCTTCAAGGACGAGTTCTGCCGGGTGGGGCCCCGGGTCGCGAAGGAGATCTGCGCCAAGTCCGATCTGACGGACCGGACCTGGATCAAGCAGGTCGGCCACTCCGAAGCCGAAGCGCTCTACAAGGCGATCCAGGACGTTCGGATCATGGCGCCGCCGACCGACTGCCTCGTGCCGATCGGAACCAAGGCGATGCTCGCCGGGCTGCTCAAGGAGGTCAAGGCCGAGTTCTTCGCGGCGAGCAGTCGTCCGGCGGCGGTGTATCGCGGCAATCCGTTCCAGATCGAAGTGGGCATCGCGTACGGCGGCGACCTTCCCGGAGACGAGCTCGGCAGGGTCATTCGGTTCGCGAACCGGGTTCCACTGCTCTACCAGCAGTCCGCGTGCTGTTCGTTCAAGGCGGTGGTCGAGGCCGGGTGGCGCAACTACGGTCTGCAGCAGGCCCGAGGCAGTCTCCCTTCCGGACCGGTGGTGGTGATGATCCACATGGCGAGCACCTGGGTGCCGTTCACCAGCGAGTCGAAGGAGGCGATCGCCGACTACGACGAGATCCGCAAGGAGATGCGTCTCGCGCTTCAGGAATGCGGTCGCAAGCTGGGAACCTATCTCCGCCGACGCCAGAAGATGCGACGGGAATCCGAACGCCGCAACGTCTTCACGAGGTACATCGGCGAGATCTCGATGGCGTGCGAACGGATCACCGGCTCCGACGCGGTGGAGGTTCGTGACGCACTGGAGAGCATCGCGGCCCGGAAGACCGCCGAGGCGGACCAGCAGCTCGACGACGAAGGACGGATCGTCGACGACGGCGGGCGTCTCGCGTCCGACGACTCGGTGATCATTTTGGAACAGCCCGGTGCGGCCGGAGACGCCGACGCGGGCGAGACCGCGGAAGGTGGCGAATCGCTGTTCGCGGAGCTGTCGCCGCCGAAGAAGTCGCGCGGAAAGATCGTCAAGAAGAGCACTCGAAAGACCACGAAGAAGAAGCGGTCCGGCACGGCGTCGACGGGACGTCGCAAGTCGGGCGGTTGACCCAGCAAAGGAATTCGTGATTCATGGCAACCAAGCCAGCAGGTGATTCGAAGAAGCCGGGCTCCGGGAAGAAGGTCAGGAAGACCTCGGCGAAATCCGCCGGGAAGTCCGCCGCGAAGGCGGGCGGCTCCTCGCTCGGCACGACGAAGAAGCGACGCAAGATCTCCGCCGCGGTGGATCCCGAGGCCAAGGCGAAGATCGACGCCCGGACCGTCGACCGCATCGAGTCGCTCGGCGCTTCGGTGGTGAAGCAGAGTCTCAAGCTCGCGGATCCGTTCGTGGACGTTCCCACCCGGTCGATCTCCAACGTTCGATTCAACAAGTCGAAGCGGCTCCTCGAGATGGGCGACGCGAAGCAGCGCCGCATGCTCTTCAATCTCGGGCAGGCC
>NYSW01000122.1 GCA_002683195.1 Phycisphaerae bacterium
GAAGGTGCTCCGCGAGTTCTGGCCCTACACCCAGGAGGGTCGCGAGGAGGACTCGATCGACCGCCTGGTGCCCCGGGCGCAGATCGACCCGCAGCGCGACGGGTCGCTGATCACCGCGGACCTGAACATCGCGCACACGCAGTGGCAGGCGGTCTATCGGCGGACCGATCCGACGGACTTCGTGAAGAACATCCTCCCCGAGGAGGAGGAGGAGATCGTCCGCGCGGCGCTGACGCGGGGTGTCGTGCGCACGCTCGCGACCACGACGATCGACGACCTGCTGCGCCCCCAGGCGGGTGGGACGCGCGCGATCAGCCAGCGGGCGCTGGAGGTCGCGCAGTCGACGCTGGACCGGATGGACGCGGGGATCACGATCGAGCAGTTCGAGCTGGGGCGCAAGACGGGAAGCACTTCCAAGGCGGGAAACAGTCCGCGACGACCCCGAGTGCGAGGCACTCATCCACCGCTTCGTCGGCATCATCGAGATGGGCCGGGACCAACACCAAAGGTCGACCGAGTCGTTTCGCAAGGGCCGCGACCAGATGAACGCCGCTCGAACCGGTGCCACCACGCGCGGAGCACGCACCACCTTCCTGCAGCAGATCAAGCAGCGGCGTGATCGCGGGGTCGTCGAGGATCGCATCGAGAAGCGTCGAGATGGGTGCGGACTCAGCGGGCATCGAAGTGATTGTCCTCGAAATCACGTACGGCGTCACGGATGGCCTGCGCCCGAGTCGGTCCGATTCCCTCGATACGTTCAAGCTGATGAAGCGAGTCAAGCTGAAGGACCCGACTCTGATGATGCACGGTGCGAGCGAGCTTCGGACCGATGCCGGGAAGCTGCCGAAGCGTTCGAACATCCGCCGTGAGTGGGTCGATCGAGACGAAGGCCGCGGCGCTGGAGGTTGTCGTGCCTGAAGAAGAGCCGGCCTCGAGGACGGGCGCCGACGCACGACCGGCATGCAGCGGCCACAGCAAGCAGATGGCCGCACTCAGCAGGATGCAGAAAACGAACGTGTCCTGTTTCAACGTACCGTTCCGGAATCCGGGCGCAGGGGCGTGCGCAGGGCACGTCTGATCTTCGCCAGTTGCGTGAGGACCTTGCGTGGGGTTCCGTCCTCGTGAAGAAGACCGATCGAGCCCTCGACCGGACAATCGTGCAGCGCGGACCAGAGCACGCCTTCAAAGACGCCGCTCAGTCGAGAACGCCTGGTCTCACCGCGGTGGGTCAGTTTGCCCAGAGCCACGCCCATCATGCTTGCCGCCCAGAGCGCCTGCTGCGTCTCGCACCAGGGCTGACGCCAGGAACCGGAACCGGGCCCGGCATCAGATGCCGGAGCGGAGAGTCCCGTGAGCAGCAGAGGTCGTTCGAGACGTCCGATCTGATCCAGAGCATCGCTGTAGGACAGAAGATCCCGGGTTTCACTGCCATTGGTGGCGAACCCACAACGAAGTCTCAGGCCGAAACAATCGACATGGACACCTTCATCGAGTGTCCGGCTGGCGTAATTGAACGCCGGCACGGAACCGGGGCAGGCGGCGACATCGTCATTGAACGGCTGAACCAGTTCGACGAGGGTTCGAGCGTTTCGGTCCGCCTGCCGGACCAGCACCGACACCCGACGAGTGAGGTCGATCATCTGGCCATCGGTCAGGGTGGCCACTCGGTTCACGTGCACCCCGGAAGTCACGCACCAGATCGCCGGGCGCTTGGCGTAGCGAGCTGCCAACGCACCTGAGTACTCCCAGAGCAAGGGGCCGAGGGTGCCGTAGCTGGTGGCGGACGCGACCACCCACTCGGGCACCACTTCGGGACGGAGGTCCACCAGAGGCCCCAGAATGACGGGGATCTTCAGGCGCTCGGCCCAGTCCATCCAGGCATCGATGGCCCCGAATTCAAATCTCTTCTGAGTGGGCTGAACCGAGTGCCAGGGAGTCTCGATCATCGCGACACCGAATTCAGAGAGCCCCTCGGGCAGGGTCCGGGGTGGCGTGCGGTTGGGATCGATCCGAAACCCCAGCGTGGTGGGCGCGGCGCTGGAGTTGTTGTATCGATGATGAAGAAGCAGGTCCGCCCGTCTCGTTGCGAGCATCTCCCCTGCTTCGACCGCTTTGACGATCGAATCACGGGCCAGGGCCATCTCACGGGCACGATCGGTCGCCAGAACCGCCTGGGAGAGCAGTTCTCTGGCCTCATTGAAGCAGGCCACCGCCTGAGGGGCCACCGTCGGCGCGAACATCTGCCAGTCCTCGCATTTCTGGAGGTAGTGACGAAGCCGCTCACGGGCCAGTTCCAGCATCAAGTCGTAGGGTTGCTCTCGGGGAGGGAGTTGGGTCGTCGAAAGTTTCAGCTCACCGATCCGAGGCAAAGTCGCCTGAAGAATGATGGCAGCGGTGGTGACTCTGCCGCCTTCATGGGGGATTCGGGCTTCAAGGAGACCGGTTTGGGGATCAAGATCGAATCTGGCCGCGATCGGCCTGCCCCGACGGGAAAGCATGAATGCGGTCTCAAGCCGGATTCGGTCCAGGTCGCCGGTCTCGACTTCGAATGTGAAGGTGTCCTCGCCCAAGGTGCGAATTCTCCAGACGTCTTTCGATGTGAACATCCTTAGTGTATCGCCTGACGACTCGCCAACAGAGGGTGGATGCATTTACACTCTCATTTATGCAGAACACACTCCATGCCGTCAGTGAAACCAACTTCAATCTCCCGGATCGACGCCAGGGCAAGGTCCGCGACATCTACCGCGTTCCCATGGAAGGACGAGCGGATCCCCTGCTCATCATCGCTTCCGACAGAATGAGCGCCTTCGACGTCGTGATGCCGACACCCTTCCCCGGCAAGGGACGACTTCTCACCGAGATCAGCCTTGCCTGGTTCGAACGACTTCGCACCGCAGGCATCGTCAGCGACCACCTGCTGTCGACCGATCCCGCCGATGTCCCCGGACTCGACGATGCGGAACGCACATCACTCGAAGGACGCATGATGCTCTGCCGAGCCTGCAAGGTCGTCCCCATCGAATGCGTCGTGCGCGGCTACCTTTCGGGCAGTGGCTGGAAGGATTACTGCGACACCGGCTCCGTCTGTGGTGTGAAACTTCCTGCCGGACTCAAGCAGTCGGCCCGACTTGAAGAGCCGATCTTCACCCCCGCGACCAAGGAAGAGGAAGGCCACGACGAGAACGTCAGCTTCGAACGAGCCGCGGAGATCGCGGGCGTCGACGTGATGAACCGACTGCGCGATCTCTCACTCGAGATCTACAACTTCGGACGTGACTACGCACTCGAGCACGGCATGATTCTCGCCGACACCAAGTTCGAATTCGGATTCGCCCTCGACGACGACGGCAACGTCACCGACGAACTGCTGCTGATCGACGAGGTGCTCACGCCCGACTCGTCACGCTACTGGCCCGCCGAGGACTTCGAGGAAGGTCGTGACCAGGACAACTTCAACAAGCAGATCTTCCGAAACTGGCTGCAGGCCATGTGCAACGAGGGTGGCTGGGACAAGACCCCTCCCGGGCCGGCAGTACCCGCGGACATCGTCACCCAGACCATCGACAAGTATGAAGAAGCCGCCCGCCGACTCGGTGGTTGAACGGGCGAAGACACTCGTCTCGTTTCATTCGAATTCAGCTCGGAACCAACGTCGAAGCCGTGCGGGGATCATCCCAGCGCGGCTTCGGCCGTGTTTCGCAGCAGCATCGCGACGGTCATGGGTCCGACGCCACCGGGTACCGGTGTGAGCCAGCCGGCGACTTCGGACACCTCATCGAAGGCCACATCGCCCACGGTCCGCGACTTGCCGTCCGCATCGACGATGCGGTTGATCCCGACGTCGATCACGACCGCACCGGGCTTGACCATCTCTCGTGTCACGAGACCGGGGACACCCGCCGCGGTGACCAGCACGTCCGCGTCACGGGTGAACGACGCAAGATCCGGGGTGAACTTGTTGGTGGAGATGACGGTGGCCTCGGCGCGCATCAACAGGACCGCGACGGGCTTGCCGACGATGTTGCTCGCGCCGATCACCACGCACTTCGAACCCTTGAGTTCGACGCCGGTGGATTCGATCATCTCGACCGCGGCCAACGCGGTGCAAGGCACCAGACTGCGACGACCGTAGACGACGTTCCCGATGTTGGCGGGGTTCACGCCCTCGACGTCCTTGGCGGGATCGATCAGGGATTGGATTCGTTCGGTGTCGACATCCTCCGGAAGCGGCATGTGCAGCATGATCGCGGTGACGTCTTCATTGGTGTTCAGCAGCAGCACGCGTCCGGCGATCTCGTCGTAGCCGGCACCCGCGGGAATCCGATGCAGGCGGTAGTCGATCCCGACCGCTTGACACGGCTTCTCCTGATTCTGTGCGTAGAGTTCGGCGGAACGATCGTTTCCCACCAGAATCGCATCCAGACGAACCGGGCGGTTGTCCTCGGAGATCCGCTGGGACACGCTCAAGCGCACCGCTGTCCCGAGGGCACGCCCATCGATGATCCGAGCCGTTGAAACATGTCCTGAATCAGCCATGAAGGGAGCATACCAGCCATTCGGGCACCAAGTGCTCGAGTCCGCTAGCATGTCCCCTCATCCATAAGGAGGATTACCCAATGATTCGTACACTCACGATCGCCGCAGCCGCGATGTTTGCCGGCACTGCACTCGCTCAGGACGCCGCTCCCAAGACACTCACAATCGGTGACAAGGCGCCCCAGATGGACGTCCAGGTCATGAAAGGGAAACTCCCTGCCAAGCTCGACGACGGCACTGTCCAGGTTGTTGAATTCTGGGCAACCTGGTGCGGTCCATGCAAGACCAGCATGCCTCATCTGTCCAAGCTTCAGAAGGACTACAAAGACCAAGGGGTCACCATCATCGGTATCTCGGACGAGACCGAGGACAAGGTCAAAGAATTCATCAACAGTGGCGACTGGCCCCAGAAGACCGGGTACACGATTGCGATCGACAAGAATCGAAAGACCAACAACGACTACATGAAGGCTTCGAACTCTCGTGGCATCCCCACCGCGTTCATCGTGGGCAAGACCGGTCTCATCGAATGGATCGGACACCCCATGTCGATGGACAAGCCCCTGGCTGACATCGTCGCCGGCACCTATGACCGCGAAGCGGCCAAGGTCGCCATGGCCAAGGAAAAGGCCTTCGAAGCCAAGCAGCAGGAAATGCAGCAGAAGATGATGGCGGCCTACCAGCAGCAGGACTGGGATGCGATGATCAAGATTCTCAACGAAGGCATGGCCGAAGCCCCCAAGGAGATGGTCTCTCAGATGATGATGCAGAAGTATCAGATTCTGAACATGGCCAACCGCTCGAAGGATGCCAACGCAGCCGCTCGCGCCATGGTCGACACCTACGGTGACAACAGCATGATGATGAACCAGCTCGCCTGGATGATGGCCACCAACAAGGAGCTGGTGGATCCCGACATGTCCATCGCGAAGGACGCCATCGATCGCGCCAACACCGACACCGGTGGCAACGACGCCAACGTCCTCGATACCTACGCCGTCGTTCTCTGGGAGATGGGCGACAAGGACAACGCCATCAAGATGCAGAAGATGGCGATCGAGAACTCGGACAACGCGGACATGACCGCCGAGTTCCAGGCTCGACTCGACGAGTGGATGAACGAGATGAA
>NYSW01000106.1 GCA_002683195.1 Phycisphaerae bacterium
CACCCCGAGCACCATCCGGGAGATAGGTCTGCCAGACGTCATACGTCGTGTCCAGCGGCGACGAAGCCTGGCCGGACAGCGTCATCTCGACCGTGATGGAATCGAGCTGGTAGGCATCGATCCCCTGGTTCGGCGCCACGATGTCCGCGGTGTCGAAAGCGATGATCATCTGGGCGTCGCGGTTGTCGAAGTCCGAACTTGCCGGGACCGAAACGAAGCCGAAGATCGATCCGGCGGGCCGGTATCCGGGCGTGGCGTTGAACGGGTACATCCAACGATCAGCACTGGTCGGTACGGATCCGACGAAATCATCGGCCGAGGCCATGTCCGCCGACGACAGAAGGCCGAGCCCAAGGCACCCGAAGACCAGACAACGGGCCGAAAAAGACGAATTCGAGACGGTGACGAGTCGCACGGCGAGCTCCGAGGAAGAAACTATTTTTCGTTGAGACTGAGTCTCAATCGCTTTCAATGGTAGCCTAACTTGCCCGCGGTTGAGACTCATTCTCAGGATTTAGGTAGAATTCTGGCTCAACTCGCTCTCCGCCACATCGCGGAGAACCTCCGGCCGCCATGACGCTTGGCGAGGAGGTTTCTCATCGAAAGGAACGATCCGTGATCCCCGCCAGTGCCTCCGCCCCCTCGATCGCCGCCCTCATCGCGTTGATGACGCTCGCGTCCCCAGCCTCCGCCCAGCACTTCAAGATGCCGGAGGAAGTCCAGAGGGATTCAGCCATGCCGATCGCCACTCTGGATGCGACGACCCCCAGAGCGACCACCAGTTTCGGCGCCGCCACGGCAGACGGCTGGGTCTATGTCATCGGTGGTTACACCGGCCCCCCGCATGACTACTACATGGAAGAGCAGCAACGCGACTTCTACCGGATCAACCTCCACGACCGGTCGCACGTGGAATACCTGCCCCACGATCAGCGAATCCAAAGTTGTTCACTGGAAGCCCACGGCGATCAGATCATTCGAATCGGCGGCATGGTCGCATCGAACCAGCAATTCGAAGACCAGCGACTTGGTTCATTGGACGACGTCTGGGCGTTCGATACGGACACTCGAAACTGGTCCGTCATGCCTCCCCTCCCCTCGCCCCGGTCGTCGCATGACAGCACCGTGGTCGGATCTCGCCTGGTGATCGCGGGTGGATGGGGCATGGACGAGGAAACGGGAGAATCCACCTGGCACGAAGACGTGCTGGTGATGGACCTCGAAGATCCCTCGGCGGGCTGGAAGAACATTCCGGCGCCGTTCAAGAGACGCGCGGTGGCCACCACCAGCATCGGCGACGACGTCATCGTCATCGGCGGCATCACGGACGAGCGAGGCATGAGCCAGTCCGTTGACGTGCTCGACCTCAAGACCGGAACCTGGACCAAGGGTCCGGACTATCCGGGCATCGCCTTCGGCGTTGCCGCAGAAGCCGCGGGAGATCGGGTGATCGCTTCGGGCGCCGATGGCATGGTCTTCGCCTGGGAACCGGGTGAGACCGAGTGGAAGCCGGTCGGAACCTTGACCTTCCCCCGCTTCTTTCACCAGATCGCAGTCGCTTCTCCGGAGGATCTGATCTTCGTCGGTGGAATCTCCCGGGGTGTGCGTCCAGCCCACCTCGAACACCTCGACCTGGCCTCCACCAGCAATGCTCCGAGTGCGGTCACCATGTCGATTCCGACCCCGATGCAGGCCAAGAACCGCCAGGCGATGTTCGTGAATGACGGCTGGGTCTATCTCTTCGGCGGTAACAACAGCGTCGGCCAACACGATTTCGAACCCGAGAACTTCCTCTCCACCGGCCAGCGATTCTCACTCGCCGGCATGCACTGGGAGGAGGCCGCGGACTTCCCGCACGCCCGCCAGACGATTCAGACCTGCATGGATGGGGAAGGCAACGCGTACGCGGTGGGTGGATTCGGACATGACGGCGAAGCGGCTCGAACCCAGACCGAGGGATACCGCTTCGATGTCGCGGAAGGCACCTGGCACGAGGACGCTCCGAACCTGCCCGTCTCTCGCAGCCAGTTCGGCCTGGTCGAGCACGAGGGCGAAATGTGGGTCTTCGGTGGCCTCGACTACGACCCTCGACGCGCGGATGACGACCAGTTCCGGCACCTTCTGGAAGTGGTCTCCGCACCCGTGGCCAAGAACGGCCCCGACTTCGCCTACGACGGCATCAATCTGCCGGAACCGCGACGAGCATTCGCAGGTGCGAAGCTCGACGATCGCTACTACCTCGTCGGAGGCATGCGTGAAGACTTCCAACTGGTGGAGAACTGCCGGACCTTCGACTTCGATTCGAAGCAGTTCATGGAAATCCCCTCCCCGTCCCGGCCGCGACTCTCCGCGCAACTGGTGGCCCTCGACGGCCGGCTCTACCTCGCCGGTGGCCGCAGCCCGAAGGCGGAAGGCAGCGGACTCGAGTCCAATCTCTCCATCGAATGCTTCGATCCGGACACCAACGCCTGGTCGACGGTCATGGAAGAGATCCCGATGCAGCCTCGCCACATGCGGATGATGCCGTACCGCGGCCGCCTCCTCCTCTTCTCCAGCCACGTGGCGGAGAACGACATGGTGAACCTGGTCTTCGTCGACCCGGGACACCAGATGAGCGAGCGGATGGAATCCGCGATCACCATCGTCGAAGACGAATGAACGATCTCCCGATCGTTTCGGCGTGAGCCAAAGACGACGGGCCCCGCGGCAACTCGCCGCGGGGCCCGTTTTTCATGCCTGGCTGCCTGCTCGACGAATCGAAGCCGGCGTGAAGATCAACCGAAGCTGATGCCCTGGGCGAGAGGAAGATCCTCACCCCAGTTCAGGGTGCAGGTCTGTCGACGCATGTAGACCTTCCAGGCGTCGGAACCTGATTCGCGACCGCCACCAGTGTCCTTTTCGCCGCCGAAGGCTCCGCCGATCTCGGCCCCACTGGTGCCGATGTTGACGTTGGCGATACCGCAGTCACTGCCTGCGTGGGAGAGGAATCGTTCGGCGTTGCGAACGGAGTCGGTGAAGATCGCCGACGAAAGCCCCTGGTCGACGTCGTTGTGAATCGACATCGCTTCTTCGAGACTGTCGATCTCGAAGACGTAGAGGATCGGAGCGAAGGTCTCGTCCTTCGTGATGGGCGGGACCGAGCCCTTGGGGACGCGAATGATCGTCGGCTCGACGAAGTTGCCCGAATCGGCCGCACGACGGTCGATTCCTTCGACTCCACCACACTCGACGGTGCAGCCTTCCGCGACGGCTCGCTCGATGGCGGCCCGCATCGCACCGACGGAATCGGCGGAGATGAGGGGGCCCATCAGGGTGTCGCTTGAAAGCGGATCACCGATCGGAATGGTCGCGTAGGCGGTCTTGAGCTTCTCGATGACCTCGTCGGCCACGGACGTGTGACAGAGGAGTCGCCGGGTACTGGTACACCGCTGGCCGGCCGTACCGACCGCACCGAAGACCACGCCGCGAATCGCCAGTTCCATGTCCGCATCCGGCATCAGGACGATGGCGTTGTTACCTCCGAGTTCGAGCAGGCAGCGGCCGAGACGACCACCGACGACTTCTCCGACCCGTCGTCCCATGCGGGAGGAGCCGGTGGCGGAGATCAGCGGAAGGTTGCGATCCGCGATCATGGGTTCCCCGACCGCCTGATCGCTGCCGATGATCAGACTGAACACGTCACAGGGGTCGCCTTCGGCTGGAACGAAGATGTCCTGATCCCGCATCACCCGGTGGGCGACCTCGGTCATGGCGATCGCCGTGATCGGCGTGACCAGACTCGGCTTCCAGACCATCGCGTCACCACAGACGGCGGCAAGCATCGCATTCCACGCCCAGACCGCGGCCGGGAAATTGAAGGCGGTGATGATGCCGATGGTTCCCATCGGATGCCACTGCTCGTACATGCGGTGCTCGGGTCGTTCGCTGTGCATGGTCAGACCATGCAGTTGACGAGAAAGACCGACGCCGAAATCGGCGATGTCCACGCACTCCTGAATCTCGCCGATGCCCTCGGGCTTGATCTTGCCCATCTCGAGGGTGACGAGTTCACCGAGTGGCTCCAGATGCTCGCGAAATGCGTTCCCGATGCGACGGACCAGTTCGCCTCGCTTGGGAGCGGGCAGCATGCGCCAGGCCTTCTGAACCGCCACGGATCGGGCGACCGCGGCGTGATAGTCGTCGGTGGACTGAAGGGCGACCGCGGCGAGTGGCAGGCCGTCAGCAGGATTCATGCTGACCGCCACATCGCCTCCGGTATCAGGCGGAAGGATGGCGGGATGATCGGACATGCCAAGGCGATCGAGAATCCCGGTGAGGGACGGATGGATGGTTGCAGTGCTCATGGGCGGAAATCTACCAGACGGAGCGGAGGGAACCAAGACGACGACGGCCCGTGTCCAAGGACACGGGCCGTCGGGAGAGCCTGATTTTCTTCTCGGATCAACCGCGTCGGCGGCGTCCGGCCAGCCCGGCGAGCCCGAGAACCGCCAGGACACCCGGGGCGGGGACGACGTTCTGGACGTCGATCGAGACCCCCTCGAGCGTATTGGGGCCACTGATCTTGAAGAATGTGGCCCAATTCGTATCGGAACCCTCGTAGGACGAGAGGTCGAAGGTGTACGCGTCATTCACTCGAAACAGGCCTTCTCCGATGAACACACTCGAGGTCCGCTCGGAGGAGGCGTAATCAAAATATTCTCCCTCGGCACCGGGTCCGAATCCGCCGACGAACGCTTCCACCGAGGTGGGCGAGGGGTCGAAGGACGTGTAGGTGACGTTCAAGACGACCTCAGAAGTCGGCGTGCCTTCACCGTAGACGTGGACGTTCAGACCACCGGGGCTGTAGATCCCGCCATCGACGATCTGGGCCCCACCCACGAAATTGAAGACCTGGGACCCGAATTCGAAGGGAGGGGCCGTTGGGAAGTTCGGAGCCGCGAATGCCTCTGAAAACGAATCCCACTGGTAGTAGAGACTGCCAGCGTCCCCACGCCAGGTGGGAACGGAAGGGTTGACGAGATCAGCGTTTGCCACGCCGGAGGTGAGCAGAGCAGTGACGAGAGCGACCGAAAAACAACGCATTGGAGGGCTCCGAGGGAGTCTGTAGGGGTACCGGCGGATGGATCGGGAGATCACGGCGTGACCTCCCCGCATGTCTCTGGTTCGACCGTAGCGGGGCGTTGGATCCAACTCAATCAAATCGTGGGCAGACCAGCATGAATAAACAAGTGTTCCGACGAATCAACGGTTTGGATCGTAGAATTCGGGCCGACTCTCCAAATTCGACTTCCTGATCCTGGATCGACCATGCCCCTCGACCGCGATGGCATCACCCGCAGAGCCGCCTTGGAACTCCAAGACGGCTTTTACGTCAACCTTGGCATCGGCATGCCCACCCTGGTCGCCAATCACGTCCCCGAGGACATGACGGTCTGGCTCCAGTCTGAAAACGGCCTCCTCGGCATGGGCCGGTTCCCCACCGACGCCGAGGTCGACGCCGATCTGATCAATGCGGGGAAGCAGACGGTGACCGGCGTCCCCGGCCACTCGTTCTTCTCGAGCGCTGAAAGCTTCGAAATGATTCGAGGCGGCCATGTCGACCTCGCCATCCTCGGAGCCATGGAGATCAGCCAGGAAGGCGACATCGCCAACTGGATGATCCCCGGCAAGATGGTCAAGGGCATGGGTGGCGCGATGGACCTCGTTGCTGGCGTGCGAAGGGTCATCGTGACCATGGAGCACACCAATCGGAAGGGCGCGCCGAAGATCATCCCCGAGTGCACGCTGCCGCTCACCGGCCTCCGCTGCATCGACATGATCATCACCGACCTCTGCGTGATGGAGATGGATCCGGATCGACGACGCTTCCGGGTCACCGAGCTCGCGCCCGAAGTCACCCGCGACGAGGTTGAAGCCAAAACCACCGCCGAGATCCTCTTCGCCGACGAACTGGAGACCATCGACGCATGAAGTCGACCACCTCCGCCAGCGTGCTCCTCGTGGCGTCGGCCCTCTCCATCGGTTGCGCCGGCCCGGCTTCGGTGAATCCGCGGGAGGCAGGATTCGTCCCCCTCTTCAACGGCGTCGACTTCGACGGCTGGAAGGTCGACGAGCTGGTGACGAAGCACTGGGCCGTGATCGACGGCACCCTCGACTTCGACGGCGTCAAGGGGGATCTCTGGTCCCTCGAGTCCTTCGAAGACTTCGAACTCATCGTGAAGTGGAGATGGGAAGGCCCATCGCAGGGGTCGATCGAGCGTCCGATCATCGAACCCGACGGGTCGTACCGAAAGGATGATGCCGGCGATACGGTCACGGTCCTGGTCGAGGAACGCGACAGCGGGATCTACCTTCGCGGCAATTCGAAGAGCCAGGTCAACATCTGGGAATGGCCGGCCGGAAGCGGCGAGGTCTACGGGTACCGCACGGACGGGTCGATGCCCGCCGCCACCCGGGCCGCCGCCACCCCGCTCGCCCGCGCCGACCGCCCGGTGGGCGAGTGGAACGCCTTCCGAATCTCGATGGTGGGCGAGACCCTGAACGTCCATCTCAACGGCCAGCACGTGCTGGTGGACTGCGTGCTGCCAGGGGTCCCGAATTCCGGCCCCATCGGTCTCCAGGCCCATGGCTCGGGCATCCAGTTCACCGACATCCTCGTCCGACCGATCGTCGCCGACGACTGACCAGGACATCCCAAGGCAACATAAAAACGCCCCGCCGACCGGAATGGTCGACGGGGCGTTGTTTGCAGTTCTGGTGGTTCGCGTCGTCGCTCAGCGACGGCGACGTCGACCGACGAGGCCCAGACCGCCGAGAGCCGCGAGGCCACCGACGCCGGGAACCGCCTGCGAGCCTTCGACCACGACGTCCATGCTGAGGGTTCCGACCGTGTCCATGTTTCCAGAGGTGTTGTCCCAGATCGCGATCGAGACGGAGTAGGTCCCCAACTCGTCGAAGTCGTAGCCGAGGCCGCTCCAGGCGCCCGGCGCTCCGCCCTGGCTGGCCGAGTCGACTTGCATGAAGTCGTAGGCCGGAACCCAGACATTCTGATTCGCGTAGTTGGTCGCGCTACCGGGGCTGGCGATCATTTCATTCGAGTAGGC
>NYSW01000107.1 GCA_002683195.1 Phycisphaerae bacterium
CACCCCGAGTGCCGACCTCAACGGCGACGGCGTGGTCAACGGTTCCGACATGGGCATCATGTTCGGTGCCTGGGGCACCGACGGCAACCTCTGAATCTGGATCAGAGACCGCCGGGTGAGAAGAGTGAACTTCAAGTCATGCTTCCGCCTTTCTGCATCGGTAGCGTCGGCACGTTCGCGCGAATGGTTTTCGGAGCAGCCCTCGTATCGTCATTCGACACGTTGTGGATGTCCAGAGTGGTTCCATCTGGAGCCGGTTTGTTCGGTTGCTCCGAGTTCACGTGCCGTGGATTTGAGGACGACCGCGACCTCGATCCGAAAAAAGACTTCGCCTCTGCATGGTTCCCGACTCACCCTCGGGTGGCCAGCACGAAAACGCTTTTGACGGAACAGGGGTCGGATATGGACCCCAAGCGTCGATTTCAACCGCGGCCGTGTGGGAATCGGTGGGGGGGACCAACAGCAAGCCCGGAATTCCGATCAGAAGTCAATTGGCCCGCGCGGGAAGTGCAATGGCGCCTGCACGTCGGAATTCAACTGGAGAATGGTCGTCCAAAGGTCCGGGACCGTTGGGGTTCGTGGTCAATCCAGATTGAATGTCGGTCCGGTATTGGAAGGCACCGCGCCGACCAATGGAAAAGTCCTGGGTAAGTGTCTAATCCTTGCGGCTCGTGGTAGTTGGGAACGGTGGTGTTTAGGTTCCTCTTTTGTTTCGGGAGCCCCGCTGCCGATTTTTCGGGAGTGGCCGTGGGTGTGATTCCGAAGGCGAAACTGAATGAGACCTCAGAGAAGTTTGATGAAGTCTTTACACATAGTTTTCCTCGCCGTGGTGGCAGGTCCGTTCTTGTTTTCTCAAGCCCTGGCCGGGGAAATCACGGTTTGCCAGAGTGGATGTGATTTTTCAAGTGTGAACGCCGCGATCGCGAGTGCGGTTCCGGGCGACGTCATCGCGATCTCGGCGGGACGGCATTTCGAAGGGTCGGTCATCGACACCCTGGGCAAGCCGATCACTCTCCGGGGCGTCGCTGACCTGGACGGCGACGGCGTTCCAGAAACGATTCTGGATGGCGGAGACGCTCATCGCGTCCTCATCTGCCAGCAGAACGAGACCGTGGCAACCAGGTTCGAGAGTCTGGTGATCGAGCGTGGCAGAACGACCAGTTCGTCCGGCGGCGGTGGCATGTACAACGACGGTGGGAGCCCGACCTTCACCGATTGCTTCTTCAAGGACAACCGGGCGACCGGTGGCGGTGGAGGAATGATCAACACCTCTGACGGGAATCCAGTGCTGAAAGATTGCACGTTTGTGGGAAACTCCGCTCCACTCGGTGGCGGGATGTGCAACGACCGAGGTGGACCCGTCCTCACGCGATGTCTCTTCACGAACAACACGGCCAGCCGCGATGGCGGGGCGATGTTCAACACGGATAGCGATATCACGATGACTTCCTGCATCATCACGCTCAACGCCGCCGGGAATTCCGGCGGCGGAGCGTTCGATCGGGGTGGAAGCTCGCAAATCACCAATTGCAGGATCACCGAGAACTCCGCCGGAGACTTCGGCGGTGGTTTGTACAGCGACGGGAACGCGACTTCGCTGAACGACTCCTTCGTCTGTGGTAACACAGTTGGTGGATTCAGTTCTGACGGCAACCAGATCGAAGGTGACCCGATCACCGCGTCGAGCTCCAACAACTTCATTCGTGGCGACTGTGACTTCTGTGAAGATGCCGACCAGGCGCCGGACTTGAATCCTGTGATGAATCAAGACGGCTCGAGGACCTATTGGTGCGGAAACAACATGCAGTGGGGGATCCAGCAGGCGATCGATGACGCAAACCCAGGTGACATCATCGTGGTGCGCGGAGGTGACTATGTGACCAACCTGGTGATCGACAAGCCTGATCTGACCGTTCGCCCATTTCTCTGTCTGAGTGGTGAGTGGGAGATCGTGAACTTCTGGAACCCGACACAAGGTCCGGAGGCGGAGGACGGCTGGGCGGTCTTCATCGGTGAAGACACCGAGAACACGGCGATCGGTCGGCCCGCATCCACGAGGCAGCTAGTCAGTGGGTACGTCTCGGAATCCACGGTCATTCCCGGTGAGTACGCGAATCCGGCGGGAACACCGATCGCGGTTGGTGACGCCGTTGGTGTCTGCTTCACATTCTGGAGTCGCTCGGTGGACAGCACCGGCATCATGAGCGCCGGTGGGCGAGCAACGGTCGCGAATTGCGTCTTCACGTCACAGAGTGGATTCGGAGCAGGGGTGATGTTGACGGGGGCCGCCAACAACACGGCATTGGTCGATTGCGTCTTCGAGAATCTCTACGCGAATGGTTCGACTCTTCGGTCGAATGTGCCTGGTCTCGGCCTTCCGAATTACTGCATCTCGATCCACACCTCGACCGGCGGAACCATGGAATACACATTCTCGGGATGCACCGTGCGAGACAATCGTGGTGAATCCATCATCTATCAGGACGGTGGTGGTGGTTCGTGGAATCAAAGTCTGATCGTGGAAAATGATTCCGGTGTGAATTACAGCGGAGTGATCACCCTTCAAGGATGCAACCCACATTTCACAAGGGTCAATTTCCGGGACAATTTTTCGGGCTATGGCACCGTCTTCATGAATGGGGTCGGGGTCAACAGTCTGGATGGCGTCCGTTTCTCTGGCTGTGGCTTCGAAAGGAACTTGACCATCGATCAGCAGTGGGGTGGCGTGATCTATGCGGAAGACGCAGTGTCGTCGAGTGGAATGCCACCGAAGGTCTTCTTTGACGACTGTCGCGTGGCCGGAAACAACGGGAATGTGGAGCTGGATCCCGACGACTTCGTCACTCCATGGTTCCCGGCCTATCGTCAGGGCGATTCCAATGAGGAAGCCCTGAACGCCTCGGAGGAAGGTACCTGTGATCCGAGCGCCGACCTGAACGGTGATGGCATCGTGGGCGGAGCGGACATGGGCATCATGCTCGGTGCCTGGGGCACCGGAGGAACCCCCTGATTTCAGGGGTGATTTGATCGGACAGGGCGCCCTCGGATGCTCCTCGAACCCGACCAGATCAGGAGGCCGGTCCCGCAAGGGGCCGGTCTTTTTTTGTTCCGATTCGGAGGTCCGGGGTCGGATCGGTAGGGCCGATATCGGTGGTCCCAGAACGTTTGGTACGGGGAGTCAAGGTCAGTAATCAGCGTGCTTTGCGCGCGGTTCGAACCCGGGTTTGAATTCTCGTTGAACGGGCGCAGATCGAGTGCTAGCCTCGAGTGAGGAACCCTTACTTCACCGATGAGCATTTGTGCACTCACAGGTACCCGCGCGGGCGTCAAGATCCTCTGGTCAGGGTTGATGCTTTTGCTCGTATTGAGCACCCGGTCCGAAGCCCAGGATTGGCCCGATCCCAATCCCGTTCGGCAGTCGGACGGTTCCCTCCTCTATTGGTGTGGGAACAACATGCAGTGGGATATTCAAGAGGCCATCGATGCGGCGGTCCCCGGAGACACGGTGGTCATTCGGGGAGGAGACTACGTGGACAGCCTGACGGTGAATACGCCGAATCTGACCATTCGACCGTTCGTCGACTCGTCGGGGAGGTGGGAGGCCGTGACCCTCTGGAACCCCACGAAGGGCCCGCAAGCGGAGAACGGCTGGGCACTGAAGATCGGATCAAACTCGGACAACACCTACATCGGCCGGCCTCGACAGTACCGGCAGCTGGAGAATGGATTTGTTTCGCTGACAATGGTGGTACCGGGCGAGTACCTCGCGGATTCGGGCGAGCCGGCCATGACGGTCGCCGACGTGACCGGCGATTGCTTCCTGTTTCGGAGCCGTTCCATCGACTGCACCGGGGTTCTGAGTGAGGATGGCAAGGCCACGGTCGAGAACTGCGTGTTCACGAGCGGCAGCGGGTTCGGAGGCGGTGTCGTGCTTTACGGAACCGCAAACACCACCGCGTTCGTCGATTGCGAATTCCATGGACTGTTCGCGAGCGGCGTGAGCCTCCGTACCGACGTGGCGGGCCTGGATGTTCCGAACTATGCCATCAGCATTCTGGGCGGCGTCGGCGTGATGAATCCGACCTTCTCGGCCTGCGTGGTTCGAGACAACATCGGTGAGTCGATCATCTATCAGACGGGCGGCACCGGTTCTTGGACGGGCGGAGTCGTTCGGGACAATCAGTCGGAAACCAATTTCGCCGGAGCGATCACGATTCTTGGCGGCGCGCCGGCATTCAGTCGCGTCAGGTTCGATTCGAACGTGTCCGGCTATGGCACGGTCTTCTTTAACGGCCTCGGCGCCTCGGACCTGGTGCCGCTCCGATTCGAGCATTGCGAGTTCATCGATAACACCACGATCGATGGGCAGTACGGAGGGGTGCTGTACGCGATCGATGAATCCGGCGAGGGGACGCCACCCAAGGTGATGTTCGATGGCTGCCGAATCGACCGTAACAACGGGTATCCCGGATTCTCGCAGGAGGACATCGTGACCACCTATTCGCCGAATTATCGTCAGGGTCGGCGCAATGCATCGGTGTTCGACGAAGAGCTGGGCTGTCAGAAGAGCGGTGACCTTGATGGGAATGGAGTCGTCGACGGAGCAGATCTGGGGATCCTGTTCACGATCTGGGGCACCACCGGGCAGATCCCCTGATCGGGGCGGCCCGCTGGTTCGGCTTCGAGATAGGCTTCGAGGATGATCTCTCCTCGGACACATCGTTTTTCGCGGTTTCAATGCATCGCCACCGGGCGAGCCATCGCATGGGCCATCGCATGCGGATGTGCAAGCGGGGTCACGCAGGCGGCCCCTCCGAACGTGGTGATCGTGTTCACCGATGATCAGGGATGGGGGGATCTATCCTGTCAGGGTTCCACGGAAATTCCCACCCCGAACATCGATCGCCTTGCCGAAGAAGGCATGCGTTTCACTGACTTCTACGCGAGTCAGCCGGTGTGTTCCGCATCCCGTGCCTCGTTGCTCACCGGGTGCTACGCCAACCGACTTGGAATCCGCGGGGCGCTGGTCCCCAGCACCCGGCATGGCGTCGATCCGGATGAGACGACGATCGCCGACGCACTGAAGCCACTCGGATACTCCACCGCTTGTTTCGGGAAGTGGCACCTCGGTCATCTCGACCCGTTTCTGCCGACCGCCCAGGGATTCGACGAGTACTACGGGATCCCCTATTCGAACGACATGTGGCCGGGGCATCCTGAATCTCCGAAAGCCTGGCCACGCCTGCCCATCTACGCTGGTGATTCCCTATCCGGGTGCAAGCCGGTCGACTTCATCGATGACCTGGATGGTCAGGACCGGATCACTCGCGAATTGACGACCAGGGCGGTCGACTTCATCGAACGAAATTCGACAAGCCCGTTCTTTCTCTACCTCCCGCATTCGATGCCTCATGTGCCACTCGGAGCCGGACCGGCGTTCCGGCAGAGCACGGACTTCGGCCCCTACGGTGACGTCATCCGGGAGATCGATTGGTCCGTTGGTCGCATCCGAGCCGAGCTCGAACGGCAAGGCGTGCTCGATCGGACGATCTTCATCTTCACCAGTGACAATGGCCCCTGGCTCAACTACGGCGACCACGCGGGCACGACGGGCGGACTTCGCGAGGGCAAGGGAACGACGTTCGAGGGTGGTGTCCGAGTTCCAATGGTGGTGAGGTATCCACCATTGGTGCCTCCTGCGTCGATCTGTGAAAATCCCGCGATGATGATCGACATCCTTCCCACGCTGATCGAGATCACCGGAGCGGAGGCGCCAGCACGCAAGATCGACGGACGGAGCATCCTCCCGCTCTGGCGCGGAGACGCGGAGGCGGAGGATCCGCACGAAGCCATGTTCTTCTGGTACCGGAAAGATGAATTGCAGGCGATGAGGATGGGCCGGTGGAAGATGCACTTCCCTCACGTCTACCGATCGCTCGAAGGCCGGCCCCCCGGAAACAACGGGCGCCCGGCGAAGTACACCTATGGAATCAAGATCGAACAATCGCTCTATGATCTCGAAGAGGATCCCGCGGAATCGCGGAACATCATCGCCGATCATCCCGAGGTGGTGGAGCGGATGAATGCTCTGGCCGATGATGCTCGCCGACGATTGGGAGATACCCTGACCAAGGCGATCGGTTCCGAGGTGAGGCCATCGCGGGTGGTGCGGAGAGAATCGGATTCGGAATCAGAGCGTTGATGGAAACCGGAGGCGATGCAGTTCTGGTCTGTGGTGCGGGGCCGGCAGGGCTGGTCACCGCCATCGAACTGGCGCGTCGGGGGGTCGAAGTGGAGATCGTCGATGCGGCGGCGACGGCATCACCGTTATCCAAGGCCGCCATCATCTGGCGTCGAACGCTCGAGGTCCTTCACGGCGCCGTTCCAGTCCGGAATTTCCTGGAGCCCGGTCGAGTGATGGCGGGAATCCGCTTGGAGGCTGAAGGTCGCCTTCTACGAGAGGTGCCGTTTCATCAGGATTCCCACCTCTTCCCGCCGGGTGTCCTTCTGCCGCAATACGAGACGGAGCGGATTCTCACTCGAAGGCTTGAGGATCTGGGGGTGAGGTTGCAGCGTGGTGTTCGGGTCGCGGAAATCGTCTCCCGGGATTCCGAAGGAGTGACGGTCCGCCTCGACGACTCGGGTGAAACGAGGACGAAACGCTACGACTGGTTGGTCGGAACGGACGGCGCTCATTCGACGATTCGACATCAGCTGGGGTTGGATTTTCCTGGAGTATCGATCAATCGTCGTTGGGTTCTCGCTGATCTTCAGTTCTCGAACGCCGGCCCCGAGGACCACATCCGGATGTTCGTCGGTCGTGATGGGATGGCGGGGTTGTTTCCCTACGGAGGCGGCCGATGGCGTTTGGTGGCCGATGGTGGATCAGTCGCCTCGGATACGCCACGCCGTGACCCCGACCGTTCGGAAGTCGAAGAGATACTTGAATCCCGGACGAAGCTGACCTGGCAGATCGAATCGACTCCCTGGCTGGCCGAATTTCGGGTGAACGAACGACAGGTCGAGCGGTATCGACATGGTCGGATCCTGCTGGCAGGGGATGCGGCCCACGTCCACAGCCCGGCTGGAGGGCAGGGGATGAACACCAGTATTCAGGATGCGGTGAATCTGGCCTGGAAGCTGGCACTGGTACGGAATGGCAAGGCATCAGAGGACTTGATCGACACCTACGACGGTGAACGGCACGAGGTGGCCGCGGCGGTGCTTCGCGGATCGGGTCGGCTGTTGCAGGTGGCGATGAATCGAACGCGGCCGGTCTCGATGGCGAAACGATGGATCCTGCCGACCCTGCTGGGCGTCGGTCGGATTCAGCGCGAAGCGGTCCGCCGTTTGTCGGAGATCGATGTTCACTATCACGGTGGTCCGCTGGGAATCGAACCGGGGGATCGCTGGATCGGCCGCCGGTGCCCCGACGTCCAGATTGGTGACCCGAAGATCTCGGTCTACGAGCGGCTCCGAGATCCGGGATTCAAGATCTTCGAACTGGGACGGTCGCGAGTGCCGGACGTCGACGACCGAGGTGGCTTGCTTGCGGGACCCGGTCTTGATCTCGGTTGGGAATCCCACGTCGCTCCAAGCGGTGGGATCTCCGATGAAGCTCAAGCGTTCGCATCGGCTCTGGATGTGTCATCCGGAACCATGGTGGTGGTGCGGCCCGACGGCTATCTCGGTCCGGTGACCGCGGACCCGGAGCGAATCCGAATCTGGTTTCAATCGCTTCGCGGACGGTCTGCTGGATGATTCAGAAGCGATCTTCCGACGGAATCGAGATCGTGCCCAGGAGCGGTGATTCGTCGCCGATCTGAAACTGAACCAGGACCGCCGGGGTCGGACGTTCGGTTCGGAAGAAGCCGCCGGCCACGGGTGTCTCGCCCCATTGATCGAAGAAATCCCCGAACCAGAGCTTCTGAGTGGTCCCCGGTTCGAAGCGGTCGACGTGAATCATGTATCGACGGTTCACCCAGACATCAAAGTCTTCGAAGGTCTGGGGAGAGGCGTTCACCATGATCAGATTTCCGCCGTCGCGAAAGACCTGCACTTCGATGACCTGGCCTTGAGCGAGTTTCGTCGGATATGGCTGGGTCGCCTGAGAGGGAACGTAGCGTCGGCCACCGCATCCCATCGTGCAGGTGAGGGCGAAGGCGAGCGTGAGGGCGGTGCCCTGCAGCATTCCGATGCCGCGGCGGTCGGAACAGGGTGGCCGAGACGGGTGGGGGAGATCGTGTTCCATCGATGGACATCGTATCGGGGGAGCGGCTTCCGCACCCTCGCCTGCTAGGATCCGGGAATGAGTGTCGGCCTTCGACCCGACGGTGTCCCGAGCCGTCTCCTCCCCCGCCCGATCGAGGAGATCGCGGCCTCCTTTCGCATGGACCCACGGGTGCCCGCCCTGGTCGAGGGCTTTGACGCTCCGTTCTATCAGGCAGGCCTTGCGGGCTATTCCGACGGTGCGATGAGACTGGTCGCTCGGCGGCATGGCTGCCCGTTCTGCGTGACCGAGGCGCTTCTGGATCGCACCCTGGTCAACGGGGGGAAGGGCCGCCGGAAGGAAGATCCCGATCTCATCGCTTCAGAATGTGGAATGGGAGCCCTCGAAGACAATCGTGCTGCTGGTCTGGATGACCATCCGATCGCGGGCCAGATCATGGGAACCGAGCCGGAGGAGATGGCCGAGGGGACGGCCATCCTGGTGGAGATGGGCTACGAGGTGATCGACGTCAACTTCGCCTGCCCGGTCAAGAAGATCAAGCGTCGGGCGCGGGGTGGGCATTTTCTGGCTCATGCAGATCAGGCGATTCCGGTGCTCGAAGCGGTCCGGGCCGCCGCCGGAGAGGTCCCGGTCACGGTGAAACTTCGGCGAGGATGGGACGACACCGAATTGATGGCCTCGAGTTTCGAACGGATTTTCGATGCGGCGTACGATCTGGGATGTGCCTGGACGACCGTGCATTGTCGGACGGTTCAGCAGAAATATGCCGGACCGGGACGATGGGAGTTCCTCCGGGACCTTCGGCGGAGACATCCGGAACGACTACTCTTCGGTTCTGGAGACGTGTGGACGGTTGAAGACATCTTCGCGATGCTTGAGTTGACCGGTATCACCGGAGTTTCGGTGGCTCGAGGTTGCATCGGGAATCCGTGGATCTTCCGACAGGCCCGCGATCTCATGGCCGGTCGTGAACCCCGCTGGCCGGATCTTGCCGATCAGCGCCAGACCCTCGAACAGCATCTCGAATACGCCCAGGTGATCCACGGTGAACGGGTCGCCAGTCGTCAGATGAGGAAATTCGGAATCAAGTTCGCGGCGCTGCATCCGGAACCCGCCACCGTGAAGCGGGCTTTCATCGACGCGGAGTCAATGGCGGAATGGTCCGAAGTGATCGAACATCACTACCCGATTCCGAATGCATAGCTTCCGAGCTCGGGGCGGGTACCTGGTGTCAACCAGTTCCCTGATCATCATGGAACGACTTCCAGTCCGTGCGGTTCGAGTCTCACCACCCGGACCATGCCATCCAGTACCGGACCGTCGTCGATGGCGGGGTCGGGGGTGCCGATGGCCAGGAGGTCACCATCCGGAGCCAGTGCGAGGGCCAGCAGAGTCCGCGTGCCACCCAGTCCCACGATCTCCCAACGAACGCGGAATTGACCGTTCCGGCGGTCGCCGATTCTGACTCCCGCGTCGATTCTCCCGTGGGCATCTCGTCGGCCGGGCACTCCCGCAGCAAAGCGATGGCCCGATGCCGCCAGGGTGCTTCCGAAGCCGCCGTCACGATGGAACGGAACACCGATTTCCGCCATCGGTCGGCCGAAGAAGATCAACTTTCCGCCACGGACCGGGCCCGTGTAGGCGCGCGGCGCACCCGCCACGAGCGTCGCTCCGACGAAGCAGGCGGTGGTCCCCGTTCTTTCAAGGGGCGCGGGTGAACGGCGATGGAGGACGGCGAGTGCACGGTGCGGGGACTCACGTTGATGGATCATCACCGCACCCGCGCGATCGACGAGAGACCGATCGATCGGTCCTCGAGGATGTCGCTCGATCACCAATGCCGACGGGGAGCGAACGTCTGCACCGGGGCAACCGATGGCGAGGGTGGGACCCCATGCAACCGAGGTGCCGAATCGCAAGCCGGTGGTGGATCGACGAGGTCGAACCTCCTGCCACGGCAATGCGAAGCGAGGCCGCAGCCGGGTGACCACGACCCTTCCTCGATCTAGAAAGCCGTCCACATCAGCTCGGGGCGCACCGATCGCGACATGGGGCCCATCCAAGGCGACCGACTCGCCGAAACGATCTCCTGCCCGGGCATCGGCCACGGTCAGTTCGATCACCGACTCCACCGTGATCTCCCCCGGGGACAGGTGAAAGCACCAGGCTCCGCCCTGCTCGCCGAGTCTTCCCGGTGAACCCACCAGGAGTCGGTCGCCATCCAGCGCGAGGGTGGCGCCGAATTCGTCCCCGATTTCCGGATTCGGTGCATTGATCAAGCCCTCGAAAAGCCATTCCAGTGCGGGCCCGCGAACGAACATCGCGACCGTACCGGGGCAAGGGGGCCCATCTCGGCGTCCGTCGGCACCGACAAAGAGACGCTCGCCGTCGATTGCCACGGCGATTCCGAAGCGGGCGGGACAGTCGAGGTCAACGGGTGCTCGAACCAGGGTCGAGTGGGCCTCCACTTGAAGTCTGGAGGGCGGCGGCGTCAGGGCCGAAGCCACCGGTATCGCCATTGGGAGAAGACTCCAGACGGCGGAACACCGAAGAAACATTCGGGCGGTTGAATTCATGTGACGCTCTCACCGTGGCCCTCGATCTCGCAGGGTCATTCTGGGGTGTTCGAGCGTCACTTCGTGAAAAGCCGCGTTTTCTCCGTCCAGGTCCTCGCCAGCTCGGATGAACCTTTCTTCAGTCCGAGGGGTGATTCAGAGATTGGTCTGCCGTGTATTCGGATCGGCTGGCGCAGAGATCCAACGTCACCCTGTCACGCGGCTTCGGCCGGTTGCTACCAACAATTGCGAATCGGAGCATTCTCAGGTTTCAACCCCCCGGCGTTGATTCCGATCCAACCGAATGGAGAGTCCAATGTTGGGAACCACGACGACGGTGAGCGAGATCCTGTTGGCCTTGCAGGACTGCGTACATGACGGTGATTTCGACGCAGCGCGTTTCCTGCAAGGGATTCTGCGGCAGTCGATCGAGGAGAAGTCCATCTGGTTCACACTTGAAGAAGAGTTGTTTCTCGACTCCGTTTGAACCGTCGCCGATCCGGATTCCCGCTCGGCGTCCACCCTTCATCCGGTTGAACGTTGCTCCGGTCGGTCCAGCTTGGGGCTGCTGAGGGCGAGATTCAGGACGGTGTCCCAACTGGGAGGGAGAATCACCGCCAGTGCGGAGATGACATGTTCGTTCTCCATTCGCGTACCCGAGCCCAGGTCCTCCCCCTTGGCGATGCCGAGCATGATGATCAGCAGATTCGCCAGAAGGAGAAGATCGGCATCGCCGCCTTCGTCCCATGCGGTGCGGACTGAACCTCGAAGTTCCACCAGTCTGGTGATCGAGAGGGCCAGAGCGTCGGCCGGATTCCGGGGAAGGTTCACAAGATCGCAGGTGTCTTCAATCCATGAATCCGGATCCGATTCGACCTTCAAAAGCAACGAATCAAGACTGTTCCAAGACCCCGACGCGAGACTGAGCAGGTCATACGCAGATCGTTCGATATCTCGATCATCATTCATTGGAGCACCTCTAAAAGTCGACCGATTTCTTCACCAACAGCACCGGAGTCCACACCGTCTCGCTCCAGCAGTTTCTGAATGTTCCTTCGAAGTCTCTCGACCACGGTTCGACTCATTCTTGCGACGCGACGAGGAGACTCCCCTCGTTGTTCCGCGATGCGCCGGAATGGAACGGCATCGATGTGGTGCCGCCGAAACCCCTCCCAATGGTCATCGAGTCCGGAGTCGATGCAGGATTGAGAAGTCTCGTCGATGGCTCGTCGTATGAGATTCACCGTCCAAAGTCGCTCGAATCGGGCGAAGGCATCTGCGTCGGTTTCATGGTCGGAGGTCGACTGCCGAGCCAGGCTCTCCTCGATACGTCGGCGGTTCGCCAGTTGGCGCCTCTGAGATCGCATCAGGAACAGAAAACCGTTCATGAGCCATCTTCGAAGTGGACGCCCCGACTTCTCCCAATCGCCGAAGTAGTCGGGGCGGCGGATCCGAACCGCGAGGAAATCATGGACGAGATCGTCGGCGTCCGAGGGATCCATGTTCTTCAACGAGTAGGCGTAGCGGGTGAGTGGCTTGAGATACAGGCTCGTCACGTGCCTCGCGACTTCCGCTTCGCCTTCGGGGCCCCTGCCCAATTGGAAGAGGATCCAGGATCGGTTGGTGGAGGGGAAATTTCCCCGCCGACGATCACCCAGTCGATCTTCCGATGAATCTGGATCTTCGATCGGGTCCTGCTGGTTGGAATCCGTGGGGTCGTCGCCGATGTCACACCGTCCTCTTACCGGGATATGCCTCGGAATCCGGATGCGGCGGGCGAAAAACAGAGAATGTCAAGACTAGTTCCGGGGTGGGAGGTCAACGCCGTTTTCCACCACCTCCGCGACGTCCGCGTCCGCGTCCTCCGCCACCTTCGGTTCGTTTGCTGGCGTGCCCGTTCTTCCCGGATTCTCGACCCTTCTCGTTTTTGGAGCCTCCCTTGCGGCCACGGCCCGCAGCCACCATGGGGGCGCGTTCCACCAGTTCAAGAATGGCAAGGTCGAGTTGGCGGGCATCCGGATCCGATCTCATGACCTTCACCCGGACGGCATCACCAAGTCCCACGCTGGCGCCGCTGCGTCGCGCCACGAGCCGCCCGGAACGTTCATCCCGATCCCAGCGGTCTTCGCGTTGGGAGCCGGCTGAGATTTCGCCGGCTTTCGCCAGTCCATCGACGAGGTAGCGGTCGAGACTGACGTGGATCGATCCATTGGGATTCACCCCGGTGACGATTCCCGGAAGTTCATCGCCGAGATGTTCTTCCGCGATGAACTGCAGGACGAGGAAGGTTCTGAGCTCCCGCTCGGCCTTTTCCGCGGTGCCTTCGGTATCCCCGCAGTGATTGCCGACCTCGAAGAGTTGGTTCTCATCGAGAATCCGACTGTCGCCGGCGAGGAGTTCACGGAGCTTTTGTCGCGCCTTGCCTCCCGGGACCTTTCCTTCGCCATTTGTATGGTCGAGGAATGCATCGATCGCTCGGTGAACCAGCAGATCCGGATATCGACGGATCGGACTGGTGAAGTGTGCGTAGTGGTCGCTGGCGAGGGCGAAGTGACCGATCAGAGCCGGGGAGTAGATCGCCTTGGTGAGCGTTCGGAGCACCGAGAAGTGGATGGCTCGCGAGGCGGGACTTTCCCGGGTGGCATCCAGCAGAGATCGAATGTCGTGTCGATCGGGTTCTTCCGGAAGATTGAAACCCACGATCCTCGCATACTGGCGGAGTTCTTCGACATCGTGGAAGGTCGGCTCCGGGTGGGTTCGTCGAAGAAGCGGGAGTTGCAGATCGGCGAACGTCCGGGCGACGGCTTCGTTCGCCTCCACCATGAACATTTCGATGATGGTGTGGGTGTAGGCGCCATCTTCGGGTTGGGCGTCGATCACTCGGCCGTCATCATTGAACACCAGTTCGAATTCCGGGAGACCCAGGACGAGCATCCCGCTGCCGAGTCGACGTTTCCGAATGATCCGGGCGAGTTGATCCGCGCGTCGGAGTGCGTCAAGAAGGTCGGGTTCGTAGACGGTCTCGGTCCGGGCGTGCTGTCGGGCTTCGCGTTGATCTCCGTCGATGAGGGCCTGGGCTTCGAGGTAGGTGAGTCGCTTGCGAGACCGAATCACTGTCCGGGACAGTCGGGTGCCGACCACCCGGCCTTTGGCGTCGAGACGGATGAACGCACTCTTGGTGAAGCGGGGGACCGCCTCCTGGAGACTGCAGACTCCGTTCGAGAGAAGCTCGGGGATCATCGGCAGAACGTGGCGGGGCAGGTAGACGCTGTTACCGCGCTTTGCGGCTTCCAGATCGATCTCCGCTCCGACTTCCACGAAATGAGCGACGTCGGCGATGTGCACGCCAAGTTCCCATTCATTCTCCACCGGGTCGTGTTCGATGGAAATGGCGTCATCGAAATCACGGGCGTCCGGCGGGTCGATCGTGAAGATGAACCGATCGCGAAGATCCTCCCGGTCCTTCTGGTCGGTGAACGCGTCGTCCAGGAGTTCGGTATCGAAACTGGCGGCCGCCGCGCGGGCCTCGTCGACCACCACGGACTCGAATCCATCGCGGAGTCCATGGGCGGCGATGATCGCGCGGGTTTCGACATCGGGCTCTCCCGCGGCCCCGAGTACTTCGGTGATCACCGCTTCGCCGAGGCCATGCTCGTCGGGGTGCTGGACCAGTTCGAAGACCACCTTGTCGCCGGCCTTGGCGTTCTTGGCGTGCGGATCTCGAACCACGACCGGATCACGAAGGTCGGTTCCGTCGGGTTCGATCACCCAGTTGCGACCTCGCTTTCGAACCGTGCCGGCGAAGGTCGTACGGCCGCGTTCTAGAATCTCCGCGACCCGACCGACCACCCCTCGTCGGGAGGCGTCCCCGGAACCCCGTCCACGGGATCGGTGATCGGTGCGTCGGACGACTCGGCAACGGACGATGTCACCGGAAATCGCGTCGAGGGTTTCCCCCGGCGGGATGAAGAGATCTCCTTCTCGCATGGGAGAGGTCGGGCGTACGAAGGCGAAGCCTCGTGCGTTGACCTTGATTCGACCTTCCATCTGGTCGCCGTACGAAGCGAGGCGGACGCGCTCGTCGGTTCCGACCTCCAGACGTCCCTCCTCGTCGAGGATCGAGATCGCCTCGACGAAGGTTTCGCCGTCGTCTGAATCGATCTGCATCTGGCGTGCGATGTCGGAGAGGAGCGCCGGGCGGTAGCTCTCGTGGGCGAGGTGGGCGAGAATCCGGCCGGTGAATCTTGAAGGCATGATCGAATGCTAGCAGGCGGAGAAGACCCTTCCCATCAGCCGGCAGTCGTCCTGGTCACTTCTTGCCGGTTCGCCGGGGTGCCGCCTTCTTGGTGGAGGCGGCCCGGCCCGAACCGCTTCCGGATTTACCGCCGGCCTTTCCGGATTTGGCGGACTTGGGGGCACTGGTCGTGGATGGCTTCTTCCCTTCGCCCTTCCCTGCGGCCTTGCCGGGGTTGCTCTTCGTCGCCTTCGCTTTTTCGCCTTGTCGCTGGCGGCGAGCCGCATCGACGAGGTTTCCGACGCCTCGGCCCTCTCTGGCTTCATGGGTCGGAGTCGACGTCGACCCGGAAATCTGCTTTTCCGAGGTCTTGGGGTCCGGCGTCGAATCCGAGCCGGAATCGGTCTTGGTTTCAGAATCCGATGTCGCCGACGAAGTCTCGTTGGAGGTTTCACCGGAACCGGAATCCCCTTCGCCGGAGGCGGAGGAACGATCTTCCCCGGAGGCCGAGGATCTCCCGCCCACCAGAATCGCCGCTCCGATGCCGATCAGTCGTCGAAGCTTTCGCTTCCGGCATTGCGGGCAACTTCGCTTGGGATTTGCCGTGATCGACTGGAAGAGTTCGAACGCGTGTCCGCAGGCATCACAGACGTAGTCGTAGGTAGGCATTGATCGGGTCCGACTTTCTCAGGCCTGTTCGTCGCCAGCCACCAGCATGACCTTGGCGGGCCGAAGCACGTAGTCGCCGATGGCGAAGCCGGCACTGACCGTCATGGCGATGGAGCCGGGAGCGGGGTCGTTCTCGAGATGTTCGGCCGGGAGGGTCCCGATGGCTTCGTGTCGTCCGGGCTCGAATTCGCTGCCTTCGGTCGCATTGATTTCGGCGATGCCCTGGCTGTCGAACGCCCGGACGATTTCCTCGCGGACCATGCGGACACCCGCGACGACCTGATTCAGGTCGGCCGCATTGTCGGATGACTGGAGGGCGAGATCGAAATGATCCAACGCGGGGAGCAGGGTCCGGACGAGTTCCGCCGTTCCTTCTCGGCGAGCGCGGCTCTCATTCTCGATCGAACGTCGTTGGAAGTTTCGAAAATCAGCGAGGGCTCGCATTCGGGCGTCGTCGGCTTCCCGTCGCTCCGTCACGAGTTGATGCATCGCGGCCCGGGTCTCCGCGGGCGTAGCGTCGATGATCTCGTCGGACAGCCCCAACTCCAGCAGGGTTGCGTCAATTTCCGCGGGATCCGTGGTGCGTTCCGCAGATTCTGCGTTGGCGGGTCCCTCTTCGGGGGCGTCGGTCTCGTGTTCGGCGTTCATTGGGCGTTTCCCGTCGCTCGGAGCGATTGGGGGGGATGGGGAGGGGTCAGGAGAACGTGTCCTTCAGGCGGGACCAGAAGCCGGGGGAGCTGTGGTCCACTTCGAGTTCCTCGGTCTCGGCGAATCTGGTCAGCAGTTCACGCTGGGTTTCGTCGAGTTTCCTTGGAACCACCAGTTGGAGAATCGCGACCAGATCGCCGCGATGATCGGTGTTTCGAAGATTGGGGCAGCCGTGGCCGGGAATTCGCATGATTTCGCCGTGCTGGGTTCCCGCCTTGATCTGCAATTCCTTGATGCCACCTTCGAGCAGGTTGACGTTGATCGTCGCACCCATGGCGGCTTGAGCGAAGGCCATGGGAACCACGGTCACCAGATCGTCACCTTCGCGTTGGAACCGTTCGTGTTCTTCGGTGGCGATGACCACGTGAAGATCTCCTCGCGGGCCGGTCCCCTCGGGCTGATCTTCAGGTCGCGGTGGTTCGCCTTCACCTTGGACTCGGATCACCTGGCCGTGTCGGATTCCCGCAGGAATCCTGACTTCCAGCGTCCGCCGAACCGAGACCCGGCCGCTTCCGCGGCAGTCGTGGCAATGTTCGGTCACCACTTCGCCCCGACCTCGGCAGTTCGGGCATGCGACGACCATCCGGAACATGCCGCCAAGACCGGCCTGTTGCACCTGGCCGGCACCCTCGCAGGTCGGGCACTTCACCGGTCGAGTACCGGGCTTCGCGCCACTTCCTTCACAGGGATCGCAGACGTCCAATCTTCGGAACTCGACTTCGCGGGTGGTGCCTTCGAGCGTTTCTTCGAGGGTGATTTCGACCGTCGTTTCCAAGTCGAAACCACGGGCGGGACCACGGCGGCCGCGACCTCCGCCCCCTCCGGCGCCGCCGAAGATGTCGTTGAACATCGAAAAGATGTCTTCGACGTTCATTCGATTGAAGTCGTGGCCGGGCGTGCTCCGCAGACCTTCGTGACCGAACTGGTCGTACCGGGCCCGGCGGTCGGAATCCGAAAGGACCTCATAGGCCTCTGCGCATTCCTTGAACGAAAGTTCGGCTTCATCATCACCCGGATTGCGATCCGGGTGGTACTTCATGGCGAGTCGACGATAGGACCGCTTGATCTCATCGCCGGACGCGGAGCGCTCGACCGACAAGACCTCGTAGTAGCAGCGGGTGGTGGTCATCCGGACATCCCGGGCCATCTGGCCAGCATGGGTTCAGTACCCCGGCGAGGACGGGGGGTCGTGACCACGGGGATCACGACCCCCTCGGATTCGCGGGGTGTCGCCGTCAGGGGTCGATCAGCTGATCGCGCCCTGAGCGGGCTTTTCGTCGTCCTTCAACTCCGTCAGGACGACATCGGTGGTGAGCATCAGGCCGGAGACGCTGGCTGCGTTGGACAACGCAGTGGTCGCCACGAGGGCTGGATCGATGATGCCGGCCTTGACCAGATCGACATACTGGCCGGTGGTCGCATCGAATCCCTTGGCACCCTTGGCTTCTCGAACCTTGGAGACCACGAGATCTCCGTCGACGCCGGCGTTGGCGGCGATCTTCGAAGAGGGGGCCTCGAGGGCTTCGGCCACGATGTCGTAGCCGAACTTCTCGTCGCCCTTGCCCTTGCGGCGGGCTTCCTGGACGGCATCGATCGCTCGAAGGAAGGCGACACCACCACCGGGGACGTAGCCCTCCTTGGCGGCGGCGCGGGTCGCGGAAAGGGCGTCGTCGACGCGGTCCTTCCGCTCCTTCATCTCAAGCTCGGTGCTGCCTCCGACGGAGAGGATGGCCACCCCGCCGGTCAACTTGGCGAGACGCTCCTGGAGCTTCTCGCGGTCGTAGTCGCTGGTCGAACGTTCGTACTGGGCCCGGATCTGGGAGACGCGGGACTGGATGTCCTTCTTCTTCCCGGCACCTTCGATGACCGTGGTGTCATCCTTGGTGACGATGACCTTCCGAGCGGTTCCCAGTTCGGTGAGCTCGACGTCTTCGAGGCTCCGCCCGATGTCCTCACTGAGGAAGGATCCACCGGTGAGGGCTGCGATGTCGCCGAGCATGGCCTTGCGACGGTCACCGAAGCCCGGTGCCTTGACGGCACAGACTTCGAGCACGCCACGGAGTCGGTTGACCACGAGTGCCGCGAGGGCTTCGTTGTCGACGTCTTCGGCGATGATCAGAAGGGACTTGCCCGATCCTGCAACCTTGTTGAGGAGGGGGAGCAGGTCGGCGAGGTTCGAGATCTTCTTCTCATGAATGAGAATCAGGGGCTTCTCGAGCACCGTTTCGGCCTTCGTGGGGTCGGTCATGAAGTAGGGGCTGAGGTAGCCCTTGTCGAAGTTCATGCCTTCCACGTAATCGAGGGTGGTCTCGGCGGCCTTGCCCTCCTCGACCTCGACCACGCCTTCGGCGCCGACCTTGTCGATCGCTTCCGCGACGAGATTGCCGATGGACGAATCGTGGTTCGCACTGACGGTGGCGACCTTCTGGAGATCGGTCTTGCCGCGACACTTCGAGGCCATGCCGTTGATGGCGTCGCAGGCGACGGAGGCGGCGGCGTTGATGCCCCGCTGGACCGCGACGGCATTGGCACCGCTCGCGACCGTCTTGAGTCCGCGATCGAAGATGGCGGCCGCCAGCACGGTGGCGGCGGTGGTGCCGTCACCCGCGACGTCCGCGGTCTTCTTCGCGACCTGCTGGACCATTTTGGCGCCCATGTTCTCGAAGGGGGCCGGGAGATCGACCTCCTTCGCGACACTGACGCCGTCCTTGGTGACCGAGGGGCCGCCGTACGACTTCTCGATCACCACGTTGTGGCCGGCCGGTCCCATGGTCACGGCCACCGCGGCGGCGAGCTTCTCGACTCCGGCCTTGAACTCGGCTCGGGCCTCGGCGTCGAATTTCATCTGCTTGCTGGTCATCCGGGGGTGTTCCCTTGGATTCGTACTTGAAGATTGGAATCGGGATCGAGGCTGATCAGCCTTCGATAACGCCGAGCAGTTCGCTTTCGCGAACGATGAGGTGGGTCACGTTCTTGATTTCGACCTCGGTACCGGAGTACTTGCCGTAGACGACGACGTCGCCCTTCTTGACACCGGGCTTCACTCGTTCGCCGTTGTCGAGGAGCTTGCCGGGACCGGTCGTGACGACCTTGCCCTGCATTGGCTTCTCCTTGGCGCTCTCGGGAAGGAAGATGCCGGATGCGGTCTTGGTCTCGGGCTCGAGCGGCTTGACGAGGATTCGATCCTCGAGGGGTCGGACGGACATGGTTCGGTCTCCTGTTCAGCCGGCGTGGTCGCCGGTGATGATCTTTTTGAATCGGTTCGGTTCGAATCTTGCGAGACCTCCCGGGCGACCGGGAGGACGGGGGATCAGAATCCCATGCCGGGCATACCGCCCATGCCACCCATCCCGCCCATTCCAGGCATGCCACCCATGCCACCCATACCACCCATGCCGCCCATGCCACCCATCGGATCGCCGTGGTCGTGACCATGGTCATCGCCGCCGGCGTCTTCGACCGGGGCATCGACGATGGCACAGTCTGTGGTCAGGAGGAGGGCGGCGACGCTGGCTGCGTTCTGGAGGGCTGAGCGTTCGACCTTGGCGGGAGTGATCACGCCCTGATCGATCAGGTTGCCGAATTCACAGGTCAGGGCGTTGAAGCCCTCTTCGCCCTTCATCTCGCCGACCTTGGCGACGATGACGGAACCCTTTTCGCCGGCGTTGTCGGCAATCGTGCGAAGCGGGACCTGCAGGGCTTCGACCAGGAGGTCGACGCCGAACTTCTCTTCACCCTTGACGCTCTTGCGAGCCTTCCCGAGGGCGGGAAGTGCGCGAATGAAGGAGCATCCGCCTCCGGGAACGACGCCTTCGGCGATCGCGGCCCGGGTCGCGTGAAGGGCGTCCTCGACGCGAGCCTTCTTTTCCTTGAGCTCTGCTTCGCTGCCGGCGCCGACGTTGATCTGGGCAACGCCACCAGCAAGCTTGGCAAGTCGTTCCTGCAGCTTTTCGCGGTCGTAATCGCTGTCGGTGCGATCGATCTCGGCTCGGATCTGGTCGCAGCGGCCTTCGATGTCCGCCGTGGCTCCCGCGCCTTCGATCAGCACGGTGTTGTCGGCCGTGATCTCGATCTTCTTCGCCCGGCCCAGGTGGGTCAGGTCGACGTTGTCGAGTTCGACGCCGAGATCCTTCATGATCGCGGTTCCGCCGGTGAGGACCGCGAGATCCTCGAGCATGGCCTTGCGACGATCACCGTAGCCGGGTGCCTTCACGGCACAGACCTGGAGCACGCCGCGGAGCTTGTTGATGACGAGGGTCGAAAGAGCCTCACCGGTCACGTCCTCGGCGATGACGAGAAGGGGCTTCTTGGCCGCCATCGCCTTCTCCAGGAACGGAACCAGCTTCGCGATGCCGTCGATCTTGTCCTCGTGGATGAGGATCAGCGGCTTCTCGAGCACGACCTTCATCGCATCGGCATCGGTGACGAAGTTCGGGCTCAGGTAGCCGCGATCGAACTGCATCCCCTCGACGACCTCGACTTCGGTCTCTCGTCCCTTGCCTTCTTCGACGGTGATGACGCCATCGTCACCGACTCGCTTGAAGGCTTCGGCCATGATCTTGCCGACTTCGGGGTCGTTGTTGCCGGAGATGGTCGCCACGGAAGAGATTCCTCCCTTGACGTCCGCGACGGGTCGAGCGCTCGACTTGATCTCAGCGACCACCGCTTCGACACCCTTCCGCATGCCGCGGACGAGTGCGTTGGCGTCGGCTCCTGCCGTGACCTGCTTGAGGCCCGCCTTGAAGATGGCTTCCGCCAGCACCGTCGCGGTGGTGGTGCCGTCTCCGGCATCGTCGCTGGTCTTGCTGGCGGCTTCCCGGACGAGCCGAGCACCGATGTTTTCGACCTTGTCCTTGAGCTCGATCTCCTCGGCGACGCTGACGCCGTCCTTGGTGACGGTCGGGCCGCCCCAGCTCTTGTCGATGACGGCGCTGCGACCACGGGGGCCGAGGGTGCTCTTGACCGCGCCTGCAAGTTTTTCCACGCCCGCGAGGAGCGCCTTGCGGGCGTCGGTATCGAAGGAAAGTTCCTTCACTGCCATGGCGTCTGCTTCTCCTGGTTCGTCGCGGACCGTTGGGCGAGGGGTGCCGGAACTTGGTGCCGCGAGGGTCGAGTGAGTCTGTCTGGTGAGCAAAAACCGGAAGTCCGATGCTCGCTGAACCTCTTACAACCCCCGCGCCAAAACGGACTTTCCGGTCATCTCTGAGCGAGAGGGTGGCGAGGAGGGCGATTTCGATGAGATTAGGGGGGTCGGAGCCCAATCCGTCGCTCTGGGACGGAGCCTGAATCCGCCTTCGTTGGTCAGGGCGTGTCGCCGGGAGGGCGGGCGTCTGCCATGCTGGCAGGCGAGTCCGGCCCGACCAGCTGATCGATGCTCGATTCGCGCCGCCGCAGCGGGCTGGTGGCCCAAATGGCATTCGCCATGAGGTACAGCCCCCCGAGCGAGATCAGGGCCCCGAGGACCAGGCGTACGGTCGCCAGATTCTCTTCGAGGCCGCCGGTCGAAATGGGATCGAGATTCCTGATCAGGAGAAACCACGCGAAGCCCAGAGCCATGTTGATGCCCAGTCCGGCGATCATCGGTTTCGTGGTCTGAAGGCCTTTCCCGGCTCGAATGTACTGTTCACTTCGCTGCCCGATCGTCTTGAGCAGCCGTCGGAGCCCGGTGGTCGAAAGGACGGCGGTGGAGGTGACCAGCAGATCCACGAGGGCGAATTGAAGCATCAGATCGGTCCGAGTGTTCACACCCGGGGTGATGGAGAGGAATCGACTGCTCAGCCACACCAGTAGTCCGGATCCGATGACCATCCCCAGCCAGCGAAGTTTCTCGGGTCGATCGAGGAGATTTTCGGCATCCGATCGAAGGAGGCTCAGGACTCCGGCGATCGCCGCCAGCCCCCCGAGGATCATCACGACGAGGATGAAAAACATTCCCGTGGCCAGAGGGCCCAGGCCTTGGGTGGCCTCCGCGACGCCCGCATCGGGGGCGCGTGCGATCACCGTGGTGAGGGGAAGGATCAGATTTCCGAGAACGCTGAAAGCGGTGGCGGTCGCGAGCAGGAGAATCGCCGCCGCCACCAGTTTCGGTCGGGCGAAGGCACGACCACGGAGAGATTCCAGATCGATGGAGGATCGGAGGGTCTCTTCGATGGGGAGGCCGCATTCGGGACAAAGTCCGTCGATGCCAAGGCCTCGGAGCAGGTGCCGGCACCGCCGGCACGGCAGTTCTGCCGTGACGACCAGCGGGGTTTTCGTTCCACCCGAACTCATGAAACGCTCCGAGGGTCCAGGCGATCCGAATTGGTGCCGTGGATGAACGCTAGTGGAATGCCGGTCGGAGGGTCCGACTCATCGGCCATTGGACCAAGGTGGCCATGGCCCGATGGCCTCGTATAATCCGAGATTCATGGATTCAGCACTCCGATCACTTCGAGATGCCGTCGCATCGGTCTACATGGGAAATGGCAGAGCCGTCGATCGGCTTCTGGCCTGCATGCTCGCCCGAGGCCATGTTCTGGTCGAGGACGTTCCCGGAGTGGGCAAGACGGTTCTGGCCAACGCCCTCGCCCGATCGATCGATGCCGATTTCGCCCGTGTTCAGTGCACTCCTGACCTGCTGCCCACGGATATCACCGGAGCGGCCGTGCTCGATCGAGCGAATGGCGGTTTCGAATTCCAGCGGGGACCGATCTTCGCGAACATCGTGCTGGCGGATGAGATCAACCGGACGACGCCTCGCACCCAATCCGCCTTGCTCGAAGCAATGAGCGAAGGTCAGGTATCGGCGGAAGGCGAGACCCACTCGCTTCCGGATCCATTCATGGTGGTCGCGACCCAGAATCCCTATGAATTCGAGGGCACGTACTTCCTTCCCGAAAACCAGCTCGATCGTTTCCTGATGCGGATCGGGCTCGGGTATCCCTCGCCGGATGACGAGGCGCGGATTCTCGATGTTCAGCCGGCTCGGACCACGCTGCAGTCACTCGAGCCCGTGCTCTCGGTCGATGACGTCCGTCGGCTTCAAGCCAGGACGGATGAAGTCCGACTCGACCGTAGTCTGGCGGACTACGTCATCGCGCTGGCCCAGGCGACCCGCGACAGCGACGACCTGCTGGTGGGACTCAGCCCTCGAGGGTCGCTGGCTCTCGCCCAGGCGGCGCGAGCCACGGCGGTGCTTGCCGGCCGTGCCCACTGCATACCCGAGGACATCGTCGAGAACGTGCTTCCGGTCTGCGCTCACCGAGTGGTGACCCGGACCACGATGCACGAAGGCGACACGGTGACGGCGCGGCGGATCATGCAGCGGATTCTCGAGACCGTGGCCAGCCCGGTCTGAGCCTGGAAGGTGGTTCCCATGGCGGATCGAGAACCGAAGGCCGACATCACGGAAGAGGAGGCCCCGCGAGCGGTGGTCCTGCTTTCGGGCGGGCTCGATTCCTCGACCGTCCTGGCTTGGGCGCGATCGACGGGTCGGCGCTGTTTCGCGCTTTCGTTCGACTACGGCCAGCGTCATCGGATCGAACTCGAGCGAGCCTCGGAGATCGCGGGCGTTCTGGGAGCCGAGGAGCATCGCACGGCGACGATCGACCTGCGAGTGTTCGGAGGATCGGCGCTCACCGACGACATCGAGGTTCCGAAGGATCGGGTGGATGCCCACGGTCGGGTGGATGGCGAAACTCCGGAGACGTCCATTCCCATCACCTACGTACCGGCTCGGAACACGATCTTCCTGAGTTTCGCGTTGGCGTATGCGGAGGTTCGGAAGGCATCGGAGATCTGGCTGGGAATCAACGCCATCGATTATTCGGGGTACCCGGATTGCCGACCGGAATACCTCGACGCCTTTCAGAAACTCGCCGACCTCGCGACCAAGGTCGGGGTGGAAGGCCACGGGCCTCGTTTCGTGGCCCCATTGGCGGCACTCACGAAGGTCGGAATCGTTCGAAAGGCTCGTGAGCTCGGGGTTCCGATCGATCGAACCCTGAGTTGCTACGACCCCGGACCCGGAGGAGCATCCTGTGATCGTTGCGATTCCTGCATTCTGCGTGAGCAGGCCCTCCGCGAAGCCTGAGCGGGCTTCCCGCGGATCCGCGAGACACGGACCTTCGGGTGGGTTATGCTCGAATCGCGGATCCGATTCTCGGACCTTCGAACCACGATGCTGAAAGTGAATTCACATGCAGACATCTGTTGATTCCAGTGCTCCCGCAAATATGAATCCCGGGATGAATCCCGATGTCATGGGTGGGCCGCCGCCGGAGGAATTATTCCTCGTCACCGGAGTCGGTTGCGTTCTCTACATCGCCCTGCTGGTCTTCGTCATCGCCGGATATTGGAAGGTGTTCTCCAAGGCCGGACTGATGGGTGTCTCCGC
>NYSW01000108.1 GCA_002683195.1 Phycisphaerae bacterium
TCGCATGAGAGATGATTGCGAAACCCATCCGCCCGAGTCGTTCGTTTCCACGTCGGGCTTTCGGAGGGATCGGTTCTCGATCGAACGCGACGAGAAGATTCCCTGGCGGAGTCCCTGCCTTGAAACCGGAGACGACCGCGATGAGGTGCCATCACCGGAACGCGTCGCCGCGAAGACTCGGCGACGTGGTCAACGATCGTTCCAAGGCCGGCCTCGAGTCCTGGTCGAGGCTCCGCGCGGGTCGTCGGCGGGGCCTGATATCGGGCCCGCTTGCGACGCCGGAGTCCTCGGCGTTCAACGCGACGAGGAAGCGGGATGTCAGTAGGGAGCGGGGGAGATTCGGGGCGGCTGATCGTTCGACGTCAGGCGCCGTTCAGGGCGATTCGGTCGGCTGATCGCGAGTGACAAATAATGACAAATGCCGCTAAATCACGACAGATTGCCGATATTTTTTGGAATCAAAGCACGTCATGGATTAAGGTCTGGAGACCTGAGAAATGATCGACCGTTTGGTAGGTCAGCGTCAGCGACGCCTTCCGATAAAACATCGGTGCAGGAGCTTGAATCCGGCGAAGGTCGCCGATCAAGGTCCGGGGAAATTCGTGTTTCAGCTCGCTACGGAGATTGATGATGATGAATCCTTCAGCTCGTTTGAAGACGTACACCGCGCTTGCCGCGGCCCCGTGTGCCGCCCTTGGTGGCATCGCCGTCGAAACCCACGCCGCGCCGGGAGGCGTTGGGGTCACCGCCCAGTTGCAGGGCGGCCCCAATTCCACATCGGGGAGTTTCAAAACTGCGAACGCTTTCTCTGCGGGAAGCCTGCAGTTTCAGGCGTTCGTCTTCGTCTATAGCGTTGGGAGTCAGAGCGGGGGGCTGCAGCTTGCTAATTCGGACCGTGCTGCTGCCGGCAAGATGAGATTCTGGGCTTTCGATTCCGCCTCGCAGACCATTTCCTGGAATGCGGCTGGCTACGACAAGTCAAACAATGGGTACGGCGGACGATCGGCCTTCGGCTCCTCTAGTACCTTCATGATGGGTACAGGGGTCTCGGCAACTGGGAATTACATGGGCTTCGCCGTGCAGAACGAGGATAACGGCACATATGTGGCCGGCTGGGTTCAGATGGCGTTCGACTTCAGCGCGGGGAACGTCGCCAACGGGTCTTATGTGACGATCATGGACTGGAGTTTCAACACCGGCGACGTCAACACCAGCATCACGATGCCGGGGTCGCCGCCGCAGGGTGGTTCCGGAGCGGTGCCGGGTGTCGGTGGTCTGGCCGGTCTCGCGATGGGTGCGGCGGGTCTGCGTCGCAAGCGACAGCGAGTCGCCTGACCGCGACGAGTTTCGAACTCGAACCTGACGATCAATTGACCGGCCCGATTCACGATGTGGATCGGGCCGGTTTTCGTGCGCGGAAACCGACGGTGAGGGAAGGCTGCTTACCTGAGCCGGTCATCGTGGCGTTTCGCTGGTGCCGGGGATCGACTGCCGGGAAGAGGACGAGAGTCCGGCTTGCGCCATTGGGTGCAGGAGAGGTTCGTCATGTCCTGCGGGTGTTCGCATGTTTCGGGAGGATCAAATTGTAGAGCCCGATCCTGCGGCCGCTCACCTTCATCACGCTTCAGCGGAGGATCTCCGGGCAAGGAAATCCGGCCTTGCAAGAGGAGCGTGGTCACGTAAGCTCTCTGCCATGCCTGCCGCCGGCATCGCGAATGTGTTCTGCATTTTCCGGCTTGTCCATGATTTCGGCCCGATCGAGCGGGGTCTGACCCGAAACGTCCCTGGCATTCACATTCGCTCCGGCTTCAAGCAGGACCTTGAGAACGTCCGGATTTTCATTGTTGACCGCGTAGTGAAGCGGCGTCCGGCCGAAACTGTTCGTCGCATCCACATTCAGCCCGGACTCCACGAGAACTGCGACGACCTCGGGATTCTCGTTGGACTTGGCGGCCCGGTGGAGCGGCGTTCGACCGTACTTACCCTTCGCACTCACATTCGCTCCGGCCTGAATGAGAAGGGCGACGACCTCCGGCTTCGTGTTGTATCGAGCGGCGACGTGGAGCGGCGTTCCACCTTCGATGCGTGTGGTGTTCACATTCGCCCCGGCCTTGATGAGGACCTTGACGATTTCAGGATTCTCGTTGTAGGCGGCGGCGAGGTGGAGTGGGGTGGCGTCAGCGGCGTTCTTGCTGTTCACATCGGCCCCGACCGTGATGAGAATATCGATGATCTCGATACTGTCATTGTTGGTGGCGGCGAGGTGGAGCGGCGTATCGCCGGCCCCGTTCTTGAAATTCAGATTCGCCCCGGCCTTGATGAGTAGTGCGACAACCGCGGGATTTTGATTGAACTTGGCGGCCCGGTGGAGCGGCGTCGAGCCGTACTGACCCTCGGCATTCACATCCGCCCCGGCCTTGAGGAGCATCGTGACGACTTCCTGGTTCTCGCTGTTGGCGGCGGCGTGGTGAAGCGGTGGCCTGCCCTGTTCGTCGGGTGTGTTCACGTCGACGCCGAGGTCCAGAAACGCCTGCATCCGTTCTGGCGTCGCATCGCCGGATTCACACAAGGCGTGAAAAGTCAGATACGGCTCCTCGAACGGTTCGCATCCCAAAGGGAAGACGGAGGCGACGATCAACGAAGCGGAAGCAATGGCGAGTCGGTGCATGGGGTCCTTCGGACGATTCCAGAATGAAAAGGGCATGAATGTATGTCACGGCCCGTCAGTCGCTGGGTCGAAATGTGATCAAAACAACAAATTCTTCCACCCCTTGAACCGGGAAAAAAGGCTGGGTTGGGTTTATCGGGTGCCCGTGCCGAAACGAGCGCGTCGCACGGGTGTCTGGCCGATGAGGGAATCAGCGAAGATCGCCGGAAATCGTGAACGGGAGCATTGCTGAAGAGTGAATTGGTGACGGGTTCTGCAGGTCGATCGGCAAAGGTTTCGGTAACCCGTTCGACCAGAATTTTTGAGGCCTGGATGTCTGCACGGCGGCGACGATCTCCGGCGTGCGAGGCCGCTGGCCACGTCCCTGTCTGGCTGCCGACGAAACGCCCCGCCGGCACTCTTGTTTCGGTGCGAGCGGGGCGTGCGAGGTGTCCAGGGAGGAAAGGCTTGGGATCAGGGGCAGACGCCCCAGGCACCCAGAAGAAGTCCGAGATCCGGTGCGTTCACCGCACCGTCCCCATTGACGTCTCCGAGGCAGACGCCCAGATTCGAACCGAGCAACTGCCAGTCTTCGGAATCGACATCGCCATCTCCGTCGACGTCGCCGGCCATGCCTTCGGAGAGTCCGAATTCAAGCATTGCAGCTCGAGCGTCATCCGCGTCGAAGTCGCCGTCGCAATCGAGATCTCCGAAGACGTTGGTGTCCACGAGATTGCAACCGCAGTTTCCAGGCTCGATCTTGTTCGCATCGTTCGGGCAGGCGTCGATGCAGTCGGGTGTTCCGTCGGAATCCGAGTCCGCGTCCGAGACGCCGCAGCCGCAGGCCCCGGAAGCGTTCTTCGCCGGATCCTTCGGGCACTCATCGCATTCGTCCGGTGTCCCGTCGGCATCGGTATCCACCGTGTCATCTCCCCCGGGGCAGACGTCTTCACTGTTCGGCACGCCGTCGTCATCGCTGTCCACGTCGCATTCCGTGCAGTCGGCGTTGATGCAGTTTTCTCCTCCGTCGGCGTATTCTCCGATGATCGGTTCCGGTCCGTTGCACCAGAAAAGGCATTCCGTCAGTGACGGGATCCCTCCGTTCAAGGTGCCGATCGCGGTTCCGTAGCCGGATACGTTTCTGGTGAACCAGCTTCGGATCAGAATTGGACTGGTTCCGAAGTTGGCGATCGCCCCGCCCACGGACTCGGACTCGTTGTCTTCGAACAGGCAATCTTCGATTCGGGGAACGGAATCGTATTCATTGAAGACAGCGCCGCCGTTGGTGGCGCGATTACCTCGAAAGACGGCGTTCAAAATATTGGGGCTGCTTCCGTCGTTGAAAATTCCGGCGCCATCGTCTTCGGCGAGGTTGGCTTCGAAGGTGCAACCCGTGAAGGTCGGACTGCTCAAATGGTTGTGTATGGCTCCGCCGTTCTTCTCGCTTCGGTTGTTCTGAAAGATGCAGTTGGACAGGGTCGAATTTCCCTGATCATTGGCAATCCCTGCACCGTGCCTGTCGGACTCGTTCTGAGCGAACACGCAGTTCTCCAATGTTGCATTGCAGAATTCGTTGAACATGCCGCCGCCATTCTCGTCGGCACGGTTTGCGATGAAGCGGCAATCGATCAGCCTCGGACTGCCGTTCACGAGCGAGAATCGATCTCCTTTGTTGAAGATCGCACCGCCATTTTCCCTGGCACGATTGTCGAGGAACGTGCAGTTGCTCAGAAGCGGACTGCTCTCGTAGATGTACAGGCCGCCTCCGTAATCCGCGTATCCGTGTCGGACCACGAGATTTTCCAGCACCGTGTAACTGGTCTCCCCAGTCTCACATTTCAGCACCGAGTGGGCGTAGCTTCCGTCCAGGATGCTCGTGGGCTGGCCGTTGTCATCGACCGTTCCGCGAAGGGTGATCGCCTGCCCCTTCAAGTCGATCACGCCGCTCTCCGCATACACCTCGTCGGAAAGTTGAATCACGTCGAACTGCTCGGCCGCATCGATCGCGGCATTGATCGAGGTGTGATCGCAACCGGAGGAACACACGGTGATGGTTTCCGCATGGGCGGAAACGCCGACAAGGCTGGCGATAACCAGAGACGGAGTGATAAACGCTTGAAGCATCTCTTTCTCTCGCAACTTGGATGACACCGTCGTCCGGGAAGACGCGATGTCCGGGAATTGATCTGGCCGTGACCGACCGTTGAAGTTTTCCCAGTCTCTCCGGATTATCGTGACCAAGGTTTTTCGGACGGTTATCCCCAACTGGTGCGGATTTTGCGCGTTCTTCCGTGCGGACAGGTTTTTCAAGCGGAAAAAGCGGGGGGTTACCCGCCATATTGATCTGGTCGATGGCAGGCCGGTGTTTTCTCGGACTCAGAGAACCGGAGTCATCGGACAACGGCATCGTGAGGTGGATAACCATGTGGACAACATCGCGTGGCAACGTGGAAGGACCGCCGCGACGGGATCCTCATTCCGCGGCGAGGACATTCGATCGTTGATGGCGCCGGGCTGATTCCCGGGCCACGGCGAGGGGGTTCTTCGGATCTGACCAACCGATCCGTACCGGCCCGTATCGGAGGGCACTGAAATGAAGCGATTGGATGCCGGTGCGGAATCACGACTGGTCGTTCGGGATGCTCGAGTCCGAGATCGACTTGAGGAGCGGAACTTCGATGGCTGATCTTGCGGTCGCTGCCGGGATGAAACTGGAGACCGCGATGAGCAGGAATCCCAGTGTCTCAGCGCCCTCTTCCCAGTCTTGCGGCGATTCCGACGGAATGATTCCTCGGTCGAAGAGCGCTCCGAAGACGAGCATCATGCCACCGAAGATGGCCAGTCGACCCCACCCGGTTCCAAAGAGGACTCGGGGAGCGGCGGTGGGTCGTTGAAGCAGGTTTTTCACGGCGATCGCAACGATGGGAATCGCGATGAAGATCACCGTGATGCGAATCGGTCCCTTCAACGCCTGGTCGAAGGCTCCGAATGGACCATTGGAATCGAAGTCAAGCTCGCGAAGCATGCAGCCCATCGCGATGAGTGCCAGTGCGGCGAACATCGAACGCAGGACTTCGGCCGAGGTGGCCCAGAGGCTCAGATATCTGATCAGGGTGACAAGCAGGAACAGCACCTGGGCGTTTTCGAGAATCCCATTTTCACCCGACCAGATGGAGAAACCGGAAGCGTCACCGGAAGTGATCATGGTGGTAATCGCCGGGAGGGGGAGCGTGGGGTTGAAAAGCGGAGGGAGGATTCCGCGACTCTATATCGGTTCGAAGTGGGCCGTTCGATCGACGATCAAGTGGCAGGGGGGCCCACCCTCTGGAGATTCCCACCACGATCAGGAATCCTTGGAATCGATGTCGCTCGCCTGTGGGGAGAAGATGCTCGTCTCAACCCGCCCATCGATGATCGAACGAGACATGAACGGGCGTCGAAAGAGCAGCGAAGCGGTTTCAGTTGTACCGGACGATCCAGAAATTGATCGCGGTCGCGAGGGCCAGCCAGACGACGTAGGGAAGCAGGAGCAGGCCGGACGTGCGATCGATGCGGCCGTAAAGAACCGTCATCCCGATCACCAAGGCATCCAGGACCAGAATGTCGAACAACGCGAGGTCCGGTCGTTCCAGCGGAAAGAAGAAGAACGACCAGAGGGCGTTGGCGACGAGTTGGAACCCGTAGAGGCTCAGGGCGAGGGCTGCGATGGAGCCGTGTCGGGAGATTCGCCAGGTGGAGATCGCAAGTAGAACGAAAATGATCAGCCAGGCGGGGGTGAACGCCCAGGCCGGAGGTTGAAACCAGGGGATTTGCAGATCGCGATACCAGGGGCCCAGGCCAAGGGAAGTGAGCAGGCCCCCTGCGGCAAGGGTCACCAGTGAAAGCGCAGAGAAGAACACGAGAAGCCGGGGACGGAACGGCAGCTCGTTCGTCTGGTCGTGATGAATCCGTTGGTCCGGGTCGAAGTCGGTCATGGAAGTTTCCGCCAAGAGGTTCTGGGCCGGTATCCTCGCCCAACTTCGCCCGGTTGGGGCCTTTTTTCAACGCGAATCGAGGCTTCTTCGACATCCGGGGCTCAGGCGATGACTCCCGGTTCAGTCGATTCGGGGTGCCAGTCTTCGCCGAGTTCCGATCTGCGGAGCCGACCGACGTTCATCGCAGTCGTTTCCTTGAACCCGTGTTCGACAATGATTCCGAATTCGATGCCCGGCCGGCCGGCGGCGGAGACCGCGGCTCTGAGTCCGTCGGGCTCCCTCGTCCCGCTTGATTTTCCTGGAATGCAGGCGAGACGGTTGCTCTGGACCCGAGTCCGCCGGCACTGGCTCGACTCCACGTGGTGGTCACCCGCGGGGCGATCGGCCATGGTTGGGATGGTGATTCAAAAGGATGGAATCTTCGCCGACGCGAATCGAGGAAACGCGGTGTTCGCAAGCGTCGGAAGCATGCTCGGGCAACCGATCGGATGCACCATCGACCGCGGAATCGATCACCCGTCGATGTTTTCGTCGCACGCGCCCCATGCAGCGACGAGGACTTCAAGGTCGATGCGGTCGACGAAGCCGTCGTGGTTGAAGTCGGACGGGCATGAACCGCAGTGACCCCACGTGGTGATCAGGCTTCCGAGATCGGATCCGGAGGTACTCCCGTCCTTGTTCAGGTCGGTCGGGCATGTCGCGGTCGGACACTCTTCGCCGACATGATTGCCTCCGGCGTCGTCGAATCCACCGTCGATCTCGTCCGGCCCGTTGGCGCAGACGATCGAGTTGACGAGGGTGGGCGTGCTCTTCACATTCGCGATGCCACCGCCCAGGCCCGCGGTCAAGTTGCCGGTGATCAGGCAGCCATCCAGAATCGGATCGCTGAGATAGTTGAAGATCCCGCCACCGCGGTGGGTGCTGAAGTTCCCCTTCATCGTGCAGTCGATGAGGAGGGGGGCGCTGCTGTCGTTGTACATGCCTCCGCCGACCTCCATTCCAGTGTTCGCGAGAAAGGCATTCCCCTCGAACCGGCAGTCGATCAGGGTCGGGTTGCTGAAATAGTTGTACACGCCGCCGCCCTCGACCGCGACGTTGTCTTCGAAGTGACAATCGATCAATTCGAAGTCATCCGCTCCGAGGTTGGCCACGCCTCCGCCCCGTCCCCCAGTGGAGTTTCGGACGAACGTGCAGCGAGTCAGCACGCAGTCGCTGTCATCGACGTACATCCCGCCACCCGCGAAGGTGCTGGAGTTCTCTTCGAACTTGCAGTCGATCAGGATCGGACTTCCGGAATAGACCAGCATGCCTCCGCCGTAGTCGATTCCTAGATTGTTTCGAAACCAGCAGTTGAGGATCGTCGGTCCGCTTCCGATGTTCCACATCCCGGCACCGACGATGCCGGCGCCGCGTTGAATGATCAGGTTTTCGAAGATCGTGTCGCTGGTCTCGCCACTGAGGCAGTGGATCAACTGATGAGCCGTGTCACCGTCGAGAATGCTCCCGGGGTCGCCTGTGGGGTTCTTCGAGCCTCGAATCGTGATGGCCTTGCCAAGCGGATTGACCGCGCGGCCTTCGAAGAAGACCTCGGCCGCGAGTTGAATCACGTCTCCGTCGCTTGCCGCGGCGATCGCGGCATTGATGGATCGATGATCGCAGCCTCGCTCGCAGACGGTCAGCGTTTCCGCGCCAGCCGCCAAAGGCGGGGCGAGTGCGAGGAACGTCAGAATCTTCCGGATTCGGATCATTCACGACTCCAGGCCCAATGTAGCCGTTCAGCGCAGAATCCAGCGAGAAATTGACTGGTTTCCAAGGCTCCCGGCCGAGATCGCTCCTCTTCGACCGGGCCGTCTGCATCGGTGAGGTGAAGGCGGCCGCTGGTGCGGTCGTGCAGAAGTCAGTCGCCGTCTGCAATCAAAAGAGAATGGGGCCTGACCCGGGATTGAAGGGTTGCGAGCTTTGGCCGCCCGGGGGCGGCGGAGGGGGCAGGAGCCACGATGAGCAGATCCTCGCCCACCAATCACGAGGGCCGGAAGTAGAGGCGTGATCCGGGCCATCCGAGGTTTCCGTCCCCGTCGAAGGCCGCGGAAACCACCTGGGTGCTGGCAGGCTCGGGCTTCGCGTCAAGGGATGTGCGTATCGATTGCTCGATGCGGCGGTACCCGCTTCTCGACTTCGTTGCTTCAGATCGGGTCCGCGAGGATGAGTTTCACATTCCCATCCGCCTTGATTTCAACCACGCCAAGGCGGATCAGCATGGCCGTCGCCTCCTCGGCGAGATGGGCATCAAGCTCGCTCGGCGGCGGAAGGGGGCGTTTGGGGCACAGTAATTCCGGGAGTGCGATGTGATTGCCAAACTCGACCGCCTGTCGCCGCAGGAGGGCGAAGAAGATGCAGCTGGCGGCAAAGCAGAGCCGGTTGGCATCTGCCTGGGTGATGTCGTCGTCGGGAATAGGCACCGGAACCTCCTTGAGATTGAGACTCAGTCTCATTTCGGATAGAATACGCGACTCGTCGGTTCTTTGTGGGTTCGGGGAAAAAGGAAGTGCCTGTGACTCTGGTCGGACCAAGACCTTCGGTTGAAATCACGACGATCGCCTCCACTCCTCCGAGCCGAAAGGCGACGCCGGACCGGAAGCGAGCCCGGCGGACCCGCTACAACGCGGCGTTGAAGGTGTTTCGTCGGACGCACCTCTATTTCGGATTGATCCTGGTGCCGTTCGTGTTGCTTTACGGGATGTCTGCGATCCTCTTCAACCATCCGACCTGGTTCAACGCGACGTCGACCATCGTCGACAACGACCCCGATCTGCTGAAGGCACATGGCGGATTCGCACCTCTGGTGATTGCGGAAGAGGTTCGCGCCTCGATCGAGGAGGAGATCGGATCGCCGGTGGAGCTGCTTCCGGATCCCGCGCCCGCGTTCAGAGGTTCGTTCCTGATCGAGTTTCGGGGAGACACCGAGCGTCGCCGCTACCGCGTGCAGCCAGAGACCCTGGCATCGACCCTTCAGGTGACGCCCCTGGCGACCGGCGAAGAAGAAGAGCGACGATTCCCGGAGAAGGTCTCGGTTTCGACCGAGGAGTCGGTGACGAATCTTCGAGATCGTCTGGAAGTGATCGCGGAGGATGATTCGTCTTCGCTTCGTTCCGCCCCCGACCTGAGCATGCGGATGCGGGTCGATGGCGAGGACTGGCTGGTCGAGTACGACCTTCGAAACGGGCAGATCAGCGAACGTCGCTCGGGCGAGGCGAGAATGGACTTCAGCCTTCGCTCGTTCCTCATGCGGTTACACGTGTCCCGCGGTTATCCCGCGGAAGCGAGTGTCAGAACCATCTGGGGCGTGATCGTCGACGTGACCGCGGCTCTGATGATCTTCTGGGCTCTCTCCGGCGTGATCATGTGGTGGCAATTGCGACCGACGCGGAACACCGGCATGCTGGCATTGGGGTCGGGCGTCTTCTTCGCCGTACTTCTGGCCTACGGCATGTACGTCGCGATCTATCACTGACGTTTCAGGGTGAAGGATCGCTCGCGGTCAGTCCTGCTCGACCAGGAACCATCCGTTTCCCAGATCCTTCTCCCAGTTGGTGTTCCACCAGATCATCCGGCAACCCGGCACGGTCTGCACCAGGTGGACGCCGCCCCAGCCGCCGCCGGTGAGCTGCAGTCCGAGGTTGTCTTCCGCGAATGTGTGATCGAAGAAATTCAGCACTCCTATCCGAGGGGTCGTTTCGACGATCTCGCCGGCCCGAATCCGCGCTGCGAAGGATTCGATCGCGGATTGATGAAGTGCGAACGAAAGATCGAACGGCCAGTACCAGACTGGATTGTCGAATGGCAGTCTGGTGTTCGATGGCCAGGCGATGCTGACCACGAGGATCGGCAGCAGAAGCCCGGCAAGTCTGGTGCGGAGTCGGACGTCGAGCGATGGAATCAGGGCCGTGGTCGGGAGAATGATCAGGACGGGAGTACTGAAGAAGGTGATCAAGAATGCGAGAATGGCATTCCCCCCCATGAATGCGATCGCGAAATCGGCGATGAAGACCAGGAGAGCGAGAACGAGTGAGCCCTTGAAGATCCGGTTGATGAGCCGGCGGTATCGAAAGGTGCTGCTCCGTCGTCCGGTACTCCGGGGATTCCGGGCATCGAACTCTCGCCCGCACTCCGAACACGTCCCTTCCCCCTTGGAGATGGTGAGGAGGTAGCCGCAGCCGAGGCAAAATCGACCGGGTTGATCCTGAGACGGGCGGAGGGGCGTCATCCGAGGATCATACGCACTTGAATTCCCCATCCATCGTCGCCTGGCGATCGTCGGCGGGGAAGGGGCGACTTCTTCGGTGAATCCACCGGGGTTGATGATTGACGGGTCCGATCTTGGTTTGGTTCGGAGCACCGGCATCCGCACCGGCCTTGATTTCGCCCGCTTGGAATTTCGTGCATGCGTCATCGGAATCAGGCTGAAGACGAAGCATCGCTGGCCAGACCCCGGGAGAGTCCGGGACGCGATCAGGCCGGGTCCCGACGCTTCCAACCTTCCGCCATCCGCCAGCACCGATGGATCTTTCGGTTGCGGAAGTCCTCCGGTACGGATCGATGGCTGATCTCATGTCCTCCGAAGCCCTTGGGGATGGCGTCATCCGCCATCTCGAAACTGCGTGAATTGGTGGAGAAGAAGATCTCTCCCCCGGGGGCGACGAAAGCGGCGATCCATCGAAGAAGTTTTCGATGGTCTCGGTCGACGGCGAAGGATCCCGCCGTCATGCGCTTGGAATTCGAGAACGTGGGTGGGTCACAGATCACGATGTCGTATCTCTGGTCGTCGCTCGGGCCGGCCTGCAGCCAGCGAAGGCAGTCCGCGTGAATGACCCGGTGGGCTTCGGTCGTCTGGTAGCCGTTGAGCTCGAGATTGCGTTCGTACCAGTCGAGGTACGTCCGGGACATGTCGACCGTGGTGGTCACGGCCGCCCCTCCCGCTCGGGCATGCACGCTGAAGGCGCCGGTGTAGCTGAAGAGGTTCAGAACCCGCTTGCCCGCGGCCCGCTCGCCGACCGAATGGCGGGTCGGACGGTGATCAAGGAAGAGGCCCACGTCCAGGTAGTCGGAAAGATTCACTTCGAAACGCAGGCCGTGTTCCGTGACGGTCTTGACCAGGCCGCGCTGGTCGAAGCGTTCGTACTGTTCCCGGTCGCCGTCTCCCGAGGCCTGGCGGCCTCGATGTCGGACATGCAGTCTGGATCTCGGAATGTCCAGGCCGGCGAGAATCTCCGCCTCCGAGTCCCGGCGGTGTGCGACTTCCTTCTCGAGCGTGTCGTCTCGGCGACGATGAAGAAACCAGACCACGGCATCACCGTCGTGGGTGGGGTCCGCGGTTTCTTCGTCGCCGTACCAGTCGATGATCGCCGGGTATTCGGGAACGTCACGTTCGTACAGCCGAAAACAGGAGACGCCGGAGCGTCGGCCCCAGCGTGCGAGATGTTTCATGCGTTTGGCGAGACGTTCACCGAGCACGGGAGGATCCTCGTCGAAGAGAAAGAAGAAGGTCGGCCTCCCAAAGGGAGGCCGACCTTCGATCGAACGTCGAACCGGTCGGGGGGGTCAGTTGCCCTCAGAGGAGAGGAAGTCCCGGCCCCGGATCCCGTTGGTGGTGTAGAAGTGGACCGAGGTGTTGACCAGGGTGTCGTAGGCACTGTCGCCGCCGTAGCCGCTGTCGTGGCCCATGAAGCTCGAGAGGCCGCGATTCCAGAGGCCCTTCTCGCATTCGCCGGCATCGGGGTTGTTGCACTCGACCGAGCAGATGTTGTTGTTGTTGGCGAGGACTTCGGCACGCTTGTCGGCGTCCATGCCTTCACGAACACCCTTGACCGAGACGTGACCGTCGAAGAAGAGGGTCACGGGCGAGGAGTTGTAACCCTGGGTCACGAGCCATGAGGGATCGGTGCCGGCGAACGAGGGGTTGGATTCCGACTCGTTGTTCTGAAGCCAGTGGTGTTCGATCATGCGGCTCTTGAGGTCGGGGAACTTGCACTGGCCGACCGCGGGGCTCTTGAACGCCGCCGCGAAGCTGCGGGGGTCCCGGAAGCCGCACATGCCCGAGACGTCGGGGTGGTACATGGCCGAGGGGCTCCAGACGTAGCTGGGGTACGCCACGATCTGAGTCTGGGTGTCGGAGGGGTCGTAGGGGGTGAACTCTCCGGGGTAATCGAAGAAGTTCTCGGCGATCCGCATCGGGATCACGTCCTTGGGTGCGAAGAAGACCTTGTCGTACCAGCGGTCGCCGACGTACGAGTTGAA
>NYSW01000109.1 GCA_002683195.1 Phycisphaerae bacterium
CTTTGTCGATCGGGGACGGAATATGTGCGAGGGACAGCGAAGGACGATCCGCCCCGATCCGGGAGCGACGACGTCCGAAGACGAAAGAGGTTGATGTTGAGGCTGCCGAGCTCCGCTCGGCCGTTGGTCCGTGCCAGCGAGTCACCCGCCGGCAAAGAGTTCTTCGGGTGAATCAGTGACTGCTCGACACCGACTTCAAATATCGGATTATCGGGCACCCCACCGACTTATACGGACATCAAGACGCCGCCCCGGGCCTTGGAAGGGCCCGGGGCGGCGATGTGAGTTTCTTGATGTGCGCTCGCGAAGGTGGGAACGACTTCCCGCCCGGCGGATCCTCCCCACCCGGATTCTCGAAAACTCAACGGCCCGTGGTCAAGATCGTCTCGGTCGTGTCGTACTCCGCAAGTTGCTCCAGCGTCAACGGAAGCGGCTTCAATTCTCTTCGAGCGAACTGCTCGGTGGTCTTCCTCAGATAGGGACGATCCCGACGATCGGTCTGCCCGATGGGGGTGAGGGTCCAGGATCGAGGAGGATCGGACATCTCGTGAAGGGCCACATAAGCCGAACCGATCGTGCATTGCATCTTTGAAATATCGCTTCCCCGCAGATCGGCGTTCGCGTTCATCAAGGAGATCGCCGGGTACATCCCGGTCTCGACCGAGTACGAACGCCCGCCCTTGCGGATCACGTGTGCGAGTCCCCAGGGAAGATCGGAACCGAACGGGAGCAGTTTCCCGATCCTCTTCCTGGCATCCCGAAGCGAGTCGAACATGCGGAAGGCATCATCGTCGTCGATGGTGTCCAGAGGACGAGTCAGGAAATCCACGCTGACCATCGCCTGATCGGAATAGAGGTACAGCCAGAGCAGGAAGAGGGTGGGCACCGGCGAGTTGATGTCCGGGGAACCATCCCATTCCAGCATCGCGGCCACGTCTCGCTGAATCCGATCGCGATCGGGATAGGAATCCCCGTGGGACTTCCACGCGGCTTCGAGACGTTCCCGCATCGGCCCGTGGGGGATCATGGTGCCATCGACCAGGATCTCCTTCGCTCGTTCCTCATCGAGTTCTTCCTCGGCCGCCAGCAGCTGTCGGAGGTACCAGGCCCGGGCAGTGTCCTTCTTGTTCGAACGCTTCACCGTTCCCGCCGGATACTCGCTGGGCACCGGGTCGAGATCCGTACCAGTCGTGGTCGAAGGGTCGTTGTTGCAGTTCTGGACCCAGCCGATCGAAGGACGACGGACCCCGGGCAGTTCCGCCCAGGGAATCATCTCCTTCCAGACCAGGTCCGGATCGCTCCCATCGAGTGGCTTGCGGGCGTTGAGGCCCTCGGGACGGCGCGGAACCCGACCACCATTGACGTAGAAGACATCGCCCTTGGAGTCCGCGGCCACCATGTTGAAACTCGCGAACTGCATGCGGGACATCGCCGCTTCCAGCTCTCCGAGATCGCGAGCGGTGACCATTTCATAGAACTGGACCGGAGGATCCACGAGGCCGTAGGCCGAGATCCAGTACGCGACGGCCATGCCCTCGGTGGGATCGTGACGGGTCACCGGACCATGAACCGACCAGCGAATCGTCTCATCGACGCTGGAGCCGTCGGGAAGTTCGTAGGTGATCGCACGCGATTCGAAGTCCCGCCATCCATCCCCGAATCGATACTGCTCGGGATTGCCCGGGTTCAATTCGAGTCGGTAGACGTCGCCATGGTCAGGCCGGTTCGCGGTCCAGGTCCAACCGACGTGCGGCGTTCGTCCGAAGACCGGCAACGGACTACCGATGAAACCGGCACCCGCGAAGTCGATCTCATCACTCTTCAGGTGAACCTCGTAGAGACGGAATTCGTGCTTCCAGGGCATGTGGGGATCAGCCGCGATGAACGCCGAACCGCCGGCGGTCCGATCCGCCGCCACCGCCCAGCCGTTCGAACCGATCGGATTCCAGTGTTCGTCCGACATGCCGAAATCCAGCGTCGCGAGCGATGGTGCGAGTCCTCGGCGTTCACCGTTGACGTTTCCCAGCGTGGGCCAGAAGTTCACGAGTCGACCGACCGCGAATCCCCACGAAGGCTGCACCGGCTCCGCCCAGGACGGAACTTCGTCCGGATGGGCCGCCATGTAGGCGTTGATTCCGTCGGCATACCCTTCTCCGATCGCACGGACCGCGGGCGGGTACTCGTCCCAACCCTCTTCGATGAACTCCGCGATTCGCATCAGCCGAAAGGTTCGATCGATCTCGATCGCCTTTTCACCGTCGATCTCCGTGCGGCGACCGGTCGCGGTCCACATGGCACTGAGCGCTTCTTCCAACCGATCTTCACCGATCGCCCAGCCGTATCCATAGCCGACGCCATGATTGGATTCGGCGAAGACGTGAGGGACACCCCACGGATCACGAATGACCCGGACATCCTCAGCGATGGTGGGTGCGGCCACGGCAAGCAGGATGCCCGTGACCGACATGGCGAGAACAAAACGTTCGTTTGTAATCTGGAGGTTCATCCAGTCAGACTACCTCAGAAAATTCCGGACTCCAGCCCTCATTTCAGAGTCTGTCATTCCCCGGGGGGGAAGGCCCGCATCCACTGGAAGACACTGCTTTCCGGGAGGTCATCGACTCCGACGTGCCGCAGCATGTTGAGACACTGCGCCCGATGATGCATGGAATGCGTCGTCACGTGGGTGAGAACGCCGCCTCGACCATATCGGTGCGTGACCCCGTTTCGGGAAGTCTCCAGGACGTCCTCGAACGACCCCATGGTGGCCGCCGCTCGAAACGCCTCCATCGCCTTCACGTGCAGATCACGAAGTACGGTGATGCTCGGCGAATCGGAACCGAACGCCGGACTGAAGACCGGTGGGTCCTCCGTGAGGACACCGGTCCAGCCGATCATCGCTCCGATGTCGTGCATCAGGGTCTTCCGAAGCGAGCCGAGGCCCATCTCGAAAGGCCGATCCAGATCAGCATCGGACAGCGTCTCGCAGGCATCAAACATGCGGTGGGTGGCCCAATCCTCGAAATCGAGAAGGATCAGCGCGGGATCGGTGGGGGGGGAATCGTTCATGACGAGACGATATCCACCGCCCGAACTTCTGCCGCACGGGCGTGAGCCTCGAGACCCTCCACCCGTGCCAGCAACGCGGTCTCCTTCATGATGCTGGCCGAGGGACGAGATCCGGTCGACGAAATCCAGGTCCTGACTCGAATGAAGTCGAGCACCGAAAGACCCCCTCCGACCCTGGCCGAACCGCCGGTCGGGAGAACGTGATTCGGCCCGCAGCCGTAATCGCCGAACACTTCGGCGGCGGCGCTGCCTAGAAAGACCGCCCCCGCGTGCCGAATCCGACGTCCCACCGATTCCGCATCCCGGGTCAGGATCTCGAGGTGTTCCGGCGCCAGCCGGTCGGCCACTTCGATCAATGCTTCGATCGATTCCACCACTACTGCGGCACCGCGCTCGATCGATGTCCGCGCTATGGATCGGTTCGGCTCGGGAAGATCCTCACATCCTGCTGCCAGGCGATCCCGGACCTCGTCCCGGAGCCGGATTTCAGTGGTCGCGAACCAGACGCCGGCCTCGGGGTCGTGTTCGGCCTGAGCGAGAAGGTCCGCGGCGATGATCGCCGGATCAGCCGTCTCATCCGCAAGGACCAGGAGTTCACTCGGACCGGCCAGTCCATCGATCGCCACCGGTCGCCCTCCGGGTCCGTCGGGACCAGCGACCAATGCCTTGGCTGCTGTGACGAAACGGTTTCCCGGTCCGACCACGATGTCGCAACGGGGTCCTTCCAGACCGATCGCCAGAGCGCCGATGGCGTGGGCCCCACCTGCCGCCAGCATCGACTCCGCACCGGTGAACCAGGCCGCTGCGAGCGTCGCGTCAGTGGGTCGTGGTCCTGCCAGCCGGATCTGATCCACTCCCGCGACGGCGGCTGGAATGGCCGTCATGAGCACGCTGGAGGGCAGAGGAAATCTACCCCCGGGCACGTAGCACCCGGCCGTCTGCATCGGGACGAGATCATGTCCCGATCGAAGACCGGTGCCTTTGATCTCTCGATCGACCGGGCGGAGACAGTCGAGTTGGATCGCGGCGAACTCCCGGATCCGGTTAGAGGCGAGATCGATCGCCCGGCGGACCTCGGGATCAAGACGATCTCTCGCTCGAGCGAAATCATCTCGATCGAGCACCATGGCCCCCGATGATGGACGTTCCTCGAATGCATCCACCCGTTCCTCGAGTGCGAGGCGGCCACGTGCTTCAAGATCGTTCAACGTGGATCGGGCCACGCCGATGGCCTCCGGATCAAGTGAAGGTCGGCGAATGACGATCGTCTCCGCATCCTCGACCGGCAGCACTCTGGTTGATTCGATGATCACGAGACCACCTCCTTCATGACCTTTGCATCTCCACCTCGCCGACGGATTCGAAGGGTCCGACGCTCGAGCTCTTCCACCACGTCACGCCAGGGAACTCCTCGCTGCACGAGCGTGACCATCATGAAGTAGACGACGTCGGCCGCTTCGTGCACGGTGTCCGATCCCGGTTCTCCAAGTTCCACAGCCTCCTCCTCCAGTTTCGACCGCAGCAGCGAAGGGTCGTCGAGCAGCCGGCGGGTGTAGGACGACGATTCGGCGTTCGAGCTCGAAGATTCCGCCAGCTTTGAAAGCCGACGTTCCATCGCCTCCAGACCGGTACCGTCATCCCAGCACGTCCAACGTTCCTCGTGACAGAAGCCCGGACACGACTGAGCGACTGTGAATCGAAGCGCATCACGATCGCAGTCGAGATCGACCTTCAGCAGTCGCTGGGTTGCTCCCGACGTCGCCCCTTTCTCCCAGAGACCGCGACGACGTGATTCGTAGAACACTCTTCCGGTCGAAAGGGTTCGTTCAAGACTCCGTTCACTCGAGTAGGTGAGTCCCAGGGCTTGTCCCGACTCGTCGCAGACCACGGTCGGCCAGAGACCGTCGGAACGATCAGTGGTCAACATCGCAGCCAGGATCTCCGATGGATTGATCGATCCGTCATAGAGGACTCGCCCGACCTGAACGTCGATTCCGAGCAGGTCCAGGGCCGCGACCTCCTCGGCGTCACGGGTGCCCCCGGCCACCACGAGATCGGCGTCTCCCACCGATCTTCGGATCGCCCGAGCCCGTTCGATATCGAGTCCACCGCCGGTGCCCTCATCCTGTACGAAGGTGGCGAGGAATCCACCGACGAAGGGTCGAAGTCGTTCGATTCGATCCACCACCCGCTCTCCGGTGCCGGTCTGCCATCCTTCCACCACCACTTCGTCATCCCACGCATCAACCGCCGCGATCACCCGATCACGGGGCAGTTGAGAAAGAAGTTCCGGTTCGGCCGCCGTGCCGATCATCACCCGGGTCGCACCCGCGTCCAACCAGCTTCTTGCGGTCTCGACGTCCCGGATCCCACCACCCACGCGACACCGAGCCACGGCGAGCAACGACCGAATCACCTCACGGTTCTCCCCCGTGCCGAGAGCGGCATCGAGATCGATGACCGCGATCTCTCCCAGAGGTGCGAAACGTCGAGCCACCTCGAGCGGGTCTCCGCCGTCCAGGAGCATGGTTCGCCCCTGCTTGAGTTGGACGGCGCGACCGCCCTTGATATCGATGGATGGAATCAGCATGGTCGAAGCTCCCGGCCGATGGCGGCCAATTCAAGACGAAGATCGCGGAGAGAGGTGACCTGGTCGTGCAGGACGCCTGCCAGCAGGGCTCCCGTGGCCCCGGCATCGAAGGCGGACTCGATGTCGAAGGCGGTCCGGGCACCACCACTGGCGATGACCGGCACATCCACGGCGTCAGTGACCCGACGAACCAGAGGCAGGTCGTAACCGATACCGGTGCCATCGCGATCCCGACTGGTGAGCAGCACCTCGCCCGCCCCCAAATCGACTCCCCGCGATGCCCATCCGACCGCGGAAACCTCGGTCACCGTCCCGCCCGCGTCGATGATCACCTCCCATTCGTCGAACCCGCGACTCACGGCATCGATCGCCAGCACCACGCACTGACTTCCGAATCGATCCGCCATCTCCGTGAGAAGTTCGGGTCGCCGGGCCGCGGCTGAATTGACCGAGACCTTGTCCGCCCCGGATTCAAGAAGCCTTCGAGCATCGTCGGCGGTACGAACCCCGCCGCCGGCCACGATCGGAACCGAGACCACTTCTCGAACCGCACGGATCGTCTCGACCATCGTGTCACGACCCTCGATGGTCGCCGAAACGTCGAGCATCACGATCTCATCCGCACCTTCCGCGTCGTACCGAGCCGCGAGCTCCGCCGGGTCACCGACGTCTCGAAGACCTTCGAATCGGACCCCCTTCACGACCCGACCGTCTCTGACATCCAGGCAAGGAATGATTCTCTTCAGCAACATGGCGTTTCCCTTCCAACGAGCGTGACCCATCGCGAAAGAAGATCGCGACCGAATGAACCTGAGATTTCCGGGTGGAACTGACAAGCGACGATTCCTCCGCGTTCGATCGCGGCCACGAATCGCCCTCCGTCCGACGTCCAGGCCGCTCGCCACCCGGGTGGAACCTCGGTGAGCGCGAATCCGTTGGCGAAATAGGCGGCCCCTGAATCGATCACCCCGGTCGAACCTCCGACCGGATCCGGTTCGACGCGATTCCATCCGAGATGCGGACGAACCGGACCCGGTGGAAGCCGGCGGATCGTGGAACCGATGACGCCGATTCCCCGGACCCCTGGTGATTCATCGCTTCCCTCCGCCAGCAGCTGAAGACCGAGACAGATCGCGAGAGTCGCCTGGCCATTGGAGACCCGCGATCGAATCGCCTCGACCAATCCGTCTCTTTCCAAAGCCGCCATGCCACTACCGAATCGACCCACGCCCGGTAGCACCAGGCCCGGAACGTCGGTGATCTCCAGAGCGGATCGGACTCGCGTCGCTTCCACTCCGATCCGTCGAAAGGCCATCAGAATGGATTCGACGTTGGCGATTCCGGTATCGACGATGCCGACGGAACGGAGTGAATCACTTTCCATGATCTCGGTGTTCATGCCAGAGTCCCCTTGGTGCTGTTGATTCCCGCCGATGGCCGGATCGCCTGGCGCATCGCCAGGGCCAGTGACTTGAATGCGGATTCGAGGCGGTGGTGATCGTTACGACCCTCGAGGACCTTGATGTGAAGGGTGAAAGGTGCGAAGAGCGCCAGAGTCTCGAAGAAGTGAACCGCGTTCTCGGATGCAATCCCACCGATCGTCGGCCGGACCAATCCGAGATCGACCGATGCCGAAGGACGAGAAACAAGGTCGACCGAAACCCGGGTGAGCGCCTCGTCCAGAGGGACCAGGGCCCAACCGAACCGTTCGATCCCCGAGCGTTCGCCGAGGGATTCACCCAGAAGTCGAGCCAGGACGATGGCGCAGTCCTCGACCACGTGGTGATCGTCGACCACCAGATCGCCGACCGCTTCGAGGTCCAATCCGATTCGAGCGTGGGTGGCCAGGGCATCGAGCATGTGATCGAGCATCCCGATTCCGGTCGAGATGCGCCCCGGCGTTCCATCACCGTCCAGATCAATTCGCCCGGTGATCCGAGTCTCCTTCGTGACTCTCTGATACTCGGCCCGGCGATCGGCGCGAACCATGGCAGGTGCGGTTCGATTCATCGCAGCAGTCCTTCCATGAATTCGACCATGTCCGGGCCGGCGGACAGGACTCGAGATGCCCCGGCCTGAGTCAACGTCGGCCGCACCCCGGAACCCGGAGCGACTTCCGTGCCGACGGGAAGCACTCGTCCCGCGGGTACCCGCCGGGCGGCGGTGATGTCGTCGACGGTGTCGCCGAAGAACCATGCGTCCCTTGACCCGAGGGCATCGAGCGCCTTGATCAATCCGTCCGGAGCAGGCTTGAGCGGCGCATCCTCACGGGCGATCAGGACGTCGACCATGCGATCAAGTCCGGAACGCTCGAGGAACCAACGAGCTTCAACCGCGGGGCGACCCGTCACCACACCCACGGCTCGACCACCCGTGGCCTTCGAAAGACGGTCAACGTCCACGAAGCATCGTTCCCGATCCCGCAATCCCGATCGGGTCGGAGTGCCGAGATAGAAGCGCTGAAAACGATCGACGACCTCCTCCATGGTGATTTCAATCCCGGCCTCTCCGAGGATCCGCCAGGTCACCCTCCAATCGTCGTTGGCATCACCTTCCGCCTTGATGCGATCGATGTCCTGATTCTCGACCTCGACTCCGAATGCCGCGGCGGTCTGGATGATCGCCGTTCGATAGGAGTCGCTCACGTCCGCGAGAACTCCGTCGAGATCGAACAGAATCGCTTCCGGGTCGAGGACGGTTGAAATCGATCGGCGGAGTCTCGTGTTCTCGATCTCGCCGACCGGAATGGTGATGCGAACACGATCCGCGAGCGTGGGTTCCTGAAAGCGACGGACCGCGACGTCGAGCCCGGAAAGACCATCGGCCAGCCATTCCGATCCACCGGATCGCCGTGGATCCGACACCAGAAGAAAATTGGCATTCGATTCGCCGGAATCACATCCGAGGCGTTCGAGCAGGGTGGCGATCTCGCACCGATTGCGATTCACCCGCCGAACCCGATCGTCCACCTCCCGGTCCGAGGATTCGTCTTCGAGCACGGCACGAGCAGTCTCGATCGATGATGACGAGATGGGAAACGGACCACCGGCGGATCGGATTCGTCCCGCCAGATCCGGGGCCGACTCCGTCCAACCGACCCGAAGTCCCGCCATTCCCCACGCTTTGCTCAAGGTCCGGACCAGCACCGTCTTCGGCATCCAGCGCAGGGAGGCCATGATGTCGTCCACCGTGGTTCCATCCGCTTCGCACCCGAACTCGACGTACGCAAGGTCGATCAGCAGCATCGGATCCGGCGCTGACGATCGAAGTGCCATCAACGAATCCAACGGGATGGACATCCCGGTCGGATTGTTCGGGGAGACCACCGCCATCAGGCTGCATCCCGAAGATGCTTCCACGAAATCCGCGGTCGGAAAAGCACCCGTCATCCAGGAAACACTTCGAGTCTCGACCCCTCGGTTCCTTGCGAAGGCCTGGAACATCGTGAACGTGGGGTCCGCCAGCAGGACGGATGATCCCGGGCTCAGACACGCACCCATGATCCGGTCGATCGCATCATCGGCCCCCGCGGTGGCCACGATCCGTGAGGGATCGACTCCCGAACGTCGAGCGATCGTGGCCTCCAGTCGTCTGGAATCCGGATAGCCGACGATGCCGGGGTCCGAACGACCGGTCTGGAGGGCCGGGAAGGCCTCGGCCCCCACGCACTCATTGCCGTCAAGCCGGAGCGTTTCGACCGGAACGATTTCCGGATCATCCGCAACGGACATGATTTCCGCCTTGAAACGTTCGCTGATGACGCTCATGGGAACACCTGGCGGGCTTCGCCCACCACGAGATCCGTACCGCCGGCCATTCGAATCTTCCCGATCAGTTTCGGGAAGTCACCTCGAGGAACCGCGGCCCGCACGGCGAAACCATCACGAGCAAGGGGAGACACGGTGGGTCGCCGCATGCAGGGAAGAATGCCGAGAACCTCATCCAGTCGATCCGAGGGAACGTTGAGTTCGAGCAGATATCGGGAGCGAGCCTCAAGGACCGATGCCACCAATTCGACGATCCGATCGATGACGATCCGACGATTCGGACAGGAGGCCGCCTCCAGGGAGGCGTAAAGACGGGTCGACGATCGAGCGATCACATCGATGATTCGTAGTCCGTTGGCCGCGAGGGTGGCGCCCGACTGAACCAGATCGACCACCACATCGGCGTCCTCCGGCGGCAGGACTTCCGTGGCGCCCCAACTCTGAACCAGGGTGAAGTCAAGACCGCGACGCTCCGCCCATTCCGCGGCGACCCGCGGCATCTCACTCGCGATACGGAGTTGGACGCCGGGCTCGATTCGAATCCCGCTGGGAGCGGCAGCCACGATCCTCACCGGGTCCAGACCGGTATCGAGGAGTTCCACGACGTCGTCGGCCAGATCAAGCTCTTCCACCCAGTCCGCCCCTCCGAAGCCGAGGTCGCGGGTGCCGGCGGCGAGCATCGAAACGATGGCCTGGGGCTTGAGTCGTTTGGCTTCGACCCCGGGAAAACCCGAGATGGTCGGTCGGTATCCACGTTGATCGGCATTCACCTCGAGACCGGCATCTGCGAGAAGTCGGTCGACTTCCACCTGCATGCGGCCTTTGGGGAGTGCGAAGCGGAGGGTGTCGAGGTCGATGGTGGTCTCGCCCGACGCACCCGGATCGGCATCGGTCGAAGTGGTCGTGGAAACGGTCGGTGTGATGGTGGGCATGATCGGTCCTGGAAGGAGACCGGCCCGATCGCGGCGTGCGGGATCACCGTGGATCCCAAAAGAAGAACAACGCCGGCGTGCGGGCCGGCGTCGAGTCGTTCAGGTCGTGGAAGTCGCGACTTTGAAACGCATCACCGGCGAACACGGCCATGAAGGCCGTGGGGTCGATGATGCGAATGGATGGAGGTCGCGGAGCTCATGGAGGGGACCATAGACCTCGGTGGGAGGCGAATCAACCATCAACGGTCGAATCGGAATCAAGCGGGGTGTTCACCCACCAGATCCGGATACCGCGGTGAACGTTTCCAACTCGATGGTTTCATCGCTCCCGGCGGATCCGTTGGAAACCAGCAGGAAGGTGATCGTGGAGATGATCGCCACCCCGATGAGGTTGAGAACCAGACCTTCCCTCGCCATGCGACGAATCGGAATCTCCTCGGTTCCGTAGACCGCGGCGTTGGGGGCGGTCGCCACCGGGAGCATGAAGGCACAGCTCGCACTCATTGCTGCCGGCGCCATCAAGATGACCGGGTCGACTCCGATCGCCAATGCCGTGGCTCCCAGGATCGGCATCATGAGCGCCGTGAGTGCCGTGTTGCTGGTGACTTCGGTCAAAAACGTCATGAAGAGGCAGGTGAGCAGCACCATGAGTGGAATCGAGATGCCACCAAGAAATCCTTCCAGGCCGCCGGCGACCACATCACCCAGACCGGTCGATCCGAAAGCCTTCGCCAGAGCGATTCCACCACCGAAGAGCAACAGGACTCCCCAGGGAATCGTTCGAGCGTGAGGCCAGTCCAGAAGACGTCCTCCGTCGCCGTCGGGAATGGCGAAGAGGGCCACCGCGACGATCGCGGCCACGGTTGCCGGACCACTCATGGTCGCGTTGATCGCACCATCGGTCAGGTAGAAGACCATTCCCGCCCAACCACCCAGCTTCTCACGGCCCACCGACTCCGCCCACTCCAACGGGAGGGCCGGATATTTCTGAAAGATCCAAAGCGCCGCCGCGATTGAAAACATGATCAGAACCCCGACCTGACCCCGAGTCCAGGGCTCCCCAGCAGGAAGATCGAAGGTCGTCTCCCCCTTCAAGCCTCGAACCAGCCAGAACCAGGCGATTGGTACGAAGATCAAGACCACTGGAACCCCGATCTTCATCCACTCGAGGAATCCAAACTCCCCCGACCTTTGATCGAGACTGTCGAAAGCCCCCATGAAGATGATGTTCGGAGGAGTTCCGATCGGCGTTCCAATACCGCCGATGTTCGCGGCGTAGGCGATACCCAGAAGCAGAGGAACCGCCAGGCGTCGATCGCTCGCGCCGCTGATCACCGCCAGCGCGACCGGCAGCATCATCAACGTGGTCGCCGTGTTTGAAATCCACATCGACAACGCCGCCGTCGCGATCATGAACGCGAAGATCACGCTTCTTGGTCCTCGGCCAAAGATCCGGGAGACACCGTTCACCACTCCGATCGCGACTTTTCGATGCGCGCCCGTGCACTCCATCGCCCGGCTCAACATGAAGCCGCACATGAGAAGAAGGATCAGTTTGTCACCGTATGCCTGCGCCACGGGCACCCGATCCATGACCCCGAACAGAGGGAGCACCCCCAGAGGTATGAGACTCGTGGCCGCGACCGGAACCGGCTCCGTGACCCACCAGATCGCGCACCAGGTCGTCACACCGGCGAGGATCGCCTGCGGGACCTCGAGTCCCCAGAAACCGAGGATCAGGGAAAGGCACACGCACGAAAAAGGACCGGCCACCAGAGCGATGTTTCGGAATCTCTGACCACTCATCCTTGTTCCTTCTCAAGCTGCAGCGCGGAACGAAGCGCTGGTTCCAGGGCATCCGCCTGTCTCATGAATCCGAGATCCGTGGGATGGGATCCATCGACGGTCGCCTCGCCGTCGTCACCTAGCAACGTGTCTCCGGAAACATAAAGAAGATTTTCCACCCCATCCTCCAAAAGAGATTCGTACGCCTTTCGAAACGCCTCGCGGTTCTCCCGGTTTCGTTTCGCCCGCTTCGGCGAAAAGAACGCATCGGCGTAGGTTCGATCCTCGACCAGAACGATCGGAACCTCCGGATGTGCCGAGCGGATCTGTCGAACCATGGGGACCGTTCTGGCGGCGGTCGCCGCGCCATCGAGATTGGGGAGGCAGTCGAGCACGAAGATCGATGCGTCTATTTCGACGAGGAATCGACCGACTTCCGGTTCAAGTCGTCCGTTTCCGCTGAATCCGAGATTCACCACCGGGTGATCCAGTCGTCGCCCGAGAATCGCCACATGAGTCATTCCCGGTCGAGATGCACACGCCCCATGGGTGATCGAGGTGCCATAGAAGACGATGGGCTTCCCACGGTCCGGAAGAGCCTCCAGTTCAGATCCTGAATCGACACCGATCTCGACCGAATCGACACCGTTGTACAGAGGCAGGTACAGCATCCAATCGCGTGAGGCGACGGGAAGATCCTGCACCAGGGTCACGGTGTTCTCGATCGCTTCAGGTCGACCGCAACCCGCCCATCTCCAGCCATCGTCGGTCCGTCCATAGAGGTCAACTCCACTCACCCCGGTCGCTGGCATGTGGGGCATCGCGAGATCACCACTTCGAAGCCGCCAGCGGACGGATACCGACGGAGAATCGGTCTTGAAGCGAATCGTGATTCCTGCGCCGTGCCGCGAGAGATTCCAGACCGGACCCCGAACCACCCCTTCAGCTTCAGCCGGAAGCCGGTCCCAGGTGGAATTTCGATCTTCAAAGGCACGCCCTTCCACTTGAAGGGTGTCCGCGTCGATCCAGTCGAGATCCGCCCCCAAGGACTGGGAGGCGGTCAGGATGAGAATCATGAATGAGGCCAACCCGCCAAGGAAGGCCGTACGAGCTGCAGAGATTCGATTCATGAAAACACCCTACCGCGTGCCCTTCCGAGCGTGGTCATGTGTGGTCCAGCGAGTAGATTCCAGACATGCTTATCCAGTCCATCCTCACCGGATTCATCCTGTCGACCCTTCAACCGGCCCCTGAGCATCCCGTCGATCGCTCGGATCTCGTGGCGAAGGAAATCGAAGAGCTCCGAAGCGCCATTGACGCGCACCGACGGAATCGGCTTGATGCGACCAGCATCACCGACCTCGAACGACGACAGGACATCCAGGCATTGGTGATCGACGTCCTCGACGACGCGTCAGGGCGAACCAGCTTCGCCGGCGACGATGCCGATCGAACCTGGAATCAACTTTCGAGTGCATCCGGAGACTTCACCCTCACCATGGGGGTCTTCACGCAGTTCGACTGGGCCCTCAACGCCCGGCCGGGCGAATCGAGGGAGTACGGATCTGAATTGCAGAACGTGTTTCTGGATTTTCAGGGCACCTTGATCGACCCGAGTTGGAGTTACTGGATTCGGATGACCTACGGCCCGGATGGTCCTTTCAACAGTGGCGAGCAGTATGCATTCATTCAACGGGATCTCGATGACGGCTGGTCCGTTCAGGCCGGTCTCCTGACGCCCTATTTTTCATATGAACAGGCGATCGACTCCGTCGACCAAGTCGGAGTCAACGTGTCCTTCATCGCCGGACAATTCGATCCCGAATCGTCCGAAGGCCTTTCGGTGAACTGGCAGGGTGATGACCTTCGGAGCTGGGTCGCCGTCTGCAACGGATTCAGTCCGTCGGATGCCTCCCCGCTGGAGAACCAACGAACCGCGGCCATCGGCCGAGTCGAGTGGAAGCTCTTCGGCGACTGGGATGACCTTTACCTTCCCAATGCCTTTCCGGGCATGGTGGAACCCGGCCTGCTTTTCGGTGTCGGTGCCAGCTACGGCGACGGAACCGCGCGGCCCGAAGGAAGCCCCCCGGAAAGCGGGGTCGATATCCGTCTGACCAGCGACGTCGTCTGGCAACGACCCGGTGCCAGCCTGCTTGCCAGTGTCAGTTGGCAGGACGCATCCGAACAGATTCCCTCGGGCGGACTTCGACTTGCATCGATGATCCAGGGTGCATTCTGGCCCGATGCCGAAAAGGGCGGGAAAGCCCACTGGATGTTGTACGCCCGAGGCGAGTGGGGGTCGGTTCCGGATGAAGAGGTTTCCGAACTCGGAGTGGCGACACTGGGTTCGAGCTGGTTCTCGAGTGAACACCGCAACATCCGATGGTCGATCGAACTTCTCCGGGTCTGGGGTGACACCACGCGATGGAAGATCGACGGCAACCCGGGATTCCTCTCCAGCGACGGTCCGCAGTCCATCATCCGGAGCCAGGTGCAGATCGCCTTCTAGCTCGGATTTGCTTCGGTGCCGTCGAGGGCTTTGATTCCGTCGATCAACTGGTACGACGTCGGGGAATCGGGAAGGTACAGATTGAATCCGGACTCGATGAACGTGGTCACCACGTTCGCGAGAATCACCGCGATGAAACCGACCAGCACGATCTTCGTCGGAATCGGCATCCTGCCGGCCCGCTTGGCCATCTGAAGGCGGGGTGTGAACACCAGGGTGAGGCCGCAGACCGCCAGCACCACTGCGAAGACCACCATCGCCCAGGTATAGAGATGCATTCCCATCACGGCGCTTCCGTAACCGGGATCACCGGGAAGAATATGAAGAAGGACCTGACGGGACGAGATGAACAGACCGAGAACGGCGCCGAGGATGGAGGTCCCGTAGGCGACGGTCAGGACGTTGTGATCATGCGAACGACTGGAGTGGATCGAACCCAGCATGTAGGCCGGACCCATCGCCGCGAGCATCATCGCCATCCGCTGCAGAATGCAGAGCGGACAGGGAAACTCCTGCATGGCGAACTGCACGTAGTAGGCACCTAGCAAGACGCCGGTGATGCCCGCCACCTCGATGTGCAGCAGTATCCACTGCAGTGGTGCCAGATTTCCATCGGTGACTTCGCTGGTCGTCTCTTGTTCATGGTTCATGGAAGATCTCCCGTCAGGGTTTTCAGAATCAGAACGAGAGGCCGAGCTTCTCGGTCACGTGATGGGCGAAAAGCATGGCAACCGCCACGATCGAGACCAGATGCAGAATGATCAGCAACCGACGATTCCCCCGCATGGCGGTGAGTATGGTCGCAAGGATGAGAATGAAGATGCCTGTGGCGATCATGTCTTTTTCTTCCGGATGGGTCTTCGTGGAACCGAGAAACCTGAGTGAATCGAATCAGCCGGGGAGAACCGGTGGCATGGGACAGGACAGAGCCGAAGCGAGGGCTCGAAGCAGTTCCACTTCTTCGATCGTCGCGTGACCGTCTGCACAAATCCCTTCGACCGCCGCGTCCAGAAGTCTCGATCGGTCCGAATGTCGGAGTCTCTGGAGTTCATCGAGAGAATGATCGAGTTTCGCGACCGAGCAGTCGCTTCGACCCGGGAAGTCGGCATTCCCCACGCCGGCCGCGGCGGCCGCCGCCCGGAAGGCTCGTTCAGCCTGCGCCGGATCACGGGAACCGCTCCAGGCGATCATCGCGAGAACGGTGCGAACGTCGCCCTCGAGCATCGAAAGAGATCTGTTCGGTTTGACCGATCCCCGGTCACCATCCATCAAGGCGGCGAAATGTCCGCGGAGAATTCGACCGAACAACCATTCAAAACGATCTCGTTGACCATCGGCGTCGATCATGCCCTGGATGATGGCGAGGTACTTTCGAGAATCGGACGCGTCCATTCGAGCCAGGGCCGGCATGACCAGATCCACCAGGACCAGCCGGATCTCGGGAGCGTCATGGGTCAGCTTCCGAACCGACTTGTGGAGACGGTTGAGTTCCGTCGCCGTCGGGTGATCCAGCTCGGACTCCAGCAGCGTTGCTTGAATCGATCGAGCCTCGGAATCCTCGGACACCAGAAGAAGAAGCGAGACCGCTCTGGCACCCACCAGGTCATGGGCGGAATCTCGAATCGTCTTCGGAATCGAAGCGATCAGGGTCCGGGCGTATGCCAGATGATCGTTGGTCGCATTCCCCTGCCGCGCAAGGCTGTCCCGGACCTGGTTCGCCGAACGAGTTCGCCAGTTGACGGCGCCGGTCGAATCGTCTCCCGCAAGCCCCGACACCGGCGCGACGCCGGCAGTCGATTCACCGGCATGCAGACCACTGATTCCTTCTGTGGCTGCCGCTCCCGAACCTGAACCGTTTTCCGACCGACCACCCTGAACCTCGGAAACCGAACGGTTCTCGATTCGGGCGATGCGGATGGGGAGGGGGGGATGGGTGGCGAAGGCCGTCTGCAGGGCGGGAGTGAAGAAGAAGTGTTCGAACTCGCTCGCCGCCGCCTGAGACATGTCGTTCTTCGGAATGCCCCCGATCTTTCGAAGCGCGTCGGCGATACCGGAGGGATTACGGGTGTAGTCGACGGCCGAAGCGTCGGCCAGAAACTCCCGCTGCCGACTCACGGCCGCCTGGATGAGACGAGATACCAGGGTGCCGATGCTTCCGATCGCCATCAAGGCGAGCCCGGCGATCATCATCGCCAGTCCCAGGGCAGGCCCGGGATTGTTCTTGCCACCCCGACTGGAGAGCAGCATCGGTCCGATGAAACGAAGACAGATCCAGCCGATGAAACCGATCGCCATGATCCCGAAGATGAGACCCGTGATGCGGATGTTCATCCTCATGTCACCGTGGACGATGTGACTGAACTCGTGTGCCATCACTCCCTGGAGTTCGTCGCGTGAAAGCTGCTTTATGCAACCGGTGGTCACGCCGATCACGGCGCTGTCGACCTTGAATCCAGCCGCGAACGCGTTGATCGAAGCATCATCGATCAAGTACACCGGGGGTACCGGGCACCCGGAGGCGATCGCCATCTCCTCGACCACGTTGAGGAGCTTTCGAAGGTCGGGCTCTCGACTGTCCGGGTGGACGAGGGTTCCGCCCAGCGATTCCGCGACGACCTTGCCTCCGGCGGAGAGCTGGGCCGTCTTCACCAATGAACCGATGCCGACCACCAGCACCGTTGCACCGAAACTCGCCAACAGCACTTCAGGCTGCCACCAGCCGATCGGGGCATCACCGTCGGCTGCACTGGTGACCAGCACCGCCGCGACGATGAAGTAGATGAGGCTCGCTATCCCCAGGATCGCGACCGCGAACAGCAGGATGAGAACCGTGGTCTTCGACCTCGCCCGATCCTGATCACCGACGAAATCCATCACCATGAACCGTGATCCCTGTTCGGGGTCCGCGATTCAGAAGCGAACCACCACCTTTGATGGGTCGGCCCCGCCTTCGTCGAAGATCTCGAGTTCGAGTCGCTCGCCTTCAGCGAGGAGTGAACCGGGGATCGAGACTTCAGGGACCTCGGAATTCCGGGCGATCCGTTCGCCAGGTGCTCGCAGAGCGTACCCGCCGAGATCGACTCCGTTGACCCGAACCCGACCCCGGGTCAGGCCGTCCAACCGAATGGTGGCACCGCCGGTGGGAATCGAGGCCGACCGGCCCTTCTTCAAGGGAAGGACGCCGCGCATCCATCGCGGCCCCGTCGAATCACCGGTGGGGGCTCCATTCCAATTGCCGATTCGCGGGTCCGGAGCCGGCTCGAAGCGTCGAACCCGCCAGGCATCGGCCGAAACGATTTCTTCCACGACCTCCAACAGGGAACACGTCGGTTCGATACCGGCTTCCGCGACGAATTCCAGGGGCAGGATCAGGATCCGATTTTTTCCAGCCTTGAAGTGTTCGTCGTCGGCACTGGAAAGTCGCAGCCTCGCTCCTTCCGCTCCAAAGGATGCGATGGCCGTGCCGTTCAGCAGAACGATGCCCGCCGCGCCGGGTTCGATCTCGAGCAGGACCGATGATTTTCGTCGATGCGTGAAGGTCAGCTCCACTCCGGAACTGGATGTCAGTTCACCTTCTGCGGCGCCGGGAATGAACGACATGACCGAATACGGATCGATCGGGGGATGATCGACGGCGGATGTCTCGACCCCGGCCAGAGGTTTGACCGACACCAGCGCTCCGGGTCGATCTCCGTCGGCGGGGGCGCGAACTCCCTCCACCGGCCTCGGCCGGTGACCGGCGAACAACGCGAGACGGTGCTCGCCCTTGAGAGACTGAATTGGAATCTCTCCATCGGCGAAACGACCCATCGACTCGTCATCGATCCAGACCTGCACGTCCGCAAGACCCCCGAGAAGCCGGAGGGTCTGGGATTTCGATTCTTGAACCTGCATCGTCGCCGTGAACCAGGCGTGATCCAGACCAGCGCCCATCGATGCGAGTCCGAGATCACCGTCCATCGGAATCGAACGCGGATGCGATGGATCACGGGGATCCGGTTCCGACCACGCGGACCAGGCACGGGCTTTTCGATTTCTCGGCGTCACCGCTTCAAGGACCTCCGGTCGGGTGACGGTCCCGTCGATCGCGATCCGAAGGGGCTCTGATTCACCCGAGGCCTCCACCGATCCGTCGGGTCGAAGGCACGAAACTCCAATGAAGATGGCCTCCACTCCGTCGGGACCGAACTGGTCGAGAATCTGGTCGCCACGCTCTTCATCAATCAGGACGACGGTGAAGGAACCGATCTTCTCGATCACGGGGTCGAACTTCACGCGGCTCGCCCGCCCGCCTCCGGGGGCGGTCATCTCCAATGGACGGCCGTCGATCGAGACCTCGACTCGTTCGCCCGCGGGGGCCGAAAGCAGGAGCATTCGACCGTTCAGCAGCGGGAGCGGGGTTCCGGTGGTCACATCGAGACGGCCCTGACCAGCCAGATCGGCGTTGAAGACCCGCCAGGAGACCTGATGACCTCCGAAGGAGATCGGGACCCGTCTGCCGGTGCGATCCACGAGCGGAACTCGTTCATCTTCGCCACGACGAAAAGCCATGACCAGATCACCAAGGGCACCAGGTCGCGGAATGACGATCGATCCGGGGGAGTCCTGATCGAGATCCCGCACCAGCGGTTGTCCATCGGGATCGATGCCCGCTATCAGGGAGGCGAAGTCACGGACGAATCGGGCCACTCTTCCCACGACCCGACCTCGCTCCGTCGGCCGGCCGAGACCATCGACCAGGGGAGACACGAAGGGTGCGGGGGAGATCGGACCGTATTCGTCCCGGCCGGTCGCACCGGCAGGAAAGACCCCGTCGAAGGCGTGAGCCACGATGGAGTGGCCACCCGCTGCGATGACCCGGGCGACTCGATCAGCCAGGTCCGATGGATCGGCCGGTGAACCACTCTGACCGGGACGCCGGAACGCCGACGACTGATCGTCTCGGTTGATCACGCAGATTCTCGGCATCTCCGGCTGGACCGTGGCCACCTGCCGAACATTGGAGAAGAGGCCATCCCAGCCGGACCAGGTTTCGATGGCACCTTCGGCCGGAGACCAGAATCCGTTCGCGGTCAGGATCGGAACGGTGAAACCGCGCTCCCGGGAATACCGCACGAGTTCTTGAAGGTAGTTGGGCCCCGAAGAGGCCGAACCGCTCCGCCAGTCGTGCTCGACTTGAATCGCCAGGAGCGGCCCGCCGCCGTCGCGATCCGCCTGCAGATCGACGAGTTGCTCCGCCAGTTTCGCGTACCACTTCGAGACCAGTTCAAGGAAGCCTGGAACTCCTGATCTGGGTTCGACCCCGGAAAGATCACCGATCCAGGCGGGTAGTCCACCGCCGTCGAACGGAGCACCCACCGCCGGACCGATCCGAAGGATGGTTCGCAGACCGACCTCATGAGCCTCCCGGCAGAATGCGGCGACATCGAGTCGACCGGTGAAGTCGAACCCGCCCGGGACCCGTTCGTGCAGGTGCCAGGGACAGGATGCCATGACGGTGTTGAAGCCCAGGGAAGCGAACGACCGAAGGGCCGTCGATCGGACCGAGGGATCCATGGCCGCGTACTCGACCCCCGCACCGGAAATGGCGGTGCGGCGGCCAGCGATCATGAGACTGTGGGAGTCGATGGTGATTGGGGGCATGGAATCGGGTTCGTCCGGAAGTTCGGTTCAGACTCGCAGATGTCATTCTCCCAGATCAATCACTCCGGGAAGGTCGGGAGCTCGGACCCCTTGATACGAATCAGAATGGCCTCTGGATCGTCTGATTTCAGTCGACTGGAGGACCTTTCCACAGCATCCGATAGGCTTCAAGGCTCGAATCCGACGATTCAAGGCCTTCAGAGACCTCTGAACACCTTTTCCGGGATGAATGGCATGCATCGCCCCCTCAATGGTTTCCTCACATCACTGACCACCTTCATCCTTCTTGGATGCGGGAGCCAGCAATTGAAGGAAACCAGCCTTCGGACCGACGACCTGCTTCGAGAGCGAAACTCCGCCCTCGCGGATGGTGGTCGGACCGCTCCCGAGCTGGAACTCGACCTCTACCCCGAGGGAGACCCCTTTCCGGAAGCGATCGAGACGCCAGACACCACGGATCCCGAAGCGACCGACCTTCCCTTCGAGGCTCGAAGCGAGGCCGACTCCGAAGCCGAGGCGGTCATCGCTCGAATTCGGCTGCTTGCCGTCGCCCCCGATGACGCCCGCCCACTGACCCTGGATGAAGCTCTGGACTTCGCCCGCGTCAATGCGGTCGAGTACACGGGGGCCGAGCAGAGCTATCTTCTCGCCGCCCTGTCGGTGATCACCGCCGAGTATCTGTTCCAACCCAGTTTCTTCAACGAGACGAAATTCGAGATCGGCAAGGGCATCAACCCTCGATACGACGCCGCCTTCCGAGCGGTGAATGATTTCGGTGTCCGCCAACGGCTTCCGTACGGCGGCGAGGTCACCGCCCGATTCCTCGCGGACATCACCCAGTCGCTCGATTCCGCGAGCACCGACGATGGTGTGCAGAGCGCCACCTTCGTGCTCGACGGACGGGTGCCGCTGCTCCAAGGTGCCGGGCTCGCCGCCCGCGAATCCCTGGTCCAATCAAGGCGGAGTCTCGTCTACGCCGCCCGGTCCTTCGAAGCCTTTCGTCGTGACTTTCACGTCGCCATCGTGACCGACTACCTCGACCTGGTCCTGCAACTCGATGCGATCGCCAATGCGCAACGCGGCGTGGAACTCAATCGTCAGGTGGAGGAACGTGAAGTCGCCCTCGTGAGTGCCGGACGACAGGATCCGTTCCAGGCCGACCTCGCACGTCAGGCGACGTTGTTCGCAGTGGACGGTCTGGCGAGTCAGCAGGAGGCGTTCCGACTCTCCCTCGACCGGTTCAAGGTGCGTATCGGAATGACCCCCGAGGAATCAGTGGTCATCGTGCCCATCGAGATCCAGCTGCCGGTTCCCGATCAGAGTCAGGACGAAGCGGTACGCCATGCCTTCGAATTCCGACTCGATCTCCAGACCGCCCGGGATCGACTCGAGGACTTCCGCCGCCAGATCGATCTGGCGGAGAACGGCATGCTGCCCGCCCTCGACCTCGTCGCCAACGTCCGGACGAACGATCCTCAACTCACCGACGGCGTGAACTTCGACTTCAGCAGCGCCCTCTACAGCGCCGGCATCAATTTGAGTCTTCCTCTCGACCGGATGGACGAATCAGTCGCACTCCGGGAGTCGCAGATCCGTTACGCCCAGGGGGAACGTCAGTACCAGCGAACACTCGACGATGCTGCGGTGCAGGTCAGACGAGATCGCCGCGAGATCGATCTCGCCCAGTTCTCCCTCCTTCTCCAGGAGCGAAACGTGGACATCGCTCGCAATCGGATCGCGGCGATCGACGCCGCGCCGGATCGGGCCACCGCTCGTGACCGCACCGACGCGGTTTCCGGACTTCGTGATGCGGAAGATGGACGAGATCGTTCGAGACGAAACCTCCAGGTTTCGATCCTCGACTATCTACGATCGACCGGACTGCTCCGAATCGGCACCAATGGTCGACTCATGCCACTCCCCAACATGCCGGTCGGTGAAGTGATCGGCAATCGCTAGGGCGTCTCGTCGGCCCAGGCATCAAGTTCCCGAGGAGACCAGGGCTGACGACGATCCGACGTCGCCTTTCGAACCTCGGCGACGAATTCCGGGGTCACCGGGTCGGCATCATTGTTCCAGGCCTGGCGAACATAGGTCATGATCGCCGCGAGGTCGGCATCCTTCCGAAAAGGAGCCGCCGGCATCGACTGGTCATAGATCCGACCGTGGACCTCGATCCGACCCTGAAGGCCGTGCATGAGGATTCGAGCGAGGCGTTCGGGGCTTCCCGTGACGAACGGACTCTCATCGAGCGGGGGGTAGACCGGGGGAAGTCCGCGACCATTCGCCTGGTGGCACGTCATGCAGTGAGCGAACAGTGATCGACCACGGGAGATCAACCCCGCGGAAGACGTGTCGTAATCGACGAGCTGCTCGATTCCCGGGCGTCCGGGCCAGGCCAGGGTCGGATCGATCTTCCGCGCGGCACTGGTGATTCTCGGATCACAATCGCCCGGACCCGCAGAGAGAACCGCGGACCATCCCACCGGCTCACCACGAAGATCCATGCGTCGAGGCTTCTTCGAGTCAGGCTTGGTCCGTGCCGAGACCCGGTCGATGATGATCAGGCTCGATCCGATCGAATTCTCCGACCATTCGGTCGCCAACGCGAGTAGCGCCGTGGCGCCGTCCGAACCCCGACGTTGAAGCATCGCGTCGATCATTTCAGTCAGGACCTGGCGCTGAGCCGCACCGCCCCGACCAAGCCAACCATTCCGAACCGGATCGCCTTGAACCCGCAGCATCTGGATCTCTCGACCCGCGATTCCTGCGAGCACCGCCTTGCGGATACCGGCATCCGCGGCATCCCTGGCCAACACGCCGTCAAGCGCCGGAAGGGCTTCGGCGGATGGAAGCGAGCCGATCGAAAGAACCGCCTGCATCCGAACACGTGGTTGTCCGTCCTGCGAAAGGTCTTCCAGAATGCCCACCGCCAGATGCGGAGGGAGTGATTCCGCCACTCGAGCCGCGTGCTCCCGGATCAGAGGATCATCATCGCCGGCTGCCGAGGCGATCAATGAGGAGTCGACGCGATCGATTCCCTCCAACGTCCACATCGCTTGAAGGCGACGGGCGACGGGAAGATCGGAATCGAGCACCAGATCCCGAAGTCCGTTCTCGACCGAGATCGCTTCTCGTTCGACCAGGAGTCGCTGGGCGACATCCCGGACCGCACCATTGTCCTCATCGCGAAGCAGGGTCACCAATGCAGCATCATCAAGGGCAGCCAGATCACGACGCGGTACAACGGCCGGAGCGTCCTCGTCCACGATTCGCCAGATACGGCCCAGTCCGACCGGCGCCGCGAGACCACGATCTTCGACCTGCTTCCGAAGCCAGGTCGTCATGTAGATCCGATGTTGAACGACACCGCGACCGAAATCCACGACGTAGAGGGCACCATCGGGGCCGGTCAGGAGGTTGACCGGTCGAAACCGCTCATCCGTCGATGCGAGGAATTCCTCGCGCTCGTAGGTCGGCGTCGCGACCGGAACCCCGTCCTGATCGTTCAGTTCGTATCTCTTGACGAGATTGCCTGCGGTTTCGCACACGAACGCATCACCCACCGCATCACGAATCGATGTACCCCGAAAGATCTCCGGTCCGCAGGCCGCCGTGAATGACTGGAGAGTTCCGTCTTCGCGAAGGGTTCGACTCTGATAGCCGCGATTGACCCCGGGGTTCGGTCGGACGGGCCAGGTCGAACGATCCCTCGCCGCTCGCCGGGGGACGCCGGGGAGACCGCCCGCCTCCGGATTTCTCGCCGCGTAGTGCTTCGGGAACGAATCATGAATGAGTGGGTCGCTGTTCGGTGAATAGAAGAGTCGCCCCTGATCGTCCCTGGCCACTCCCCACTGCCCATGACCCGGAACCCGTCGGGTCTCCACGTCGAGACTTCCATCCTCGCGTCGATGGAATCGGAATGACTGATGGTGCTGTGATGTCTCGTACCAGTTGTCTATTCCGTACCGAAGTCCGTTTCCCGCATGCTCGGGATTCCCGATGCCCTTGAACCCCGCGACCAGAACCTGGGCGTGATCGGCCCGACCATCACCATCCAGATCCCGGCAGTAGAGAAGGTTGGGTGGTTCCACCACCAGCAGCCCGTCGAAGGCCGGTGCGATCGCACGGGGAAGGACCATCTGATCCAGAAAAACGGTTGAAGCGTCCATCGTGCCGTCACCATCGAGGTCTCGAAGGCGAACGATTCGACCGATGGGGGCCTCCTCGCCATGGCCGTCGGCATCCGGCATGTAGCCGCGCATCTCGCAGACCCAGAGATCACCGGATGCATCGAAGACCGCTTGAACCGGATCGCCGATCATCGGCTCGGATGCCACCAGTTCGATGCGATGACCCGGTTGAAGACTGAACGCCGCCTTCGATTCCTCGGGAGACAAAGGGGGTGAGGGTGGAAGTCTCCACGCCTCGGGGAGATCTCGTTGCAGCTCGCCGGCTCGATCACCATTCTGGGCGAAGGCCTGCGCACCAGACATGAAGATGATCGCGGCACCAAGGACCGGCAAGGAAGATCGTGTGGGATCAGTCATCACCTCAGTCTAGAGGGATGGTGGATCGAATCCGAATCAAGAGACGTTCTTCCGGATTGCCCGGCACCGGTATCCTCAACACCATGAATCGAAATCAATCTTCATCCCGGCCGTCGATCCTGATGCTCGCCTTCGTCTGGGCCTTTCTCGCGGGCGTGGTTGAAGCACAGGAAACCGTCCCCGCTTCTCCGGAAGAGGTGGTCGATCGTCCGTGGTGGCGATTCCTAGAGACCGAGCCTCTGCTTCCCGAAACGCTTGGCGCGAACGGACTCCCGACCGGCTGGGTGTCCGTCGGTGGTGACGCCCGATATGAAATCGAAGTGGGTGAGGACGGCGAAACCATCCTTCGTGGAATCGGTGGTGGACCACGTAACACCTTCCTCGTCGATCCTCGAATCACCGGGGACTTCCTCCTTGAATTCGAGGTTCTGATCGATCGAGGAGGAGGGAACTCCGGCGTGCAGATCCGCAGCGCGGTCGAAACCGATCGCATGTTCGGCTACCAGATCGAAATCGACCCGTCGGAGCGATCCTGGTCCGGAGGGCTGTACGACGAGGGACGACGAGGATGGCTGGCCTCGCTGGAAGACAGCATCGAGGCAAGGGATTCATTCGTACCCGGCCGCTGGAATCGCTACACGGTGCTTGCCGTCGGTCCTCGAATCCGGACCTGGATCAACGACGTGCCCGCGGTCGATCACGTCGACTTCATGGATTCACAAGGGCGGATCGGCCTTCAAGTCCACTCTGGTCATTGTGATGTGCGCTGGCGACGGCTTCGCATTGCAGACCTTGGCGTTCGCACCCCGAAGAGCGTCATCACACCCGGGAATCTCTCGGGAGTGGATGTGGATCCCCAGGATGGGATGAAACCCGGCGACGGGAGCTTCGATCCCTCCGTGGAGGGCGTGACGGTGACGGTCACCGAGCCGATGCCGGAAGCACCATCCGGGTTCGACCTGAGCGCGACCATTCGTCGGGGCGCGGTTCGCATCGAGTTGGGAGATGTCGAGAACGGTCCGGGGTACGTGCTCACCGTCCCGGGACCACTTGGTCGACCGGGCAAGCCGGGCATGATCCGGATTCGTCGAAGCCCGGACTCGATGCGGGTGTTCGTCGACGATGTACCAATGGTTCCGGGTCCTCCGAATCTCGAAGGCCCCCTCATGATCTCGATCGAGATCGACGGCGGCACCATCGCGTCGATCCATGAGATGACCGTGACTCCTCCGACCGCATTGGAATCCAGGGCGATCGAGGAATGGAAGGCGGCGAAGCTCGAACTTCAGGCCGACCCGTGATTCAAGGGCGAAGGTGGTTCAGATCAGCCTGCAACCGATCGAGGCCAGGACGCTCCGTCGGCCATGACCACTCGATTGCGACCCGTCGTCTTCGCCTGGTAGAGCGCGGTGTCCGCGGTGCTGATCAGCGCCTCGGGTGACGCTGGACCTTCGATGCAACTCAGATCCGCCACCCCGAACGATCCGCTGACTCGAACTCCAGGTCGATCGAGCCATTCGATGGCTTCGACTCCGGCGCGATGACGCTCCGCGACCTCGGCCGCCTTCTTGATCCCGGTTCCGGGAAGAATGACCGCGAACTCCTCGCCTCCGTACCGACAGGCGACATCCTGGCTGCGACCACTGGTGAGCACCGCCGCGGTTCGTTCCAGAACCTCGTCGCCGAACGGGTGTCCATGCGTGTCGTTGAGGCTCTTGAAACGATCGAGGTCACAGAGGATCAGTGAAAGCTCGGTGCCGTGTCGAAGCGCGCCGGAGACCTCGGATGCGAGTCGATCATCGAGATGAGCACGATTCCAGAGTCCGGTGAGACCATCGAGCTGGGCCCGCTGTGAGAGCATCCGAAGCAATCTCTGGGTTCGAAGCGCCGAGCGAACCCGGGCCCGGAGTTCGGTGACGTCGAATGGTTTCCCGACGAAATCAACCGCCCCCAGATCAAGGCCTCGAACCCGATCCATCGTCTCCGCACTCGCGGAAACGAAGATGACGGCGATGTCTCTGGTCTTTGGATCGGCCTTGAGTCGTGCCAGAACCTCGAAGCCATCGAGATCATCGAGATCGATGTCCAGAAGAATCACTTCTGGAACGAGTTCCTTGGCGACCCGGATCCCTTCTTCCGCCGTCTGCACCGAATGAAGATCGATACGTTCATGACGAAGGCGGGCTCGGAGGAGTCGGTGAACCAGATCGGAATCATCGATCGCCAACACCCGCGGTCGTTTGGGTTCATCGGTGGACATGTCGACTCCGATGTCGTGGGATTCAGAAGTCAATGCTCTTCCGATCTTGGATCGGGTCGTACGGCGGCCCGGCAATTGGCGATCAGATCCTCCACCCGTTCGGAGAGCGAAGAGATGGCGGCTTCGTCACCAAGAAGTTCGTATTCGAGTCTGGAAGCCGCATCTCCGATCGGATCGAAGCCGTAGCCGCCCGCAGAACCCTTGAGTTGGTGGGCGATGCGACGGAGCGCAGCGACGTCCTCTTCCACGAAGGCCTGTCGGATCGAGTCGACCCGGCTCCCGAGTTCATCCACGAAGAGCACGACGAGATCCTGAAGGTCAGGATCCGATTCGAAGTCACTGTGAATCGGTGAGCGATCGTTGGAAACGGGTTTTGAATCGGATTCAGAGTCCATGGTGGGGTCATCGGCCGGGCGGGCGGCCGGCTTTCGATCGCCAGAGCCTCACTGGAACGTGGATTCGTTCGGGACCTTCATCCTCCGCATGATCGGAATCATCGACATGATCCAACCCCGGCCGTGGGTTCGTTACCATGCGGGACCTTGTCCGCTGGCGTGGTTTCGCCTCGTCCGCCGGAGTTTCATCATGCTTCCGAAGCAGCCGCCCCGTGATGGGCAGCCCGGTTTTCTTTATCTGCCCCCGAATCGCATTCATGGAATCAGCGTCGCGGGCGAGCAGACCACGATCACCATTCCTGAATTCGATCTGACCTTCGACATGGGCCAGTGCACGCGAGCCAGCCTCGCCACGCCGCTGATCGCCCTGAGCCATGCCCACATGGATCACGTCGGCGGACTGCCATATTGGTTCAGCCAGCGGCATTTCCAGAAGTTGGAGGGTGGCCGGGTGGTATGCCATCCCGACATCGTGGAACCGCTTCGTCGAATGCTGTCCTCCTGGGTCGATGTAGAACGGCAGAAGACACCCCACACGATCGACCCCATCGCTCCGGATGAAGATCTCCCGATTCGACAGGGCGTGGTCCTCCGAGCGATCGAAACCCACCACACGTGCCCCAGTCTCGGTTTCGCGGTGGTGGAGAACCGCCGCAAACTTCGAGATCAATACCGGGATCTCCCCCAGAGCGAACTTCGTCGTCTGCGGAACGAGGGAGAGGACCTCACCTTCGACACCGAAATCCCCCTGATCGCCTACACCGGAGACACCGACCGCGGCGACTTTCTCGAAAGGGACGAATTTCGGAAAGCGAAAATCGTCATCGCGGAATGCACGTTCCTCGATCCTGATCATCGAGGACGGGCCAGAATCGGGAGGCATCTTCATCTGGACGACATTGCCGAGCTTCTTGAAATCTGGGAAGCCGAGCACGTGGTGCTGGTTCATCTTTCTCGAAGAACCCTGGTTTCCGAAGCGCGATCGCGAATCGAAACCCTTGGTGGCAATGGTGATCGAATCCACCTGCTGATGGATCATCGTTCAAATCGAAAGCGCTACGAAGCCCAGCAGGACGCGGTCGCTACACCAGTCAAGACCGTTGTCAACGAGGAAGATGCCCCTTCCGATCCGGATTCGCAAAGTTCATCATCCAGTGATGGAACCGGTTGACGACCGTGGTCGGCGGAATTAGATTCGATCCTCCGACCCTCGGTGGGCATCGAGAATCGGGCAAGTCAGAGTCTGGCGTTCTGGATTGATCTCTAGTCCTTTCGGGGAATTTGAGAACCAACAGCGGCGCCCATTCAGCGCGGAGACCGTCTACATGACACGACCTGATCCAGAAATTCGCCGCTCACTGATCGCGTATCTGCGTGCGAATCATCTGGACATGTGTCGGGCGTGGTTCGATGACATCGAACCGGTGGACCTCTCAAACGGTGTGATGAAGCTCTGTGTTCGCGAGCCGGTTCAATTGCGATACCTCCAGCGATGTTGCGTGGAACCCTTCACCGAAGCGGCCCAATCGGTCACCGGGCTGCTGGTCGCGGTGCGTTTCGTATCGCCGGAAGAATGCGAAGACGGCGTCACCGAAGCGGTGAATCCCACGAACCGATATTCCAGCGGGAAGTCCGATTCGGATCAGGATGGCATCGATCTCGCAGCCGAGCAGATGGTCCTCAGTCCTGATTACGTCTTTGACAACTTCATCGTCGGCCCGGGCAATCGACTCGCCCTGATGGCTGCGAATGCGGTGGCTGAAAAGCCGGGACGGGCCTACAACCCCTACTTCATCCATGGTGGGGTCGGTCTGGGGAAAACCCACCTCCTGCAGGCGATCTGTCAGCGAATTCTACGTGACCGCCCGGATGCATCGATCTGTTTCATCTCCTGCTCGACCTTCATGGATCTCTTTCACGAATGCGTCAAAGCGGGACGGATGCAGGACTTCCGTCATCACTTCCGGACGGCTGACGTCCTGGTGATCGACGACATCCATTTCCTGTCCAAGCATGACCAGTCGCAGGAAGAGTTCTTCCACACCTTCAACGCCCTCTACCAGTCGGGTCGCCAGATCGTGCTCAGTTCGGACGCGGCGCCTTCAGAGATCCCGGATCTTGAAGAACGCCTGGTCAGCCGATTCAATTGTGGCCTGGTGGCCAGGATCGAGCGGCCGTGTTACGAAACCAGGGTTGCGATCATCAAGGCGAAGGCCTCTCTTCATGACCTCCAGCTGCCCGATGACGTCCCGGCGTACATCGCAGCCCGTCTCGACAGCAATATTCGCGAGCTCGAAGGGGCCTTGACCAAGATTCGAGGCTTCGCCCTTGCCGAGAACGAGCCCATCTCGCTCGAACTGGCCAAAAGAGCCCTCGCGGACGATCCCGCCCGTAATTCGGGTGGAGACTCCGCCGCGCCTTCGATCCAGGCCATCATCGAGTCGGTGACCCGGTATTACGACGTGAAGCTCACTGATCTGCTGAGCAAGCGGCGTCACAAGTCGATCACCGTCCCCCGACAGATCTGCATGTGGCTCGCACGGCGACACACCAGATTCAGCCTTGAAGAGATCGGTGGGTACTTCGGTGGACGTGACCACACCACCGTCATGCACGCCATTCGAGCGATCAATCGACGCCGGGATGAGGATTCCTCATTCAGCGACGACATCGATCGCCTCGAGAGTGCGGTCCTGGAACGCCAGGGCTGATCTTTGGCGTCGCTTCGTCGGAACGACCCTCCTGACATCCAAATGAAAGCCATCCTCTTTCAAGCCGGGGATGGTTTTCGTTCGGGACCGAACGCCACGGAGTCATGGCCTCTCCAAAGCCAGATCTATCCACAAAGCATGTGGAAAAAGCGCTGGCCCACCCGACGCTTCACGAGTGCCCCGCGGCGCTTTCTCTGGGGAGAACATCGGAATCGAACCAACAGACGAGTTGGCGATCGCGCCCGCGAAGTTCAACGGACTGGCGCGACAATCAATTGACAAGAGACCCACCCCAAGGGTGTGACTCAAGCCCATTGATCATAAACACTTAAGTTGCCATGCCCCTGGATATCCACAGACCGGCGCCTCTAATACTAAGAAGAAGAATAAAGAACCTCTTTCTTCCCTAGGAAGGGCCTTTCGGTTGCCTGGTCACCCTGTGTGCCCATTGTGGACAGCAATCAATCGTTGAATCCTGATCACCCAAGAGGCACTGTGGAAGCACCGTTGCTCAGAAGGAGCCTGAAGCCTGGCAGGAGGGGCAGAAGGTGGTGGAACGAGCCGCGAGTCGAATCTCCTGAAGCGAGCCGTCACAGGCACTGCACGGCTGTCCTGACCGACCATAGACCTGATGAGACGATCGATAGTCACCCTCCACCCCCTCGGGCAATCGGTGATCGCGAATCGTCGAACCACCAGCATCGATTGCTGCGGACAAGATTGTCCGGATTGCTCGAGCAAGTCGGTCGGAGGCTTGGCGATCAAGATCCGAACCGGGAGTCTCGGGGTGGATCCGGGCTCGAAACAGGGCTTCGTCGGCGTAGATGTTGCCAACTCCCGCCAGCACGGCCTGATCAAGCAGCGCGACTTTCACCGCTCGACGGGTTCGGCCGAGCTGGGTGTGGAGCGCCTGGCCATCGATTTCCGTCGCTTCGGGGCCGAGGTTGGCCAGGAGCCGGTTCTGCAGGTCTCGTTCATCTCGAACCAGGTGGACGCCGCCGAATCGCCGAGGGTCGACGAACGCGACCCGAACCGTGTCGCCGGCCACCCCCTCGAAGGCCCAGACCACGTGGCGGTGGGGTGGGACCGAGCGTGTTCGTCCAACGGAGAGATCCAATCGCCCCGACATCCCGAGACGAATCACCAGTCCGCCACCTCCGCCAAATCGGACCAGGAGCTGTTTTCCTCGGCGATCGACCCCTTTGATTCGGAGCCCTTCCCCGAGCGAAGCCGGAGTCAGGCGGCCTCGTCGGCGACCATCCAGACCACGAACCACGTCTCGTCTGGCGACGGTGACCCGACTGATCTCCCGCCCGATCATCACGGGCGCGAGTACCTGGCGGATCGCTTCGACTTCGGGGAGTTCCGGCATGTGGATGACTTCGTTCGATCGACCTTCATGGGTTCGATCGGTTCGGGGCGGCGAGGGGCGGGACTATACTCGCCCGAGTGCCCGTTTCCGCGTCGGGTCACACTCTGGCGGACCCCGGTCCGACGTCTTCAACGCCGGATCTGGAACCCGAATGTCCGAATCATCACTGCATCAGGAAGACCCGGTCGCCGCCGCCACGGCGGTTCGAGAGATCGCCGACCAAATCAGAAGTGAAGTCGGAAAGGTCATCGTCGGCCAGGAAGAGGTGGTCGAGGAGGTTCTGCTCGCGATCTTCTGCGGCGGTCACGCGATCATCGAAGGCGTTCCAGGTCTCGCCAAGACCCTGCTCGTCCACACCCTGGCCAGCACGCTCGGTCTCGACTTCTCCCGAATCCAGTTCACACCGGACCTCATGCCGACGGACATGACCGGGACCGAGGTGATCGAGGAGGACAAGTCGACCGGACGTCGGGAGCTCCGATTCGTTCCGGGTCCGATCTTCGCCAACGTCATTCTCGCGGACGAGATCAATCGGACGCCGCCCAAGACCCAGGGTGCACTGCTCGAAGCGATGCAGGAACGACAAGTCACGGTCGGGGGTGAGACCCACATCCTGCCCGAACCCTTCTTCGTTCTGGCGACTCAGAATCCGATCGAACAGGAAGGCACCTACCCGCTTCCAGAAGCGCAACTCGACCGATTCATGTTCAACATCCGGATCGGCTATCCAACCGAGCAGGACGAACTGGCAATCGTCCAGAAGACCACGGCCGAATCCAACGCCTCGGTCTCGTCGCTTCTTTCCGCCGTGGATTGTCTGCGGATCCAGCAGCTGGTGAGGCAGGTCCCCATCGCCGATCACGTCGCTCGGTACGCCCTTCGACTGGTTCGATCCACACGGGTTCGTGAGTCACGAGAAGACAAACCGGAAATCGTCCGGAACTACCTTGCCTGGGGTGCCGGTCCGAGGGCGAGCCAGTTCCTGGTGTTGGCCGCGAAGGCCCGCGCCCTGCTCATCGGCGCGACCCACGTGACTCCCGAACTGGTCAAGTCCGTGGCCATGCCGGTCATGAGACACCGGATCATCGCCAACTTCAACGCCGAGGCCGACGGAATCACCACCGACGACGTGGTGCAGCGTCTGCTCGAGATCACGCCGGTGGACGATGCGGATCCGTCGACGCGTTCGACCCTCGATTCGGTCACTCGCTGATCCATCCACCCGGTCGGGTCCGAACGCTTCGGTCCCTTTCGTCCGTCGTCGTGATTCCCGGAGATTCCGTTGCCCGATCCCGCTCCCGCCCCTGGTTCCGGCGGACTTCGCGCCGAACAATATCTGGCTCCCGAGACGATCGGGCAGCTGGGTACGTTCGAGTTGCGGGCGAGGATGATCGCCGAAGGCGTGATGAGCGGGATGCACCGGTCCCCGTATCAGGGGCTTGCGGTGGAATTCGCACAGCACCGGCAATACGTGCCGGGTGATGATCTGCGACACCTTGATTGGAAGGTGTTCGGGCGAAGCGACAAGCTTCATCTGAAGCAGTACCAACAGGAGACCAATCTTGATGTGATGATCCTCGTCGATGCCTCGGCATCGATGCGGTTCGGAACGCTCGAGGTGAAGCAGGGCTGGGGTGGCACCAACGCCTCGAAGATCGCGTCGACCTGGACCAAGTACGACCACGCGACCGCGGTCGCGGCAGCCCTCTGCTATCTCGCGCTGCAGCAGCGGGATCGGGTCGGACTCGCCCTCTTCGCGGACGGTCTTCGTGATCAGGTTCGTCGATCCAACGCCCGAGACACCTGGCGAAGAGTGGTCCGAACCCTCGCCGGGGATCCGGTTGAAGACGCCACCGACCTGGTCAAGGTCGCCGAACAGGCGATGGCCCTGGCCACCAACCGATCCCTCTTCGTGATGATCAGCGACTTCCTGGCGCCCACCGACTCGGTTCGGGACGCGATCGCGAGACTTCGTCACCGTCGTCACGACGTACTGCTGCTTCAGGTTCTTGATCGACAGGAACTTCGTTTCGATTACGACGATCCGGCACCGTTCGAGGGGCTCGAGGGTGAAGGTCGCATCCCCGTCGATCCACGGACGATTCGCGAGGACTACCTGGCGGCCATGACCCGTCATTGCGCCGAGCTCGAGCGAATCGCCCGAAGCCACGACTACGACTACCTTCGACTCGACACCCACGGCTCGGTCGGACCCGCGATCGCAGCCATGCTCGGACGTCGCAAGATGCTCTCCAAGGGTGGAGGAGGTCGATGACCTTTCTGGCTCCCGGACTCGCCATCGCCGGCCTGCTCGCCGCCGGCGTTCCGATCATCATTCACCTCCTGCTTCGGCGGAAGAGGGTTCCGGTTCCCTGGGCCGCGATGGCGTTGTTGATGGAAGCGGCGCGTCGACACCGACGCCGATCCAGAATCGAGCGATGGTTTCTGTTGGTCGTTCGGGCGCTCATCCTCGCACTGCTCGGAGTCGCCCTCGCCGGGCCACTCCTGGGAGAACGGGTGGCGACCCTCGAATCGGTCACCATGCATCTGGTGATCGACGATGGAATCGTCTCCGGCGTCACCGGAGAGGGTGGCATCACGGCTCTGGACCAGCAGGTGGAAGCGGCCATCGAACTGGTGAATGGTCTCGAACCTTCGGCCCGCGTCTCGGTCGTGCTTGCCGGCCGCCCGGTTCGGACGCTCATCCAACCCGCGACCACGGATCATCGTTCGGTGGTGTCCGCGTTGGAGGGCGTCCTGGTTCGTGAAGGTGCGACCGACCTGGCTTCGGCGCTCGATCGCATCGCGATCGCGATCAACGACGGGGATGTCAAGGGTGGTCACGAAGTCCGCCTCTTCAGCGATCTTCGACGAGGATCCATCAACGATCGAACCAGACCACCGGCACTGAGTTCGCCCGACGGAGACATCCGACTGGTGACCACGACGCCGACCGAGGCTCGGGTCCAGAGCGTGCAGATCGTGAACATCGATGTCGCCCGGGTTCCACTTTCTCTTGCCGGTGGTGGTGACGACCGACTGGTTTCCGTCCGACTTCGAAGAACCGGCGAGACCCCCGAGTCCTCGACCACGATTCGGATCGCCGGTGATGCGATCGCGGCTCCGGAGACTCGTCGGGTGGAGTGGACCGCGGGCGTCACGGACGCGACGGTCGATTTCCAGATGCGGGTGGATGAAGATGGTGGTGTGCTCGAGGCCCTGATCCTGGAGCCCGACGGTCTGACCCTCGACGACCGTCGATCGACCATGGTCGAAGGCCGCGTTCCCAGTCGAATCCTCATTCTCGATCGAGATGACTTCGGTGGTGTGGGTCGGGTGGATCGATGGCGGGCCACGGACTGGTTCGAACGGGCGTTGCTCCCCGACCTCGGAGGGGACCTGGCCGAAGCGGTGGAGATCGACCGGGTCGATCCGGCCGCCCTCAACCAGCGCGATCTCGACGGAGTCTCGGTGCTGGTGGTCGGTCGTCCTGACCTTCTGGACGATGAATTTCTTCCTGAACTGGTTCGTTGGACCAATGAGGGTGGGGTGCTGGTCACGATGCCGCCCGGTTCCACCACGGTCCGTCCCTGGGCGACTCCGCTTCTGGATTCCCTCGGTCTGGACTGGAGCGTCGCGCTGGAGGCGGAGAGCCTCGAGGAACCTCGCCGACTGTCGAGCAACCAGCCGGCGTCCGCACTCACGCGATTGCTCGATGCTGAAATCAGCGATCTCGCTCCGAGCGTTTCGATCAACAGACGACTTCCGATCGAAGGTCCCAATGATGGCGATGTCGTCCTGGTGGACGACGCCGATGAACCCTTTCTGATCGATGTTCCCATCGGTCTCGGTCGTCTCGTGTTCTTCACGGTGGCGCCGGAACTCGACTGGACCGATCTTCCGGTCCGACCGCTGATGGTCCCCCTGGTTCAGGAGATCACGCGGCAAGGCACGGCACTCGCTGCTCGTGGTCGTGACGGGGTGGTCGGGGAACGACCGCCGACAGCCCGAACGAGTGGCGCCGCGATGATCCTCCCCGGCGGCGATCGCATCGTGCTGGACGCCGATTCGGACGAGATCGATCAGGATCGTCTTCCAACCCGAAGCGGAGTGGCGGAGGTCGTGGATCTTTCAGATCGAATCCTCGAACGACGAGTGGTGAATCCCGCGGTCGATCAGGCGAAGTTGGAAACCATCGAACGCGATGAAGTGCTCGAATGGCTTTCACCCTCCGGTGACTGGGTCATCGAATCCGAATCGGATCAGGTCGAGGTCGCGGCGATCATCGGAACCGACATCGCGGGAATGCTGGTGGTGCTGGTTCTCTTCCTGGTTCTGTTCGAGACCGTGCTCGCCCGCTGGTTCGCTCGCGGGGGGATCGTCAACCGGCGATCTCGAGGACTCACGGGCGCCAACGCGGAAGCGGACGCGGCCCGGATGGATCGAACGGAGGCCGTCTCATGAGTGACTTCACTCGATGGTGGCTCGGCATCCGGGATCTGCCGATCGGCTCTGAAGGACTTCAATTGGTCTGGGAACGAAACTTCCCCGGCTGGGCCTGGTTGGTCGCGATCATTCTCTGCACCGGGATCGCACTCTGGTCCTACGCCAGACTTGATGCGTCCCGTCGGATTCGTGGTGGTCTCGCTTCGGCGAGGACGGTGATTCTCCTGATCCTCTTCGTCTGCGTCGCCGGCCCGATGCTCGAGCTTCCACGGGAACGAATCGAACCCGACGTGGTCGCGGTTCTCGTAGATCGAAGCCGGAGCATGCAGGTTCGTGATGGCGAGCGTGATCCCTCCTCGGGTGACCAGGTCGCCCGTGAACGGACTTTGCGGGAGATTCTCTCGTCCGCGGGTGAGACCTGGCGTTCCCCCGGCGATTCCCGCCGGATCCTCTGGCTGGGGTTCGGCGAAGGCGTGATGGAACTTCCACCCGTCACCGATTCGTCGGTGAACGACTCGCCGATCGGCCTCGAAGATCCTGACGGTTGGCGAACCAGGCTGGCCCCGGCCCTCGAGGAGACGCTTCGCCGCACCACCGGGCGCCCACTTGCCGGCATCGTCGTCGTCTCCGACGGTCGAACCGACTCGCCGCCGGACCGGGATCTCATTCGTCGACTGCTGGCGGCGGCGGCCCCGGTGCAGGTCGTTCCCCTCGGGGCTTCCGAACCGATCGGCGACACGGCGATCGGCCGGGTCGAGGCCCCACGCCGGGCCTTTGCTCGGGATGCGGTGCCGATTCTGGTTCGCCTCGACAATCGCGGCCGGTCTGGAGACTTCCGGCTGGAACTCGTGGATGAGGAGAACGGTCGGATTCTGGATACCACGGACATCCAGATCGATTCCGAGGCCGAGAGCATCGACGCCGTGTTGACCGCTCGACCGAACTCGGACGCCGGCGGGGGGGTCGAGGGCGAACGTCGATGGTCGGTCCGAATCGTCGGGGGTGATGATCTCGTCCCGGAAAACGATCTGGCGTCCATTCCGATCGAACTCATCGACCGACCTCTGCGGGTCTTGTTCATCGAGGGTGGCCCACGCTGGGAATACCGCTACCTGAAGAACCTCCTGGTTCGAGAGCCATCGATCGAGAGTTCGGTGATGCTGCTTTCCGCGGATCGTGACTTCGCTCAGGAAGGCAACACTCCGCTCGCCCGTCTTCCCCGTGACTTCGCGGAGTTCTCCCAGTTCGACCTCGTGATTCTCGGAGACCTTCCATCGAACTTCCTCACTGAAGGTCGTCAGGAGGCGATTCGCGAACTCGTGGAACGACGTGGTGGTGGACTGATCCTCCTCGGTGGCCCGCGCTCGATGCCCGAAAGCTGGGAAGAGACGCCGCTCGCCGATCTTCTGCCGTTCAGTGGCGGGTTCGATCTCGATCGCCATGCCACTCCGATGATGGCCAGTCCGACGCCGGTCGCTGAACGTCTCGGCGTTCTTCGACTCGCCGATGAGGCATCCGGCGAAGGCTGGCCGGAGGATCTGACGGATCCGACCTTCGGTTGGTCGCAGTTGCAGTGGGTGCAGCGGATCGACCGTGAACGAATCAAGCCGACGGCCGAGATTCTCGCGGAGGCGGTTCCTCTCGACGGTTCGAAGTCCGACATCACACCGTTGGTGATCACCATGCGGTACGGCGCCGGGCAGATCCTCTACATCGCGACGGATGAAATCTGGCGCTGGCGGTATGGACGAGGCGAACAGTTGTACGAACGATTCTGGGTCCAGTTGCTCCGGCTGCTCGGCCGGGAAGCGGTGGAGTCGGATCTTCCGATTCGAATCATCGCGGGTCCGGATCAAACCGAACTCGGTCGACCGGTGCTGGTGACCGTCGACCTGCTTGATTCATCGCTGGGCGTCGATCCTCCGGAGACGGTTCTGGTCGAGGCTTTCGATCAGGAAGGCAACGTGCTTCGAACGATCGAACTCTCTGCGAGCGGTCAATCAAGCTGGTCGGGATCCTGGATTCCTGATGGCCTGGGTGCCGTCGCGCACCGAATCGCCGAACCGGTTCTGGCGGTTCTCGCCGGCGACCAGTCGGCGTTGGTCGAGGTGGTTCGACCCGATGATGAACTTCGTTTGGCGGACGCGGATCATCCACTGCTGGAGGCTCTGGCGAACGAAACCGGCGGTTCGATCCACGAAATCGTCGATTCCACCGATCCCCGACCGGTCCTTGATCGAATCCATGAAGCGATTCCGAACCGAGCGATCATCACGGAAACCCCACTTCGGGAACGAATCTGGACCTCACCACTTTTCTTCACCCTGCTCCTTCTGCTGGCGGCCCTTGAATGGTCGGGTCGCCGTCTGGTGAGACTCGACTGATCCCATGAACGACCCAACCACCGATCGAAGCGATGAGTTGCTCTTGAACCGGATCCGTCGGATCCGTTCTTCGCTGCGCCGTTCCGTGGTCGAGGCACGTCTTTCCACCGTGATCGCGGTGATGATCCCGATTCTGTTCGCGGCCGCGATGCTCGACTTCCTGTTCCGGCTCCCATCACCGGTCAGATGGACGATGCTCCTTGCCGGATTGATCTGGCTCGGCGTCGAGATTCATCGACGGGTCTGGCCCGCGATTCGTTTTCGACCATCACTGATCGACGTCGCGTTGAGAATCGAATCGATGACACCATCGGTCGCCGGCCGACTCGCTTCCGCGATCGACTTCGCCCACCTGAATCGCTCGGAACGCGGCCCCCTCGCGGATCGAAGCCTGAGCGATCTTCAGAAACGGGCGAACACCGTGCGTTTCGAGGCGGTGATCGACGGAAAATCCGCTCACCAGAGATTTGGAATGGCGGTGCTGGCGCTCATCTTCATCGGGGGCATCGCGGCCTGGAGCCCGGCTGAGGCGTCGATCGCGACTCGTCGCATCCTCGCACCCTGGTCCGACGCCCGATGGCCGGCGCGAACCGACGTCGCATCGGCGACGAAAGCGGAACTCGTGCACCCCCGGGGGGAACCCCTGGCCCTCGCGGCCGATCTGATCAAGGGGGATCCCGGATCCGAGCGGGTCTCGGTCCGACTGCGGACGGTTCGAGACGGGAGCCCCGACCCATGGCGGTCGCTGGTCATGACCCGACAGCAGGGAACGCGATTCGAACGAGTGGTGGATACCAACGCCGATTCCATTGAATATGAATTCGCCAGTGTCGACTCCGAGACCGAACGCTTCGAAGTCCGCCTTGTTCCGGCCCCGGCGGTCGACACGGCTCGGGTCTCGATCGAACCACCGGCCTATGCCGCGAGACTTGGACGGAGCGAATCCGAACTGGGTCCGGGCACCGATCGTCGCTCGCGTCTGGCCCGTCCGGTTCTGGAGGGTTCGCAGGCGCGAATCGATCTGGAGCTGATCCGTCCGGTTCCGATCGAGCGAGACGACGCGGGGATGATCTCAAGTTCGTTCGTCGACCGGGTGCTCGCTTCACCATCGATTGATCGCCCGATCCTCGAGGTGGACCCTGAGAATCCCACTCGTTGGAGCATCTTCTGGTCGCTGGATACGGGTGGGGAATTCGAAATTCGCCTGCAGGACGAACATGGCCTGGTGAATCTCGATCCCATTCGGTACCGGATCGACACCATCCCCGATCGTCGGCCCAGCACCACCATCGTCGATCCGGCGAGTGATCGCACCGTGACTCGAAGTGCGATGGTCTCCCTGCAGGCCGATGCTCGAGACGATGTCGGTCTGTCGGATTTTCGGATTGAAGCCTCGGTGACCCGATCCGGTTCGATTTCGATGGTCGAGGAACTCGCAAGTCTCGATCTACTGGTCGAAGCCGAGGCCGATCCAGTGGCCGATGCCTCGCTCGAACACGAATTCGATCTCGCCGGACTCGCCCTGGAGGTCGGTGACGACATCAGCGTCTTCTCGCTCGTCACCGATGAGTGGGTCGGCCCCGATGGTCCCCGAGAACCGGTTCGGAGTGAAGTTCGACGACTCAAGGTCGTCTCGGAAGCCGATCTGATCGAACAACTTCAAGGTGGTCTGGGATCGATTCGACGAACCGCCATCCGCCTCGAGGGTGATCAGGCCGAACTTGCGGACCGGGTTCGACAGGATGGTGCGAATCGAGAATCGACTCGAAATCAGGATCGGCTTGGTGACCGCATCGAAGGCGCCAGGTCGGCGTTGGAAGCGGTGGATTCGCGGCGACGGGAGAACCGACTCGACGATGAACTGCTCGCCGATGTGCTCGATCAGGCGGAAGATCTGATCGAGGCCGCGGCGAGGTCGGAGGATCAGGCCCTCGCGGCCCTGGATCGAGCGACGGCGGCCCGTGATCGAGCGGCGGATGCCGACTCGAGCGAAGCCGAACGATCGGCCGCTGAAGCAGAGGCTGAAGAGGCGGAGCGGGAAGCGGTCGAAGCCCAGCAGGATGTCCAGGACGAGCTCACCGATCTGGCGGCCACTCTGGATCGGGGCGAAGACGCATGGGTGGTCTCCCGGCAGATCGAACGGCTTGCGGAGGATCTGGCGAATCTCCAGGAGCAGACCGGAGACCTCGCCGAACGAACCATGGGACGTGATCGGGACGAACTCACCAGCGAGGAACGCCGGGAACTCGACGACATCGTTCGCGAACAGGCGGATCTGGCGGATCGATCCGAAGAACTTCTCGATGATCTCGAGGATCGGGCCGAGGCGATGGAGACCGCGGCACCCTCCGAAGCGGATGGTCTTCGTCAGGCGGCGGAAGAGGCTCGACAGGAAGGTCTCGAGGAGGAGATGCGAGAGGCGGAGGAACAGGCTCGGGAGAATCGCCTTCAACAGGCGGGAGAAGCGCAGCAGCAGGCGGCCGAGGCACTCGAACGGATGCAGGAGACGATCGAGGAATCACGAAAGGCGAAGGTTGATGAACTTCGACGTCGGATGGAGAGTCTGGTCGAGAGTCTTCAGGCTCTGATCAAGGCGGCCGAAAACGAGGTGATCGCACTCAACCGGGTCGATGCCGCGGGTGGTGACTTCGAGGCACGAGCGGCGGCGATGATCCTCGTTCAGCGGAACACCATGACGGTCGCGGGGGAAGCGGCCGCCGCCGATGATCGAATCGGTCGGGTGGTCGGGCGTGCGGCCGACAACCAGGCGGCGGCGATCGGTGAACTTCGAAGTGATCCGCCGGACGTTCCCTCGGCCCTCGAATCCGAAGAGCGTGCGATTTCAGCTCTGCAAGAGGCCCTCGCTCTCGCCGAGGAAGCAGCCGAACAACTGGCGCAACAGCAGGCCGACGCGGAGCGCGATCGATTGCTCACCGCATACCGAGGGGTTCTGGAGATGCAGACCGGGGTCCGGGTGGAAACCGGAAATCTCGCGGAGGTCGTGGGTGAGCGTCTGGATCGACGTCAGACCGTCAAGGCCCGGCGTCTTGCCAGATCCGAGGACGAGGTCGGCACCGCGGTCGAAGCGATCGCGGAAGAGTTCAACGCGGTCACCGACTCGCTCGTCTTCTCGATGACGCATCGGAATCTCGATGCGTGGATCGCCGAGGTCGCGGACCGACTTCGTGACGGCCGGGTTGACGACCGAGCGATCGAGCGACAGACCATGATCATCGCTTCGCTGGCCGGATTGATCGAATCGCTTGATGACGAAGGACCACCCGAAGATGATCCATTCGGTCAACAGGCGGGTGGCGGGCAGGGTGGCCAGCCGGGCGATGGTGGTGGTGAAGGCGGACCCCAGCCCCTGATTCCACCGATCGCGGAATTGAAGATGCTCCGCTCGATGCAGATCCAGATCCTCGATGCGACTCGCCGGATCGATGGTCGTCCCGCGGATGATCCGGGCCGCAGTGAAAGCCTGGCCGATCTGGGTCGGATGCAGTCCGACCTCCATGCGGTCGCCACGACATTGGTCAACACCTTGGAACCGGCCTCGGAGGGTGCGGATGATTCGAGGATCCGGCCGGCGGAATCCGATGAAGATCCCGCGATGAAGCCGGGCTCCGATTCCGAAACCAGCCGGATGGAACCCACGACCGGAGAAGACACATGATGGAATCCAAGAACCGAATGTTGATGACGGTCCTGGTGCTGAGTGGGGGTTCACTGGCCTGGGGCCAGGATGCGCCAGTGGTTTCACCTCCGGCGACGACGCCCGAAGCGGTCCCTCCAGCGGTGGTTCAGGAGGATTCGGAGACGCCGAAGCAGGAGGCGGCACCTTCCCTGGATGATCTGCTCGACCTGGAGGAGTCCGGCGACGGTGATGCCGACGCCCCGATCGCGGAAAGTGATCGACGCGCTCTCGATGCGGCCCTCGCCGAAGAGAAGCCGACCGAAGCCTTCCGCGCGGCGATCGCCGACATGCTGGTTTCCACGGACCTTCTGGAGGATCGGTCGGATGCGGGACTTGGAACCCAGCGGATCCAACAACGGATCGTCGACCGACTGCAGGCATTGATCGACAGCGCCTCGCGGCAACAACAACCGCAACCGCAACCCGGTGCCGGTCAGCAGCAACAGCAGCAGGATCCCGGTCGTCGCAACGAGCAGGAACCACAGGACGGCAATCAGCAAGCGAATCAGAACCAGGGTGAGTCTCGGAATGATCAGGGGGACCAGGATGGATCATCCGTGCAACCACCACCTCCCGAAGGGGGTGAACTCGCGGGCCCGCTTGATGGTGCGGGGATCGAATGGGGTGGACTGCCGCCACGAATGCGTGAGTTGATCACCCAGGGGACTCGAGATCGAGTCTCCGAGATGTATCGATCTCTCACCGAGGCCTACTACCGGCGCATGGCCGAGGAGGGTGGTCGATGATCGATCCCCAGGTGAAACGAGGAATCTCCGATCGAGCCCGATGGCGTGGAATCCTGTTCGGCATGGCTTCGGCCGCCGTGGTGTCGACCACCACGGTCTCGGCTCAGGATGTCGGTCCACCGTCGCCGCCCGAGGCGATTGAAGCTGGTGGAGCGCAGAACGCCCCCGCGATCGAGGAGATGACGCCCGAACTCGACGGTGGCGTCAACCGCGGACTCGAGGCCTTGGCCGGCATGCAGAATGCCGACGGTTCGTTTGGTCGGGGACGGTACGGAAGACATGTCGGGATCACCGCGATCTGCGCTCTCGCTTTCATGGCCGACGGCCACGTTCCCGAACGAGGTCGATACGAAGGCACGGTCCGAAAGGCGCTCGATTTCGTGCTTGCGGGCGCGACCGAAACCGGACTGCTCGCGGCTGAGACCTCTCATGGACCGATGTACGGCCACGGGTTCGCCACCCTTTTCCTGGGTGAGATCTACGGAATGAATCCGTCGGACGAGCGAGTCCGAGACGCCTTGGGCCGGGCCATTCGACTCATCGTCGACAGCCAGAACGAGGAAGGTGGCTGGAGGTACAACCCGGTACCGCTGGATGCCGATGTTTCGGTCACGATCTGCGAGATCATGGCCCTGCGATCCGCACGTAACGCGGGCATCAAGGTTCCGCGGGAGACGATCGACAAGGCGGTCGAGTACGTTCGGCAATGCCAGAATCCCGATGGCGGCTTCCGATACATGACTCAAGCTGGTGGTTCCGCATGGCCTCGTACGGCTGCGGGGGTGGCCAGCCTCTTCTATGCGGGCATCTATGAGGATGACGCCATCGAGCTGGGGCTTGAATATCTCGTCCGAAAGGCTTCCCCGGGTCGGGGAGTGATCGGGGCCGGGAGCGCCCATTACTTCTATGGCCAGTACTACTCCGCACAGGCGATGTACCTTGCGGGTGGAGAGTGGTGGTCCGACTGGTGGCCCGCGATCCGAACCGAACTTCTCTCTCGACAGAACAAGGCCGGGGAATGGACCGACCGTCAGATCGGTGATGCCTATGCGACGGCGATGGCCCTCATCGTGCTGCAGATGCCGAAGCGATACCTTCCGATCTTCCAGAAGTGAAACACGACACCACACAACGGATCGCTCGAACCCTCGGTCTGATCGTCCCACTCATCTGGTCGATCGAGGCGAATTCGAATCAAGCCGCCCCCGCTCCGGAACGTACCGGGCGATGGTCGCGGGTGATCGACGAATCCTTGAACGTCATCGAGGGCGATCCGCTGCTCATCGATGAATCGACGGTTTCGGTGCAGCCCCTCGCCGCGGACTCGGATTCGACATCCAGCCCGGTTCGGGATGTGGTGGCGATCATCGTGGGTCCTTCGATTTCCAGGGACCTGACGGTGTCCGATCGAATGGCCGCGACCCGCGCTGGTGATGACGCCCCGATCCGGACGTCCTACATCGAACTGGTCGACGGCCAGCGAATTCCCGGTTCGCTTCATGCTGATGATGAAGGCATGCCGGTCTGGCGCAGTGCCTGGCTCCGGGACATTCCCTTCGAACTGGAAACGCTCCGTTCGATACGACTTCAGGATGGCGCGACGGTTCCAGAGGCCACGGAGTCTGACATCATCGTGTTGTCCAATGGCGATCGACTTTCGGGTCTGATCCTGAAGATGGATACCGAGGTGGAGATCGAGGTCGAGCGGTCCAACGGGGACATCGACGTCATTTCCATCCCGCTCGATCGAATCGCCTCGGTCTCGCTGCTCAATCCGTTCGTCCCAAGATCCGGGACCATGGTGTGGCTCCGGGGTGGTCACCGACTCGGTTCGAAATCGATTCAGATCGGTGACGACGGGTATGTCCGTCTGCTCGAACCCGCGGTGGGTGGTGATACCGCGGAGATTCCAGCGGAATTCCTCATCGGTGTGGCGACGGATGCCAATCGGATCGAATCGATCGCCTCGATGCGGATCACGGTGGCCGAGGGGCCGGATGGTGGTCTTCGACCCTGGATTCCCGAACCGAAGGTCACCACCGGTCATCATCCGCTCGACGCGGCGCCGATCCGGTTCGATGGCCCGCTCGAGGCCACGATCAGACTTCCACGTCGAGACTGTCGCTTCATGGCCACGGTGGAACGGCCGATGGAGTCGGGTCCGGGTCGATCGGTCCTTCGAATCCTTGATGGTGACCGTGAACTGGAAGTCATCGAAATCACGCCCGAGTCACCCGTGCATCGAGTCCAGGTTCCGATTTCGGGAGATCGGCTGGTGCTTCGCATCGAGGATGGTGGTGACGGTCCGTTCCATGATTCGATCGTACTTCGGGAGGCGGTCGTGATCAGGCCGCGTCGCTGAATCCATGCCGACGATTCGCGACGAGGCGATCTGTGTGCGTCACTGGGATTTCAGTGAGACGAGCCAGACGGTCTCTTTGCTGCTTCGTGATCACGGCATGATGCGGGGACTGGCGAAGGGAGCGCGTCGGGAACGAGGTTCCTTCAGTGGCGGATTCGATCTCTTCACTCGAGGCGAGATCGTCGCGATCGTGAAACCGGGACGCGAGTTGGCGACGCTCACCGAGTGGACGCTGCTGGAAACCTTCCCGGTGCTCCGAAGGTCGGCGGCCGCCAATCGGGCGGCCTGGTACCTCGCCGACCTGGTCGGTCGTTTTCTCCAGCAACCGGAACCACATCCGTTGACCTGGCAGGCCTTGCTCGATTCACTGCAGGGCATGCAGGCGGGGGAGGACGTCGAACGAGCGACCCTCACCTTCCAATGGCGACTGCTCTGTGATGTCGGTTACAGACCTCGTCTGGATCTCGAGGGCATCGAGGGCGACACGGTGGCCTTCAGTCCTGAAAGTGGAGGGGTGGTCACGGATACCGGTGCCGGTGATCGGTGGCGAGTTCGCCGAACGACGGTTGATCTCCTGATCGAGATCGATGATCTGCACGGGATCATTCCGGATCACGCCGATCTTCCGAGCATCGATCGTGCCAGTCGATTGCTGGCGGCCTGGACCAGAGAGCTGCTCGGAGTCGAAAGCGTCCCAATGCGACTCCTGTTCGGATCATGACGATCAGGCGCCGCTTCTCGGACCTTCCAACCCATCGCTCGAGCCACGAGGCTGCAGATCCGCCGCCGGTGATCCGATCCGACACCATCGGGATCGAGGATCGCGACGACACCTGGGAGGAGAATGAGATGAACGACGCGGCGCTCGCCCGGATCATGAACAGTCCACAGATGCCGACCCTGCCCGCGGTGGCGGTCCAGGTGCTTGATCTCACGAGTCGTCGTGATGTCGAACTCGGTGAGATCGCCAGCGTCGTCGAGCACGATCCAGCGATCGCGACCAGGGTTCTCAAGACCGTGAACTCGAGTTTCTACGGTCTGACCCGTCGGGTCGGAAGCATTCGGCAGGCACTGGCCTATCTGGGCATGGAGACCGTTCGTGGTCTGGTGCTCGGGTTCAGCCTCGCCCGGACGTTCCGCGCCGATCATGACGTGGTCTTCGATTTCAACGATTACTGGCGACGAAGCATTCTTGCCGCGAGTGCCGCGAGAGCGCTGGCGGGAATCGTCCGCAGTGCGGACCCGGATGAGGCGTTCGTCGCCGCACTGGTTCGAGACATCGGAATGATCGCGCTTTGGAAGCACTTCGATGATCGATACCTTCAACTTCTCGATCTCTGCCAGGGTGACCACGCCAAGCTCGCCGGACTCGAGCGGCGTCACTTCGAAGTCGATCACGCGGAGATCGGTGCGGGAATGATCGAAGGTTGGAAATTCCCCTCCAACATCGTCGACGTGGTCCTGCTTCATCATCATGGCACCGAAGTCGCGGCCTCGGAAGAGGACATGCGTCGAATCGTCCTGCTCGCGGGTGATGTGGCGGAGAGCCTTTCGGAGGAGTCGCCACGAAGCCAGGCCGCTCTTCGTCGATATGAAACACGGGCCGCGGAATGGTTCGATCTGCGACGCGGCACCGCAAGGGCGGCCCTGCAGTCGATCATCGATCACGCGACCGAACTCTCTCGATTGTTCGAACTCGACACTGGAAGCATGCCCGATGTGGATTCGATCCTCGAAGAGGCCGACCGGCTTCGACGCGAGAATCGAGTCATCGTTCCGAGTGCGGAAGAAAACATCGATCGAGATCAACTGACCGGCCTTCCGGAACGGACCTCGTTCCAGAACGACCTGCTGGACCGATTCGATGAATCCGGTACGGCCTCCGAACCGACAGCGGTGCTGCTGGTGGCGGTCGACGGCATGCGGGAGATCAATCGTGACGGAGGACCGGGAAGTGGTGACGCAGCGCTCGCCAGAGCTTCGGAGGCCGTCAACCGGGCGTGTCGCGAAGCGTGCGGTGACCAGGTCATGGTCTACCGTTTCGTGGGTGCGGAACTCGCCGTTCTGGTGAAGGGTGATGCGGCCACCAGCATCACCTCGCTCTCCGATCGGATCAGCGCCGCGGTCCGTCTGGCTCCGCTGGCCGATCAGAATCTGGGCTTGCTGAGCCTCGGAGTCTCGATCGGCACCGCCAACCGAGATTCCGAATCGGGGCCGGGAAGCCCGGACGAACTGCTCCGTGCCGCCATGGTGGCCCTGAGCGAGGCACGTCGCGCGGGTGGAGATGCGATCGTTCACTGGGGTGATCAGGAACTGGTGGCGATCGCCGCCTGAGAGGTTCAGCCGCCGCCGCGGATCACCAGGAGTTCATCCAATGGGTGAGCTTCGAGGTAGGCGCGGACGTCCTCGATGCCGACCGCATCGATCCGGGCGATCTCTTCGTCAAGCGAGGTGTGGGGAAGTCCGTAGGTCCATCGACTGCCCAACCGGGTCATCCGGCCCATGGGTCGTTCACTGGCGAGCATTGCCGCGGTCGCGATCTTGGCTCGGCTCCGAAGCAGCGCGTCGTCGTTGATCTTCTCCATGATCCGGACCATCTCACGTCGTACGATCGCTTCCACCTTTTCGGAATTCTCCGGGCCACAGACGACGGTGGCGATCGCTTCGCCGGAACCATCCCGCGTATCCAGATGCATGGCGGCCTCTTCGGCCAGACCGGTCTCGATCAGCTCCCAGAAGAAGGTCGATCCTTCCTGGTCTCCCAGCACTCGAAGGGCCTGGGCTCCGGCGTACTTGAGCTCATCGCCGATACCGACACTGGGGGCCATGAACATGAGATATCGCTGCTGGATCTCGGGCAGCTTGACCTCGAGTTCCCCGGGGACGAATTCGATCGTTCCAAGATCTCGTCCGGGCTCCCCCTTCGGCCAATGCCCGCACAGCGACTCGGCCAGCGCGACGAGGTGGTCGAAATCGATCCGGCCACTTGCGGCCAGAACCGAATTGTCCGCGCTGTATCGTCGGTTGAAGTATTCACGCATCAGCTCGGGGGTGAGGGCGGAAACGGTCTCCTTGGTGCCCAAAACCCGATGCCCGAGGGTGTGATTTCCGTAGTACCGCTCCAGTGCCTGTTCGTAGAGCACCCAGAAGGGTTGATCGTCGTACATCGCGATCTCCTCCAGGATGACGCCCTTCTCCTCCTCGAAGTCCTCGGGGCGAAGCGAGGGACGAAGGATGTCGGCCAGGATCTCGAGGGCGGGATCCAGGGCGTCGAAGGGCACGTGGGCGTAGTAGGCCGTCTGTTCGGCACTCGTGAATGCATTGTGATTCGCCCCGAGATCGTCAAACCCGCGATTCACATCCTCGGCGGTCCGGGTTTCCGTGCCCTTGAACATCATGTGTTCAAGGAAATGACTGACCCCCATCACCTCTGACGACTCGTCGCGAGCTCCGGTCCGAAAGAAGAACCCGGCGGCGGCTGTGAGGGCATCAGGGACGATTTCAGCCTGAATGGTGAGGCCATTGGAGAGGACGGCTTCGCGGAACTCGACGGGTGCGGAGGTGGTCATGGTGAAGAGGATAGGGCCATGAGCGGTTCTTCGAGCCTTGAGGCCGGTTTCGGCCGACTCGAATCGGAGCCGCGAGGTGACTAGAATGGACGACTCAATGGACCGCGACTCTTCCATCGACGATATTCGGACCGCCAGCGCCACCGGTGACTCGACCCCGGCGAGCCCGGCTGCCATCAATCGAACCACCGCCCGACATCCCCGGGCCCTCGGCGGGGACACCGCCCGGGCGACCCTCGGAACCGCAAGCCTCTCGCTCACCGGAATGGTGCTCGACAACCAGGCTTCGGCCCAGCAGATGCGAGTCGGCCGAAAACCGGATTGGCTTCGGGCTCAGGTTCCCGGTGGCGAGGGCTATCACAAGCTCAAGTCCCTGATCGACGAGCATCGACTCCACACCGTGTGCCAGGAGGCCAGCTGCCCCAACATGGGCGAGTGCTGGTCACGGGGCACCGCCACGATCATGATCCTCGGGGACACCTGCACCCGAAGCTGTGGCTTCTGCAATGTGAAGACCGGAAAGCCCATGCCGGTCGACGACGACGAACCACGTCGGGTCGCCGAAGTGCTTTCGCAGATCAAATTGAAGCATGTGGTCATCACCAGCGTCGACCGCGATGACCAGCCCGATGGTGGAGCACGGATCTGGGCCGAAACGATTCAGGCGGTTCACGAAGCCTGTCCGGATACCAGTGTCGAAGTGCTGGTTGGAGATTTCAAGGGAGTCGAACGCGACATCCAACTCGTCTGCGACGCCCGTCCGGAGATCATCAGCCACAACATGGAGACCGTGGATCGAATGCATCCCGCGGTCCGACCCCAGGCCCGGTACGACCGAAGTCTCAAGGTCCTGCAGCAGTTCAAGGCCAACGGCCTGGTCACCAAGACGGGAATCATGTTGGGGATCGGAGAGCACGAGCACGAGGTCCTCGACCTCATGGACGATGTTCAGGCCTGGAGCGACTGCGACATTCTCACCGTCGGTCAATATCTTCAGCCGACTCGGAACCACCTTCCGATCGACCGCTGGGTCCATCCCGACGAGTTCTCTCGACTGCGTGAAAAGGCTCTGGAGAAGGGCTTCGAAGTCTGTGAGAGCGGTCCATTGGTGCGATCGAGTTACCACGCCGAAGAACAGGCTGAGAAACTCAGCCCCGAGCGGGCCGATGTGCATGGCCGGATGAAGAAGCTGATCGCTCAGGCGCGGGAACGCGGATCCGCCTGATCCCTCGTCCTGATTCCGATTCAAAAGGACCCTCGCAGCGCCGAATTCAATGGCGCTGCGAGGGTCTTTCTTCTCCCCGAATCGCTGGTCCAGATCCGATCAGTCATCCATCTGCATGGCGCGATTCATCTGCTTCTGCATCTGTTCGATGGTCATTTCCTTGTTCGCGACCATCTTGATCATTCGAAGATACTGCTCTTCGATCTGGCCGACCATCCTGCCTTCATCGCTGTCCTTCGTGATCTCTTCTCGAATCGCGGCAAGCTTGAGATGCATGTCCATCAGCTTCATCTCGTTGTTCTTCACCAGCTCGAACATTCGCAGATACTCGCTCTGGTATCTCGCCAGACCCTTCGCGGCCTCGGTTTCACCTGCGGCCACCATGCGGAGTTCGACCAGCTGCTGCTGCATGTCCGCCATGGTCATTTCGTTGTTCTTCACCATCTCGAACATCCGTAGATATTCGCCCTGATAATCCAAGACCTTCTCCGCGTCTTCCGCGTCCTCGTGATCCGCTTCACGGAATTCGACCAGCCTCAGCTGCATCTCCTCCTCGGTCATCTCACCGTTCGCCACCATCTCGGAAAACCGAACGTATTTTTCCTCATCCCGGCTCTTCTTCGCGGTCACTTTCAGATGGCGGACCATGGCTTCGACCCGAGCATCGGTTCTCGCCTCGGAATCATCTTCGGTCGCGACCATGTTCTCCTCCATCATTTCGACCCTGACCAGGAACTCTTCCGACGTGATGGTCCCGGTCTTGATCATGTCGATCATCTTCGTGACCTCGGCGTTGTACTCGGCCTGAGTGAACTTCTTTCGTCCCTTCAGTTTCGCTTCCGTCGCGCGATATCGGTTCCACAGCTTCTCTTCCGCGTCATCGAAGGTCGCCTTCGCCTCCGCCTTGCTGATCTCGCCCTTCGAGATCTTCGATCGAAGATCCCGGCTCATGGCCAGCAAGCGCTGTTCGATCTGCTTTCGGAGGGCATCGAGTTCTGATTTCATCCTCGTTTCCGCCTGTTCAATCTCCGCCGCTCGATACCGGTTCCACATCTTCTTCTCGGCCTGGTCGAACGTCGTTCTGGCGTCGATCTCGCCGATCTCGCCCGCTTCGACCTGCTTGCGGAGATCCTCACTCATGGATTCAAGGCGTTGCTCGATCTGCTTCTTGAGTGCTTCGAGGTCCTGGTTCGCTTCGGCCTCTTCTTTGGTTCGTTGCCGCTTCTCCAATTCCTGATATCGGAGTTCCATCCTTCTGTTGGTCGCGGCATATCGTTCGTCGGCCTGGGCTCGGGTCAGGTCGCCGACTTCGACTCGCTTGTCCAGATCCCTGGCCATCGCCGTCATGCGTTCATCGATCTCGACCCTGATCTGGGCGAGGTCGATGGTGGGTGCGGTCAGGGGTTCGGAGGATTTTCGACCATCACTGATCGCGTAGATGGACTTGATCTGCCGGTCGAATCTGGAGGTGGCGGCTTCATCGGAGATGTCACCCGCCTCGAGCTTCTTCAGCATTTTCGCGTGGGCTTTGAGGATGGCGTCGATCTGATTCTGGTTCAACTGGCCGGTTTCAAAATCGCCGGTCAGCGTTTCCCGTATTCGTTCCGCGGTCGGGAATTTCCGGCCCCTTTCATCCTGAATGCCTTGCTCCCACCGGCCTCGGGCGTTCGCGGTCGACTCGACCGTCACGGAGACGGTTGCAACTCCGGCGATCATCGCGATTGCGGTGGCGAACCTCCATCCAGAGGTTCGGAGAACCGTCCCATGAATGCCGAGTGAGCGTGAAGAGTGATTCATACGGGAAGTTCCAGAGCTGGTGAACATGGCGGCTCGGGTCGAGGTCGGGTTCGCTGACGGTGGTCAAATGGGAAAAGCACCGTTCGTCGATGGTATGAAAACACCCGGCCGGCTCCAAACACCTTCAGTTTGGAACCTCGGGACGGACAGGATCGGACGGGGGATCCGATGATCGATTCAAAGTTCAGGGTCTGAGAAAAATGAGGCGTACGAGGTATTCAGGCCCGACTTGGCGTTTCGGTCGCGAAGTCACAGTATTTCGGTTTATGCTTCAGAGGCGGACGTGGTTTCAGGACGTTCCGTTTCCGAATAACAATTCCCTCTCAGGGTGATGAAGACATGAACAAGACGATCGCTGCCGTGATGGCCGCATTCATTTGCTGTGGCGCCCTGGCGACCACTTCTCCGGGATCGACCGGCCCGAAGAGTGAGTCCCCGTGGCAGCACGACGACGGCACCGTCGAATTCAAGGGTCAGAAGTTCAGTGGCTGGAAGGCTCTTCATGCTTCCCGACTCTTCAATCCTCTGGACAAGTGTCTCGCGCCTGATCCTGATCTTCAGAACGATGGAGGGAATCCGATCGGCCAGCTCCGTGGCGTCGATCCGGGTGATTGCGCCTACACCTCCACGACCATCGACCCGGCCTACGATCCGTCGCTCGACACTTATCAGATCAGGTGCGTGGTCCATGTGATCCGGAATGACACGGGAACGCTTGGGAATATTGCACCGGACAAGGTCGCCAGTGGTATTCGAATCCTCAACGAGGACTTCAACGCCCTGCTTGGAACGCCGGGTCAACCCGGAACTCTGGCCAACATCGAATTCGTTCTGGCCGACGTCGACCCCGACGGGAATCCGACCAACGGGATCACCTATTCGGACAACACCACCTGGTACAACGATGGTGGCAATTACTGGAACTCGCTCAACTGGGACCCGAACCGCTACCTGAACATCTACACGACCACCGCCAGCGGCGCCCTCGGCTACGTTTCGGGGTTCCCCTCCGAGGCGGGCTTTCCGGGAAGCACGGAAGACCGCGTGGTGGTCCTCTGGGAGTGTTACGGCGACGATGCGCCGTATGGAGCGCCCTTCAACCTCGGCCGCACACTCACCCACGAGGTCGGTCACTATCTCGGACTCTTCCACACCTTCCAGGGTGGATGCAGTGACAGTGCCTGCTACACCAGTGGCGACCTGATCTGCGACACCAACGCGGAAAGTGGTCCGAACTTCGGTTGTGGAACCGGATCGACCTGCGGTTCGCCGGATCCGACCGACAACTACATGGACTATTCGGACGATGCCTGCATGAACAAGTTCACCCCCGAGCAGGTGAACCGGATGCGGTGTTCGATGTTGAACTACCGACCTCTCATCTTTGAGGAGGGTGGTAGCTGCTCCAACGGCGATCCTGGATTCAGCTCGGCCGCGGTCCAGCCCGATACGGTCGTTTCGGTCGTCCTCGATGATTGTGATCTCGATCTCGATGATTCGACGGTCGAGACCGCCGAAGTCCGCGTGTACAGCGACTTCGACCTGACTGGATTCACGCTGACTCTGCTTGAGGACGCGGTGGATGCCGGAACCTTCTCGGGTTCCATCGAGTTGACGTCCAACCAGGGATTCAACGGCGTATTCCTCTTCGCACCCGAAGGTTCATCGGTCTACGTCGAATATCTCGACGCCGCCGACGCCGATGGAAACACGGATGTTCTGGTCACCGGTGAATCAACGGTCGACGGCACGGTGGAGGCGCCGAGCATTCAACTCGCCGACTTCGGGGCCAGCACCGCGACGGTGTTGATCTCCGGTTCCGAATCACTCAGCGCCACGGTCCGATTCGGAACGTCCTGCGGTTCGCTCACCGAGACCGCCGGTCCCTCGGGATTCTCGCTGGATGGCGAGATCGACCTCGAAGGCCTGGTGGATGGGGTGTTCTATTCGTACGTGGTCGAGGTCGAGGACGAAGCCGGAAACCAGGCGACCTATCCGGAGAGTGGTTGCTACGAATTCGAGTTCGAGGCACTTCCCTTCTTCGCCGAGCAGTTCACCAGCGGATTCGATCTCGGGAACACCTCGCTCCGGTTCGTCAACGTCGGTGGTTCCGATGGATACGCCGGGTGTGCCGAGCCGATTTCATCGCTGCCGATCGATCCCGCGGGAGGCTCGAGCCTGTCACTGGGTGATGATGCGGCCGCCTCGGTGACCATTCCATTCTCGTTCGAGTTCTACGGGCAGTCGTATTCGAGTGTGAACGTGGTGAGCAACGGCTACCTGGTCTTTGGTGGCAGTGACACCTCGTACGAGGAGTCCTTCGAGAACCACTTCTCGTTCACCAGGATTTCCGCACTGTTCGACGACCTCAACCCTTCCGCGGCGGGGGATGTGTCCTATCGCGTCAGTGGCAGCTCGCTCGCCATCACCTGGTCGGGCGTTCCTGAATACAACACCTCGAATTCGAACACCTTCCAGGTGGTTCTCGAAGCGAGCGGTGACGTCACCATCGCATGGCTCGAAATCGGAGTCTCGGATGCCGTGGTCGGTCTCTCCGACGGCGGCGGTCTTGATTCCACCTTTGAAGCGGCCGACCTCTCGGCCAGTGCGGCGGGTTGCCTCCCGAGGCCGCCGTCGGTGTCGGATGCGTCCTACACCACCCAGCCCGGAAGTCCGGTCGACATCGTCCTCTCTGCGAGTGACGACGGCACTCCGGGACCACTGACCATCGACATTCGGTCGCTTCCCTCCAACGGAATCCTTCGGGATCTCGGTGATGGTTCCATCATCTCCGCAGTGCCCCACGTCCTTTCCTCCGTCGCGCCGCCGCAGGTTCGATTCGAACCTTCAGGATCGAGCGAATTCTCGACCTCCTTCCTTTACGGTGCAGATGATGGTGGCCGGGCTCCGAATGGCGGATCGTCGCCCGACGCGACGGTCACGATCGTGGTGTCGAGTGGTCCGCAGGCATTGATCGCATGGGACATGGACACGAATCCCGGCTGGTCGCTGGAAGGCGCCTGGTCATGGGGTTC
>NYSW01000110.1 GCA_002683195.1 Phycisphaerae bacterium
CGTCAGCAAACTCTTGATCCAGTTTCGGAGCTCCGCATGAGCCAGTTGACGGCCCCCGAGCCGGGCCTTTCCGGCCCTTCCGCCCCCCAGGGAAACTCCGGCAATGATGCCGGCTCCGATTCCGGCGGGCGACGACTCGAACGACAGCTGTTCCTCGCCCTCCTCGGCGGAACCCTCCTGTTCGTCGGAGGCCTCGCCAAGCTCATCGGCATGTCGAACGCCGTCAGCGACATTCCCGCGGCGATCGGTGCGGTGATGCTTCTGCTGCCGCTTCTCCGAGGAGCCTTCAAGGAAATCATGCGGGGCACGCCCTCCGGCGATGCCCTCGCCGCCCTCGCGGTGCTCGCAGCGATCGCCGTCAATCAATTGCTCACCGCGGGATTCCTCGCGTTGTTCCTCTGGCTTTCCAAGCTCATCCTGAGCCGAACCGCCTGGGGTGCGCAGCGAGCCATTCGGGAGCTGGTGGAACTCACGCCGGACATCGCCCGCCGCGTCGAAGCGGGCACGGAATCCGAAGTCAGTCTCGGCGAACTTCGCCTCGGCGACGTGGTTCGAATTCGACCGGGCGAAAATCTCCCGGTCGACGGTCGCCTGGTGAACGGCACCAGTTCGATCAACCAGGCATCCCTGACCGGCGAAGCGGTCCCGATCGAGGCCGGTCCCGGCGTCGACGTCTATGCCGGTACCACCAACCTCACCGGGCAGATCGACGTCGAAGTGACCGCGGTGGCCGGCGAAACGACGATCGGCAAGGTCGAATCCCTGATCCGCGAGGCTGAAAGCGCCCGCAGCGACCGTCAGGAACTGATCGAACGCCTCGCCGGGTTCTACGTGCCGGTGGTGATCATGGTGGCAGCCCTGGTCGGCTTCTTCACCATGCGAAGCGCCGAGATTCGCGATGAAGCCGCGATCCGAGCCATCACCGTGCTGGTCGTCACCTGCCCCGGCGCCCTCCTGATCGCGTATCCGACCGCCATGGTCGCGGCCTTCGCCAGTGCCGCCCGGCTCGGAATCATGATCAAGCAGACCCGCACCCTCGAGAGTGCCGCCACCGTCGACACCGTGGTGATGGACAAGACGGGAACGCTGACCACCGGTCGCTTCGCGGTCAGCCGGCTCGCACCCGCCGACGGAGTCGATGGCGCCACCCTGCTCCAGGCCGCGGCGGATGCCGAACAGAGTTCCAACCACCCGCTCGCCCGCTCGATCCTCGAAACCGCGGAAAAGGCTCGCATCACCCCGGCGAACATCGAGGAATACGAAGAAGCCCACGGACGAGGCGTCACGGCCCGCCGCCCCGATGGTCTCATCCGCGCAGGACGTGGAGCCTGGCTTCGAGACCTCTCCCCCGCCATCGCAGACCAGATGGCTCTGGTCGAGGAGAAGATCGCTGGCATGTCCAGCGTCCATGTGATGCTGGGAGATCGATACCTCGGGGCCGTCGGCCTCGAAGACAAACTCCGGCGGAACGCGGGCGATGTGATTCAGCATCTTCGCCGCCTCGGAGTCCGGCGGGTCTGCATCTTCACCGGTGATCGTCTCGACGTCGCCAAGCGGGTCGGGATGACGGTGGGTGTCGACTCCGTGGAGGCGGAGTGCCTTCCCGAAGAGAAGCATGCGGAACTGAAGCACCTGATCGCCAACGGCCATCGAACGCTGGTGGTCGGCGACGGCATCAACGACGGCCCGATCCTCGCCAGCGCCGATGTCGGTGTCGCCATGGGTCTCTCCGGCTCGGACATCGCGACCAACTCGGCCGGCGTCGCGTTGATGCATGATGACCTCCGGCACGTTCCCTTCCTGCTCGAGATCGCCCGCCGAACCAAGGGAATCATCACCCAGAACATCGCGATCAGCCTGCTGCTCGCGGTGGTCGGGCTCGCCCTCGCGGCAACCGGGAACATCAACATCTGGGTGACCCCTTTCTATCAGGCGGTCGCTTACCTCTTCGTGATTCTCAACAGTCTTCGCCTGGTGCGATTCGGTGAGGATTTCGCCGAAGATGAACAAGCCAGACGAGCCCTCGAGACCGAACGAGCCCGCCTCGCCGGTCGAAGCCGGGAGGCATCCGTCCGCCTGGCGAGAATCTGATCGATTGCGAGACCAAAACCGCGATTAATGAAATCCCGACCGATGGTTCGCCAAGAAGATCGGGTCCACCGGACATTTCTCTTCGACCTCTCAGGGAATTTTGATGATCTGGATCTTTGCCCAAGACGCCGCGGCCGCGAAGAGCTGGGCCGATGTGTTCGCCGAAGTCGCCGGGCCCGGCTTTTTGTTCCTCATGATCTTCAGCGTTCCGATCATCGCGATTGCCGGAGGCACCCTCAAAGTGATCCTGTCGGAACGTGGCAAGGAGCGGACACGCCAGGAAGGCGCCGCGTACGTCGCGGAGGGCAGCATGACCGCCGACGAGGGCGAACGGCTCTTACGAGCGGGGACGGACCCGGCCGCTGACGAGTGATCCAGTTCCGGTCGGACGGTGATGTCGATCTTCGACCCCGAACCTCGGGCGAAAGTCCGGCGGAGCCGACGGCGATGCCGGAGGTTTCCTCGTAGGGTGGTGGCATGGATGCGGCCCTCGTCGAACTGCTCGTGACCCTGGACGAAAAGCGGCCGCGCCTGGCCCGAACCCTCCGGCCCGCGATCGAATCCGCGACCGAATCGGAAATCCTTCGTTCGATCGCACCTCCGTCCGCCCAGACCACCGAGACCATCGACCCGATCGTCCTTCCTCGCCGCGACGGCCGGGACGTCGGGATCATCGTGCTGGGATGCGGACGCGGTGCCGTGGCCCGGAGGCTGGCCACCGAACTGGGCAGGTCCGCACCCTCCAGCACCCTGATCATTCTCGAAACCGACGCCCATCGATTCCTCGCCACCCTCCTGGTGGACGAGTGGAACGATCTCCTTGCGGATCCTCGTGTGCGATTCGCGATCGGCCCGTTCCCCGACACGGCCCTGAGGGAAGCGATACCCCCGCCGGCTGATCCACTCCTCGAATTCGGCCTCGGTGGTCTCGCCATGATTCCCGGCGACGACCCCGCCCACGCGGGTGCGATCAGGAATGCCTTGCAGACCGTGGCCGGCTTGGTGATCACTCGATTCCAGTCCCGAAGACATCAGGCGAGAGCGGAGGTCACGCAGAAGATCTCGGCCGGCCTGTCCTCCGGGCCCTGGAACATATTCAGTTCGGTAAGCAAGCAGACCACGGCCCTGAAGACCCTGGCCCCTTCCATCATCGACGCCGCCCGGCGAGCCGGCCACCACGGCACCACGCACCTGCAAGACGACGCCGATCCCTTTCGGGATTCCAAGGCGTTACGAGCCGCCCTCGACGTCGACATCGATCTGGCCCTCTCATTTCTACGTCCCGGTGGAAACCTGGCCCCCTGGCTCCAGGGAATTCCCTCCCTGATTCTGGTCAGCTCCCATCCCCGACTTCTTCCGATCGAGACGTTCGATTGGACGGATCAGGATCTCGTGGTGGTCACTGATCCCGAATTCGCCCCCGCCTATCGACAACTCGGGATCACACCGGAGATTCGTGCGCTCGCCACGGACATCCCCGACCACGACGCGATGAACTCGGTCGGCCATCCACCGTGCGACGTCCTGTCAGTCGGGAACATCCCTTCCGCCTCGAGCGTGGTGGATGGGTTGCCTCCACAACTCGCCGAATTGATCGAGTCGCTCGCCGCGGACTGGGTCCGACATCCCCGGACCACCGTCGACGAACTCATTTCGACCACCAACATCCGGGGTGACGATCGTGTGATGAATGCGGTCCGGCTCGCCCTCGGTTACGCCGCGACCCGCATTCGAAGAATCACTTCGGTGATCGCGCTGGCGCAGGCCGGATTCAACGTCCGCGTTCACGGCGGGGCCGATTGGGCGTCCGCCCTTCACGGCACCGCGGCGGAAGGATGCTGGCAGGGCTGGCTGCCCACGGGTCCGACGCAATCCGCCGCGTTTCGGGACGCCGGCGTGGTGATCAACGTCAACTCGTTCGCCACCCCCGGGATGCTCAACATGCGAAGTTTCGACGTCCCCGCCGCGGGAGGCATCCTGGTCTGCGACGATCGACCGGCATTGCATCAGGCATTCCAGGTCGGGGTCGAAGCCCTCTCCTTCAATCTCATCGAGGAGCTTCCCGATCTGGTGAGCGGCGTGCTTGCCACCGGTTCCCGCCGCGAAGCGATCGGCCACGCCGGGCGAAAGAAGGTGGAACGGACCCACTCCTGGGACTCGTGGTGGACCTGGGCCGAATCCCGACTCCGCGAGCGATTCGTCGCCCGAAACCCGAATTAGAAGAACGGCCGGAGCCCTGCAGGCTCCGGCCGTTCCTCTGATTCCGGGTATCCATCAGCGGCGTCAGGCGATCGAGATCGACTCGTCGAGATAGACGTCCTGAATCGTGTTGAGAAGCTTCACGCCCTCATCCATCGGCCGCTGGAACGCCTTGCGACCCGAGATGAGTCCCATGCCGCCGGCTCGCTTGTTGATGACCGCGGTGCGAACCGCCTGCCCGAAGTCATCGTCGCCGCTGCCGCCACCGGAGTTGATCAACCCGGACCGACCGCAGTAGCAGTTCAGCACCTGGTAACGGGTCAGGTCGATGGGGTGATCCGAACACAGTTCGGTGTAGATCCGGCCGTCGAACTTGCCGTAACTCGAATCACCCATGTTCAACATCTCGTAGCCGCCATTGAGTTCCGGCTGCTTCTGCTTGATGATGTCGGCCTCGATGGTGACCCCGAGGTGGTTGGCCTGGGCGGTGAGGTCGGAGGAGACGTGATAATCCTTGCCGTCCTTCTTGAACGCGTCGTTCCGGAGGTAGCACCACAGGATGGTGGCCATCCCGAGTTCATGCGCTCGATGGAAGGCCTCGGCCACTTCGACGATCTGGCGGTCTGAATCTTCCGAACCGAAGTAGATCGTGGCCCCGACCGCGGCCGCACCGAGTTCCCAGGCCTCGTCGACGGATCCGAACATGATCTGGCTGAAGTGATTCGGGTAGGTCAGCAGTTCGTTGTGATTCAACTTCACGATGAAGGGAATCCGGTGGGCGTACTTCCGACTCACGCTGCCCAGCACTCCGAACGTGGTGGCAACCGCGTTGCATCCACCCTCGATGGCGAGCTCGACGATCTTCTCACCGTCGAAATAGATGGGATTCTTCGCGAAACTCGCCCCCGCCGCGTGTTCGATCCCCTGATCGACCGGAAGGATCGAGACGTAGCCGGTTCCCCCGAGTCGGCCATGGTCGTAGATCGACTGAAGGTTCCGCATCACCTGGGGATTACGATCCGACTGCGTCCAGATTCGGCCCACGAAATCGGGGCCCGGAAGGTGGAGCAGGTCCTTGGAGACCTTGGCTTCATGATTGAGGAGATTGTCTGCTTCGGTGCCAAGGAGATCGCTGATCGCGGTCATGGTCGTTTTCCGGGAAACGGATGAATAAAGCGGGGGAAGAATGCGGTACGTGCGTGCGGCGGACATCATAGGCACCCGGCGGCGAACAGGGACCCCTCGACTTCGACCCGGGTTTTTCCAGACATTCTGAACCAGGTTCCCTCGGACCGTACAATTCGCCCGCCCATGGCTTTCGATCTCTTCATTCTCATCCTGTCGATATCCGTCCTGGTTTTCGGGGCGGAACTCCTGGTCCGCGGGGCGGGCCGGCTTGCCCTTCGCGTGGGCGTGTCACCCTTCGTGATCGGCGTCACGGTGGTCGGCTTCGGCACCAGCGCCCCCGAACTCGCCGCCGCCCTGGGGGCCGCCACCAGCGGCCATGGTGACATCGCGGTCGGGAACGTGATCGGCTCGAACATCATGAACGTCGCCCTGGTCCTGGGCCTGACCGCCATGGTGATGCCCATTCCGGTCTCTCGACTGGTCGTACGCCGTGAAGTCCTGGTGACGATCGGAGTTTCCTTCGTTCCGTTCCTCGCGATCTTCAACGGAGGCGTCATTGGACGACCCCTCGGCGGGATGATGGCGGTCGGTCTCGCCGCATTTCTCTACTGGACGTTCCGGACCAGCCGAGACGAAGGCGGGATGCCGATCGAGGCGGAGATTCCCGACGAACCTCCCCGCTCGGGTTGGATGCGATCGGCGATCGACCTCTCACTGGTCCTCATCGGCATCGTGATGCTGGTCTTCGGGGCGGACTTCCTGATCGGGGCGGCCACCAATATCGCCCGAGCCCTGGGCGTCTCCGAACTGCTCATCGGCCTCACCGTGGTTGCGGGAGGCACCAGCGCTCCGGAACTCGCCACCAGCCTGGTCGCGGTCTGGCGAGGCCGAAGCGACCTCGGCGTGGGCAACATCCTCGGGTCCTGCATCTTCAATCTGCTCGGCATCATGGGCGTGACCGCCCTCGTGGTTCCGCTGGAGATCCCGCGAGAGGTCTTCCTCTTCGACCTTCCGGTGATGATCGCCAGCGCCGTCGCGTGCCTGCCGATCATGTTCACCGGCCATCGAATCAATCGCTGGGAGGGCTTCGTGCTCACCGCAGGATTCATCGTCTACACCACGTTGCTCTTCGTGGGCTGGCCCTTCCCCGCCGATCGTGATTCGGCGATGAATCCGCCCGCGGCCGTGGTCGAGCCGGATCAGGTCCGAGTGGACGACGAGTCGATCTGGTCACGGACCCAGTCGTAGGTCAGCCTCATCCCTTCGGCGATTCCCACCGACGGCTCCCATCCGAGTGCCGCGCGTGAGCCGGCGTGGTCGAGAACGTAGCTCGCGCATCTCTTACCCGAATCGGACACGTACCGACGCCGGAGACGCAGCCCGGCGTGCTCCGCGATCAGATCAACGATCCCGTTGATCGAGGGTTCGTCTCGCAGCGGCTGGCCATTGCAGGCGCAGCGGAGCCCATCCCCATCATGCGTTCGATATCCTCGACCGCGTCGGTGATGTACGTGAGGCTCATGTCTGGATGCCATGGCCCCGGATCTTGACGATTTTGTCACCGCGTCGAACGGCCTCGACGGCCTTGCGACACATCGCGGTGGTCACGCCTTCGGCGGCTCTTCCGATGGAACGTCCCGGACTGTGCACGTGATTGGGACGCGCGTCCCAGAGCGCGAATCCGGGTGCGAAACCGACGGTCATGGTCTCGAAGGTGAAAGACGTCGTGAAAGCGAACAACACCGTCACGAGCGGGATCTCGATCTCGTTCTGGATTTGTCGCGAGTAGGGAATCGCACGAAACACGGCGGCCGCGTGCGAGGGGCATCCCTCCCGGACTCGCCGGTGACCGGGATTCGGTGCCGTCCCGTTTTGGAGCATGCGAGCCCGTTCGAATGGCGATTCCGGTCGGTGCGGGGGGGGATTCAGGCGATCGAGGCGTCGATCCAACCGCCGCCGAGGACCAGGTCGCCGTCGTAACAGACCACCGCCTGTCCGGGCGCGACCGACAACTGCGGGGACGCGAAGCGGACCTCGAGCCGGTCGTCCCCGACCATCCTTGCGGTCGCAGGTACCGGCTCGGAGTTGTATCGAATTCGCACGGCGCAATCCCGGGCCTCGATCGGCGGATCAACGAGCCAGTTCGTCTGGCTTGCGAGGCAGCCGTTCGAAAGCAACTCCTCCCGATCCCCCACCGTGATGGTGTTGGCGACGGGATCCTTCGCGACCACGTAGATCGGACGGCCGAAAGCCATCCCGATCTTCCGACGCTGCCCGATCGTGAAATGCTGATGTCCCGGATGCTCGCCGATGATCTCTCCCTCGCCATCCACGATCGCTCCGGGGGAGACGCCGGTTGAACTCTTCCGGGCGACGAGGCCCGCGTAGTCGTCGTTCGGGACGAAGCAGATCTCCTGGGAATCCGGCTTGTCGAACACGGGCAGATCGAACTCCTCCGCCAGCTCCCGCACCCGGGACTTCGGAAGCCCCCCCACGGGAAGCATCATTTCCCCCAGGCGATCCGACGGCGTTCCGAAGAGGACGTAGGACTGATCCTTGCCGTGATCGACGCCGCGAAGCAGCCGTTGGTTCCCCGTCGCGTCGTCGGTCTCGACCCGCGCGTAATGCCCACTGGCGACATGGGTCGCCCCGATCTGACGGGCGTATTCGTGGAGACGACCGAACTTGAGCCAGTCGTTGCAACGCACGCAGGGATTCGGGGTTCGCCCCGCGTCGTACTCTGAGACGAAGTGATCGATGATCCGACCGAACTCCTTCTTGAAGTTGACCACGTAGAACGGAACCTCGAGTCGGGCGGCCACCAGCCGGGCGTCCTCCGCATCACCGACCGAGCAACATCCCTGCTTGCCGATCCGAACCTTCGTCGTGTCGCAGGACTCTCCCGGGATCAGTTCTTCGAGAGAATCACCGGGAGAACCGAGCCGCATGAAGACACCGACCACGTCGTGGCCGGCCTCCCGCAGCAGGGCCGCAGCGACCGAAGAATCGACTCCTCCACTCATCGCGACGAGAATCTTCGTGGGCTCCATGTGCTCATCGTACGATTGGAACCCTCAACGCGGTCTTCACGATCCGCAGACTTCCCTCCTCCCGACACGAGACATCATGCACGACGATCTCTGGGCTCCGTGGCGAATGGCTTATCTCAACGATCTGGACCGAAAACGGAAGGAACTCGGGGACCAGGCCCCCCTTCTGGAGGACTTCATCACCCATGCCTGGGAGCATCCGGAGCTCGACGAGGCGTCCCTCGTGGTCCACCGGGACGAAACCGGCCTGCTGATGCTCAACCGGTTCCCTTATTCCAACGGTCATCTGCTGGTCGCCCTGGGAGAAGCCAGGCCTCGCCTTCTGGATCACACGCCGGATCAACGACGCGCCTTCTGGAATTTGATGGAAATCGCCACCGATCTGGTGGAGCGAACCTTCGAGCCCCACGGCGTCAATCTGGGCATCAATCAAGGAGATGCGGCCGGCGCGGGCCTTCCGCAGCATCTTCACGGGCACGTCGTCCCCCGCTGGTCGGGCGATCTCAACTTCATGACCGCGGTCGCAGGCGTGCGAGTGATCCCGGATTCTCTGGAGAACGTCGCCTCCCGCTACCGCCAAGCGGTTTCGGAAGGAATCTGAGGGCTGCAGAGGGGTGTGAACCAGACGACCGAACGTCCCCCCCGGCGGGTCCGCCGTCGAACATCGGCTTTCGCACGAGATCGACGGGTCGAGGACTTGCCCCGACTGAACGAGAACTCGAGGCTCGAACCCCGCGTGTGAGGTGGGTTCGCCGCCCATCGGACCCGACCTTCCACTCCAGACCGGCCGAAACCGGACCCGTGAGGCTTGGTCATCGCCGCAGGTCGTACGACCCCGAGGGGTTCGCATCGGCTCGAGGCATGGAGTTCCGTCACGGCCCGTCAGGGGGGTCGTCCGGTCGTCAGAACAACTCTACCTCCGGTTCGCGGTTCGGGGAAATCAGATGCAGCCGGGAACCTGGAACCCCCGTCGCACGAATTGCCGCAGCGACCGACCCTCCACTCGAAACCAAACCGTTTGACAGCGATCCGGGTTGCTGTCACCATTCGCATCCGAACCGCATCCCGACCGGGATCGTGACTCCGTCGTTTGATCCTCAGGATTCAAGACATGACCAGCCGTTCCATCATCCGAGCCGCCTCCGTGACCGCCGCCGCCTCTCTGCTGACGCTCGGCGGGTGTTCTTCGCCGGACCCGAGCGACGTGAGCTTCGACGCCATCACCAGCGACCTCACCCCCCACCTGGTGGGTGTGACCGAGCGAGACGTCGACATCGATCGCAACATCGCGGTCATTTCGAACCAGAACGATCGCATGTTGTGGGGTGACCTCGGACGCATGTTCCTCTGGGATCGACCGAGCCGTCTGAGCCCGTACGACATCATCTCGACGAGCGGCCAGCCCTCGCAGTGATCCAGAACTTGCAGGCGGGGCTTGCAGGCGGGACTTGAAGGTGGGCCTTCCGTCTTCACCGCTCCCCAGAACGAATCGACCACGGGGTCCCTCGCCAGGGGCCTCGTGTTCTTTTTGATGCCTGATGGCATCGGCAAGAGACTCCATTACCGAGGTTCTGGTCGCAATCACGACTCGTGAGACACTGATCCTTCGAAACCCCACTCACGTGTCACCATTGAAGCCAGCCACCATCCCGTTCAAATTGCTCGCCACCTTCGTGTCGAGTTTTCACCCTCGCGCGCTGCCTCCGATGCTTCGCAGGAACTACGCGCGGGAGTTGATGGCGTGGGCTTTCCTCCCGGTCATGCTGGGCGGAATCCAGGGCGGAACGATGGGCGTGGTCCTCAGGAAGACGTTCGAGGGACTTCCGGACCTTTCAGACAAGTCCCTGAACTTCGCCGTGGCCTGCATTGCCGCCTCCACCGCGATCGGAAACCTCACCAGCGGCTTCTGGGCATCCCTCGCCAACGGCCGTCCGAAGGTCTCCTTTCTGACCGGCCTGATGATCGCCACCACCATGTGTGTGGCCGCGATGTCCCTGGTGCCACGAACCGCGGCCGGAGCCTGGATGCTCGTCGGCCTGGTGGTGCTGGGATGGGTCTTCTGGAGCGGCGTGGTCACGATTCGCACCACGGTCTGGCGGGCCAACTATCCGGATGCGGACCGGACGGTGATCACCGGTCGCATCGCGACGGTCCAGGTCCTCGTGATGGCTGCCACCGGATTCGCGATCGGCGCAGCCTTCGATCGTTCCATCGCCTCGGGGTCCTACATCTTCCCGATCATCGCGGGATTCGGCGTCGTGGGGCTGATTCTCTACGGCCGAGTCCGCCTTCGAGGCCAGAGCCGACTCGCCCGCTCCGAACGCGCCGGTGCTCGTTCTGATCGCCCCGGATCGAACCCGTTTTCCGTTCTCAAGGTCCTCGTTGATGACCGGAGATATGCCAGTTACATGGGCTGCATGATGCTCTTCGGCTTCGGCAACCTGATGATCATGCCGACTCTGGCGATCGTGCTCGAAGAACAGTTCGACACCTCTTACAGCACCGGGATTCTCGCCACCTCCGTGATTCCACTCGTGGTGATGCCCTTTGCGATTCCGATCTGGGCGAAGTTACTCGGCTCGATGCATGTCATCTCATTCCGGGCGATTCACTCCTGGACGTTCGTCATCGCCAGCGCCCTTTTCTTCGTCGCGGTGGAATTCCAGCTCCTGTCCCTGGTTCTGATCGCGTCCGGAATGCTGGGCGTGGGATTTGCCGGAGGCATGCTGGCCTGGAATCTCGGCCACCAGCACTTCGCGCCTCCCCAACGTGATGCCCAGTACATGAGTGTCCACGTGACCCTGACCGGCATGCGAGGCCTGGTGGCGCCGTTCCTCGGAGTCTCGATCTACACCAGTTTCGCGGCGGAGGGGCATCCTGGAATGGTGTACGCGGTCAGCTTCGCCCTGAACGTACTGGGGGCGATCGGCTTCCTGATTCTGCGGCGGCGAGAAGCCGCCACGACTCAGTCGACCACCAACAGCGTCAGATAGACGAGGGCGAGCCCGAGAGTGGCGGCGAAACAGATCCACGACCACGTCCGCCACATCAGGTTGGGGCGGAGCGAAGACGGCATCTCGGGTCCCGTCACGCATCGATGGTTGAAGAACACCAACACCGGAGCCACGAGAAACGAGGTGATGGTGACCAGGTCGATCAAACGCTTGAAGTCCGCCGGGACGACCTTGACCAGGATCCAGATGGCGCCAGCGGCAATTCCAAGGAAGGAGATCCAGTAGGCGAGAATCCCGCCTTCGGACCCTCGCTCGCTTTCAGAACCCGCCCCAGGGGCCGGTTCGTTCTCCCCGTCGGGCTCCGACGTCAGGGAACGATCGATCACTTCCTGCATGATTCTTGGAATCATGCCATCGACCCGAGTCTCTCGGGTCGGTCGGACCGGCCCGAAGAACGATGCCACGAGGGCGGCGGTGGCCCGGGGGAAACCATCCGCGACCGTGACGGTGGTGGACAGCATCGCGAGGAAGGCGGCGACCGCGATCATCGGTCGGGTCCATTCTCCCAACTGAGCCGCGTACAAGTCCACGATCTGCCGCCCGAACTCCGGGGCCTGATTGGAAAACTCGATTCCCGAGCCATGCATCACCGAAGCCCCGAGGATCACGAATCCCACGGCCAGGACCAGAGTCGAGAGGTAGCCGGCATCGAAATCCAGAACCACTGAACGAACGGAACTTCGCCGCCCGGTCGAGCGAACCTTCGCGAGGGTCCAGAGCGAACTCCAGACCGCGATATCGATCGGGGCGGGCATCCAGCCGATGATCGCGGCCAGCAGTGATCGGGCCGATGACTCCTCCACCGGAGGCATCGCGGTCCAGCTCTCCGGGGCGATTCTGGAAATGGCAAGCCCCGCTGAAACAACGGTACACAGGGCCAGAACCGGCATCACGACCTTCATCACCCGCTCAAGGAGCCGATAACCACCCGTAAGGAGCCCCAGACCGACGAGCCCCAGCAGCCCGCCAGAGACCCAGATCACATCCAAACCACCTTCGCCGGGTAGGCCGAGCGATCCGACCCAGGTCTTGAGCCCCGGAAGAAGATTCAGAAGGAGTCCCGCCGTGACCACCGTGACCGCGGCCAGGGTGGTGAAACAGACGGCAAGCGTCACCAGCCCGAAGATCACCAGAGTCCCCCGACCTTGACGTCGATAGCCATCCAGCAGGGAATTACCGGTCGCAGAGGCGTAGAGAGGGCCGAATCGGAATGCCGGCCACTTGATCAGGCAGCTCACCACGACCACCAGAGCCGCTGACATGCCAAATTCAGCGCCCCCTCGGGTGCTCTGGACGAGATGAGAGACCCCGATGGCGGCCCCCGCGAACAGCAATCCGGGACCGAAGGCAGCCCAGCGACTTCGGCGATTGGATGGCTTGAGAGAGTCCGGCATGAGTACGCGAGTATACGGATCAGGCCATCCGGGCTTGGCCTGAGCGCCGGAACCCGTATACTCGCCGATTCGCCCCGGTGGATGGGACCTGCTGGGCGAACGGGTGATTGCCGGCGTGTGCCGGCCCCGGGTTCCTTGTCGTCTCCGGATCGACCGCTCGACGCCTCGTCGAAACGGTCAGGATCCTTCCCGAAAAATCATATGGTCGACTACAACCTGATCGAAGACCTTGGACTCGACGAGTCCGAGGCCGAAACCATGCTCCGCGGCGCCTTGGGAGACTCCGTCGCCGACGGCGACATGGACTCTCTGCTTGGCGACGACATGGATTCGTTTTCCGCCGGCACAATCCTCAAGGGCAAGGTCATCGGCTTCGCCGGTGACTTCGTCGTCATCGATGTGGGTCTCAAGAGTGAAGGCCTCGTCGACAAGCAGGAATTCGATGAAGCCGCGGCCGACCTCCAGCCCGGAGATGAAGTCGAGGTTCTCCTCGAGAACACCGAAGACGAAAGCGGCTCGGTCGTGCTTTCCAAGCGGAAGGCCGATCGCATTCGCGGTTGGGAACAGATCCTCCGCACCCGCGCCGAAGGCGACGTGGTCGAGGGCAAGTGCATGCGGAAGATCAAGGGTGGCCTGCTGATCGACATCGGCGTCCCCGTCTTCCTCCCCGCCAGCCAGGTCGACATCCGACGCCCCAGCGACATCGGCGAATTCATCGGGCGAACGGTTCGCGCCGTCATCCTCAAGATCGACGAGGAACGTCGCAACATCGTCATCAGCCGCCGAAAGCTGGTTGAAGAGGAACGCGAAGAAGCCAAGCGAACACTGCTCGGCACGATCACCGAGAGCGACGTCGTCAAGGGCCGCGTGACCAACATCGCGGACTTCGGCGCCTTCATCGACCTCGGTGGCATCGACGGCCTTCTCCACATCACCGACATGAGCTGGGGCCGGGTCAACCACCCGTCCGAGATGGTTCGCATCGGCCAGGAGATCGAAGTCAAGATCCTCAACATCGATCGCGAGAAGGAAAAGATCGCCCTCGGACTCAAGCAGCTCGAAGCCAGCCCGTGGGAAGAGATCGAGCAGAAGTACCCGATCGGCTGCCGGGTGACGGGATCCGTGGTCAACCTGATGACCTACGGCGCCTTCGTCCGGATCGACGAGGGAATCGAAGGCCTCGTGCACATCTCCGAGATGTCCTGGACTCGACGAATCAACCATCCCAGCGAATGCGTGCAGGTGGGAGACGAGGTCGAAGTCGTGGTTCTCGACATCGACAAGGAGAAGCTCGAGATCTCGCTCGGCATGAAGCAGACCGAAGTGAACCCCTGGGAACTCGTCGCCGAGAAGTACCCCCCGGGAACCATCATCGACGGCAAGGTCCGCAACCTCGCCAACTACGGAGCGTTCATCGAGATCGAGCCCGGCATCGACGGCCTGCTCCACGTCTCGGACATCTCCTGGACCAAGAAGGTCGCCCACCCGAACGAAGTCTTCCAGAAGGGCGAAACCGTTCGCTGCGTGGTCATCGAGGTCGATCAGGAGAAGCAGCGGGTCGGCCTCGGCCTCAAGCAGCTCTCCGAGGATCCGTGGATCGAAGCGATTCCGACGGCGTACCGCCCCGGCATGATCGTCAAGGGCACGGTCACGAAGATCACCAACTTCGGTGTCTTCGTCGAACTC
>NYSW01000111.1 GCA_002683195.1 Phycisphaerae bacterium
GCTGAGAATGGCGGCCGCCATAAACGCTGTGGTCTTCATATCTTGGATCTCCTATCCATTTCAAATGACATTCCCAGACAACGGGCATTTTAAGGATACCTCGATTCTGGAGATTTTCGTGATGGAACTGGCCGAAGGAGTGAAAAAACGAGGGCGGCCCGAACGGCCGCCCTCGCTGACATTGGATGGTGGAGTTATCCAAGCCCGCCTTTCAGCGGGCAACTCCGATATTCCGAGCCTCGGCTCAGGGGCAAGTGCCCCAGACCGACAAGAGGAGTCCGACGTCGGCACCGCCGACGATTCCGTCTCCACTGAGGTCCTCGGGGCATCCCGGGCAGGGTCCCCAGCCTGCGAGAAGAGCTCCGAAGTCGGCTCCGTTGACCACGCCGTCGCCGTTGAAGTCCCCGGGGCAGGGTTCTCCGCCGGGCTCGCATCCCGGGTTCAGAGCGCCGGGTGTGTCGGTTTCGCCCACGGGGTCGAAGATGCCCATTTCCCAGGCATTGACGCCGCAATCGAAGTAGACGTGGCCTGGAACGAACAGATCGTTGGGGCCGATACGGTTGTCGCAGTAGACCTGCTCGCCTTCGACCGTCGGATCGGTTTCGATCAGGGCGATGCAGGAGGTTGATTCAACCCAGGGGGTCGAATCGAGTGTGCCATCATCCTCGGCGTCGAGATCCGGTGCGAGGTCATCGCCCGCGAAGCCGTAGACCACGAGGCAGGTCAGGTTGTCGCTGTTCTCGATGTCGAAGATGGCGTCGACGTCGGGGGTTCCGAGCGTGAAGGTCGAGCCATCGGCAATCAGGACGAGTCCGTTCTCATCGGCGGTGACATCGATGAGTGGGATACGGGTCTCGACCTGGCCGGAGCCGGTGGAGCCGTCTCCGATCACGATGACCGAGTAGCCGTCGAGTGATTGGCCGGGTGCCGTGCTGAGTTCGATGAACTCGTCGTTGTCGTCACCGATCTGGTCGATCCGAAGCTCCACGACCTCGACCTGGGCCGGAGCCGAGGCGTCGAAGGTCAGATTGCGAGCCACGAAGTCGTCACAGGAAGCATCCCAGACGGTGCAACAATCCGGGAGGTAGGCCTGGAGAAGATCGAGTCCCACGGCGTCGAGGCCGCGTGCGATCGCTTCTTCGCAGTCCGTGGTGTCGCAGTCTTCGGGGTTCGCGAAGCCCGGCGTGTCCGCCCGGTTGTCGTCCGTCGCGCTGCACGTTCCGATGCCCCAGGTTCCCTCGTCGAGGTTGCAGACGTAGGCGTGGGCCGGTGAGAAGTCACCGTCCGGGCCCGCGGTGGCCGAGGCGTAGACGCAGTTGCTGTCCTGGCCACTGAGCCAGGCGAGGTCGTCGATGACCTGGGCCCACGGCGTGCTGTCGAGGTTGCAGTCGTCGTCGGTATCGAGATCGCCCTTCACCGTGCCGGTGAAGTTGTGGACGAGCACCAGCGTCTTGTTCATGGTGTCGTTGAACAGCAGGTCGATGGTCGCGTCGGCGACACCGAGGGTGAAGGTGCTTTCGGCGGCCACGAAGTAGCCACTGCTGCCGATGCTGTAGCCCGACAGGTTGATGGCGGTTTCGATCGCTCCGTTGGAGTCGTCCGAAACGCTGCCGATCACCAGGAGGCTCACGCCGTCGAGGGAGGTGCCGGGCTCGCCGACGAGTTCAAAGAACTCGTCATCATCGTCGCCGGCCTGCTTCATTCGGATTTCCGAGAGTCCCACGCTTGGCGCCGCGTTCTGCGAGAGGCAGTTCTGCTGGGCCAATGTGACGCAGGTCGCGTCCCATTCGTCACTTCCGCAGGCCGGGTCGATGGTCGACACGAGGTCGCAGCATGACTCGTCCGAACAACCGGGTTCGGTTCGTGCTTCGAAGCAGTTCCGCGGCTCATCGCCACCGCATTGGATGGCGGGGCACTCGGGGTTGGGTCCGCCGGGGGTGTCGATCTCGCCGACCGGGCCGAAGAGGCCGATCGTCCAGGTGCCGTCCGGTGAGCAGCGATAGCCATGGGCCGGGACGAAGCTGCCGTCGGGGCCGATGGTGGTTTCGGAGTAGATGAGTTCGCCGCTGCCGAAGGTCTCGATCACACCGAGGCTGTCGATGATCCCGGTCCAGGGGGCGGGGCTGTCGATGATGCCATCGTCGTCCGCGTCGAGGTCAAGGGCGGATTCGCCCGTGAAGTTCTCGACCAGGAGATACGTCACATTGTCGCTGTTTTCGAGGTTCAGTCCGTTCGAAGGAAGAACGAGATCCGCGGTACCGAGCGTGAAGGACTCTTCGCAGATCGTGAAGTATCCGCTCGAGCCGATCGTCTGGCCGGTGAGGTCGATGACGCATTCCACCGTTCCGCTGCCACCCGAGCCATCACCGATCACGATGAACCAGACCCCGTCGAGCAGGGAGTTGGGAGTACCCGCGAGTTCGATGAACTCGTCGTTATCGCTTCCTGACTGGTCGAGGCGATATTCGCTGAGCATCAGGCCTTCGGGGCCGCCTCCGCCTCCGCCGCAGGTGGAGTTGGTCTCACCCGGGTTTTCGTTGCCGCCACCGAGGGCGTCTTGTCCGGCTCGCCAGACGAGGGTGTCTTCGCATCGCCACGAGTGCAGCGGCGGGAAGCCGCTGATCGGGCCCACCGTGTTGTCGGAGTAAAAGTAGTCGCTGCCGAATCCGTCGGGATTGCCGTCGGCGAGGATCGCCATGTCATCGAGGACCACCAGGCCTGACTTCGCGTCGATGAAACCGTCATTGTTGAGGTCGACGTCATCGCCGGGGCTGCCGGCGTACCCGTCGGCGATGATCACCGTCAGGTTGTCGCCCTGTTCGAAGGGCAGGTCGGCCAGCAGATCGGCCGCACCGAGGGTGTAGCTCGAAGTGGCCACCACGAATCGGCCGCTCGACCCGATTGAACCGGAGAGCGGTACGACGATCTCGACGCCACCGTTCTGTACGGGAGGGAACTGGCCCTCAAGATCGCCGATAACCACGAGCTGCAGGCCGTTGAGCGAGGTACCGGGATCGCCGGAAAGCTCCACGTAGCGGTCTGCATCCACGCCGGGTTGGGCGATTCGGATTTCTGACAGTGAAACCTGCGCTGCCGCAGGAACCGCAATGGCGAGGCCAAGAAGGCCGATGAGAGGGCTGTGACGCATTCTGGGAGGGCTCCAAACACGTAAGGATGACATTCGAATCCGGAATTGAGGCGCAGAGATCGCCTCATTCGACCCCCCAGCGTAGGCAACAGGGTCGTAAAAGCCACTCCAATCCGGATCGTATTGTGAAGTTGTCGGCCATTTCTGGCGTTTCATCGCCCGCAGAGCACGATCTCGGGCCTCAAGAAAAAACCGAGAGCGATCAGAATTGATCGCTCTCGGTGGATGACCATCGGGAGTCTGGGATCGAGGGGGCCCGGCACCGGGCCGGGTATCGATCACTTCATCGACTCGGAGTAATCCGGTTCGACGGGGGCGGGTTCGTCATTGACCTCGGGGGCGAACTCGATGACTTCCGCGTCTTCGGTAGTCATTTCGGGCATCGAGACCAGGCGAATCTCGACCCGGCGGTTGCCCGCGGCGCCGCGCTTGCCGTTCTCGACGATGGGTCGGAACTCTCCGAAGCCTCCGACGAGAATCCGGTTGGCGGAAAGACCATCCTTCACCATGGCGTCACGAACCGAGATGGCTCGCTGGGCGGAAAGCTGGACGTTCGAACGGTAGATCGAACCCGACCGCAGCCGGACGTTATCGGTGTGGCCGATGACCTGGATTTCGAAGGCCAGCCCGTCGCCGTCCTCCAGAATGCCTGAGAGGGCGCTCACGGCGGCCTTGGCATCATCGCTGAGCTCGACCGAGCCCATCGCAAAGGTGACGTCACTGGCAAACTGCAGGGTTCCGGTCGCTTCGTCGTAGGCGAGCAGATCGGGGTTCTCGCTGGCGAGCCGAAGCAACTTTTCGTTGAGTTCCGGATTCATGGGGCCGAAATCGAGGGCCTGAACCTGATCCAGCAGTCCTTCGAACTGGGTCTTGAGTCCCGAGATCTGGTCGTTCTGGCCGCCGATCTGCAGTTCGGCTTGCTCCAGCTTCGTGACGTAGGCCTGCATCTGCCGCTGAAGCGACGCTTCATTGGCACGCATCCGTTCCGCATCCTGGCGGGCCTTGATGCTTTGCTGCTCCTTCGCCCGGTAGGCGGTGAGGAGATCGTCGTACTTCTCTTGTGGCACACAGCCGGCGGTGGCGATGGCGATGGGAGCGAGGAGGAGAATGGCTCGGCGCATGGGTGGTTCCCGAATGGGCCCTGTAATCGGTGGGCAGGCGAGGGCATCGCGGCGCGCGATGCGTCAGTGTGCGAGAGTGTACGGAGAGCCCGCCGACGGCGAGCCACCACGTCTGGAACCCATCGACCGAACTCATGTCTTCGCTTGAACCGCCGATCGATCTCTCTCCTGCGTTCGGCCCCGAATCGGGCCGATGCCTGCTCCGAGCAACTGCGGCCGCGGATGCGGACGGGGTCATTCAGCCGGCTCACCTGGTGGTGGAGGCCGGGCGGTTGCTGGCGGTCGGTACCCCGGACGAAATCGGCCCGGTCGATACCAAGATCGTCGATCTTGGACCCAGGGTCGTGATCCCGGCCCTGGTCAACGCTCATGCCCACCTTGATCTGACGAACGTCGGGCCGATCTCGATCGAGGCCGGTTTCGACGCCTGGCTCGGCGAGATCCGTACCCGAAGGCCATCGGATCCCCAATCCACGCACGCGGCAGTCCGGGCCGGCGTCCGCGCATCGATTGCTGGGGGGGTGGTCGCCGTGGGTGACATCGCGGGAGCGTTCGGGCTTGACGCGACCCGGGCGTTGGCGGAAGGGCCCCTCGGCGGAGTTTCCTTCGTCGAAGTGTTCGGAATCGGCGAGCGACTTTCGGCCGGCGAGGCGGCGGTGGACCGAATCGCCGGCGATGCCGGCCTGCGGGAACTCGAGCGGCCTGGGTTTCGAATCGGCATCTCTCCGCATGCTCCGTATTCCTGCGGCCGGAACGTCTTCGAGCGGGCGGCTCAAACCGACTTTCCGGTGTCCACGCATCTGGCAGAGACTCCGGAAGAAGCGGCGTTCACCCAAGATGCCACCGGTCCCTTCATCGATCTCCTCCGGCGAGTCGGAAGTCTCGGTGTCGATGACCCCCGAGCGGCACTTGGTCTTGCGCCGGGGGAGGTGGGGCCACATCCGATCGAACTTCTTGCCGGAATCCGTCCGGTGGTTCCGTGGCTCGTGGCCCACGTGAATTACCCGACCGAGCCCGATGAATCAGGTGACGAGGCGGAGAATTTCGAGCGTCGGGCGAGCGCCCTGAGGGCGATGGGGGCGATCGTGGCCTTCTGTCCCCGGGCGGCGGCTTTCCTTGGTCATCCGAGGCCGGGGCGTGACGGCCACCCCTGGCGCCGACTGCTGGCCGCCGGCGTGCCGGTCGCACTCGGAACCGATGGCCTGCCTTGCCTCGACACGCCTGGACGCCTTTCGACCCTGGACGACGCCCGGCTTTTGTGGAGGGAGGGAGCGGACCTGCCTACGGTGCTCGGCATGGCGACCCTGTCCGGGGCCCGAGCGTTGGGGCTTCGCGAAGAGGCCTTCCGATTCTCTCGGGGGGCGACCGCGGGCCTGCTCGGCCTCCCCTTGGATTCCGTCGTGGATCATTCGATTCCGACCGGGCTGGCCGAGGCGTTGGGGACGGCCGCCGGCGATCCGATCTGGCTCACCGCCCCGGGGTTCGGGGAACTGGGGTGAGGGCGGCGTTGCGGTATCGCTCGCGACCAACGCCCGAAGTCGCTCCGGCGTCGCTGAAAGAGTGGCACTCCCTTCGTTCTGAGAGTCCGTCGAGCCTCGGATCGGCCCGGACGGGGTAGGATCGAGACATGAGTGACCCGAGCATGCCGAACGAAGAACCCGCCGAGAACCCCTCCGACGTCCCCGGAAATCCCGCCGAGAACTGGGGGAGCGCCTACCCCGTCGAAGCCTTCGACTTCGTCCGTGAGGGGCTGGACCACACCGTGCATTCACTGCACGGCGCGATGGTCGACCTCGACGAGCAGCAGGATCGGCACGTGGACGGGCGGCAATTGAGCCTCGGCCTGCGAGATCATGCGATCCGACGCTTCGGATTGCTGGCCCACCCCGTCCTGAAGAATTGGAACATCACGCGGAGCGACGATTTCGGACGGATCGTCTACGCGATGATTCAGCAGGGGACCATGAGCCGAACCGAGCGTGACCGCATCGAGGATTTCTTCGGGGTGTTCGACTTCGACGTCGCCTTCTGCGACGAAGCGGTTGAGGATGTGCTTCGTGAGTTCCGCGATGAGGAACGGATCCGCGGGTAGTCTCCCGAGAGTGAACCAAGACGAATCAAACCCTGATCACCATCCGGATGACGTGCCTTCGGATCCCCGCCAAGCGCCCCCGCACCAGGATCTCGCCCGGATGCACTTCTGGCGGATTCAATCCGTCCGCGACATCCTTCTGATCATTCTGGTTCTGGGCGTGGTCTGGCTGGGTTACCGCATGAGCGCGATCACGGTGCCGCTCCTCGTGGCGCTCGGGCTCGCGTACCTGTTCGAGCCGGTGATCACCCGGCTGCAGGCGCAGTTCCGCTGGCGGCGCACCGCGGCCGTCTCCTTGATTCTCGGCCTGTTCATGATTGGCATCGTTCTGGTCGCGGTACCCGTGAGCGTGGTGGTGGTCGGTCAGACCGCATCGTTCGTTCGGAACGCGGCCACCGGTCGTTACGCAGAGGGCCTGGACAAGGCGATCGCCATGTTGCCGGAGGGGCCTCGGGCCGATGTCCAGCGTGGCAAAGACTGGGTCGAAGATGCCCTGCCCTGGTCCGCCCGCATCTTCGGCGATGAGGTGCAGGCCAAGGATGATTCTCCTTCCGGCGATCCTGCGACCGAGCGGGCGACGACAGGATCGCCCGACGGGGCGAGTGTCAACTCGGCCGAGGCGACTCCCGACGCCTCCGCGTCCAGCCGGGAGTCTGAGGTGGCCTCGGCGAACGCGACGGAGTCCGATTCCATACCGCCATCCCAGGAACAGGCGATTCAGGCGATGGTCGAAGCCGAAGTGACGCGGCAGCTCGCGGACCGAGGGGACCCGCTTGGATTTCTCGGAGGCGTCGATACCAGTGCCGCATCGACGTCGAACCCTCAGAAACCATGGGCGTTCGGGACGGCCGCGGTCGATCTGGTCGGGGCTGGAGCCCGCCGTCTCTGGGGCGTCGCCCTCGGAGTGATCGAGCTGGGACTCGTGGTGTTCCTGGTGCCGTTCTACTTCTTCTTCTTCGCCACCGCGTATCCCAGTGTGATCGAATTCGTCCGAGGAATCGTGCCCCGAGAACACGAAAAGACCGTCTTCCACCTCGTGGGGGAGATGGATCGAGCAGTCTCTGGGTTCGTTCGGGGCCGGCTGGTGATCAGCGCGATCCTCGGGACGATCTTCGCCATCGGCTGGCTCATCGTCGGCGTTCCCTATTCGCTTGCCCTGGGTCTTCTGGTCGGGATCTTCTGTGCGGTTCCGTATCTCTCGGCGATCGGCGTACCCATCGCGATCACTCTGCTGGTGGTGGATCAGGTCTCGCTGCCGGAAGCGGACCGGTACGCCTGGTGGGGACTCCTGCTCTGGCCGACGCTCGTCTACATGATCGGTCAGTCACTGGACGACTGGGTGCTGACCCCGTTCATGCAAGGCAAGGCCACGGATCTCGATCCGGTTTCAATCGTGGTCGCGGTGCTCGCCGGTGGAACCCTCGCGGGGCTCTACGGCATGCTGCTGGCCGTACCAGTGGCCGCCTGCGTCAAGATCCTGTTGCGGGAACTTCTGATGCCTCGGATTCGAGCCTGGGCCGACGGTCGGGCCCGCGATCCGCTTCCCGGCGGTTGAGTCGACGGTCGACGCTCAGCGTCGCTTCTTGCGTTGCTTGTAACCCGACTTGACGCTCTGCGTCCGGGTCGATCCCCGGCCTCCGAGGCCCGGCATGCCACCGCCGCCACCCATGGCTCCGGCCCGCCCCATTTCCCGGGCGGCCGCCATTCGCCCCTTCATGCCCATGCCCGCCATCTGCTGGGTCATCTTCTGAACGGACTCGAACTGCTTGACCAGGCGATTCACCTCGCTGGGCTGGCTTCCGCTTCCCTTGGCGATTCTTCGACCCCGACTCTTGTCCAGAAGCTTGATCTCTTCGCGTTCGGCGGCGGTCATCGAATGGACGATGCCTTCGAGCCGATCCAACTGCTTCTCGTCGATTTCAACGTCCTTCATCGCAGAGCCCACGCCGGGCAGCATGCCGAGGATCTGCTTCATCGGCCCCAGCTTGCGGATGGTCCGCATCTGCTTGAGGAAGTCGTCCATGGAGAGGCGACCCTTGGCGAGCTTGTCCGCCATGGCTTCCGCTTCCGCCTCGTCGACTTCGTCCCGGGCCTTCTCCACCAGGCTCACCACATCGCCCATGCCCAGGATTCGACCGGCGATCCGCTCGGGGTGGAATTCCTCCAAGGCGTCGAATTTCTCGCCCACCCCGATGAACTTGATCGGTGCCCCGGTCACCTGGCGTACCGACAAGGCGGCGCCGCCGCGGGTATCGGAATCGAACTTGGTCAGAATGACGCCGTCCACCGCGAGTCGACCATGGAACGCCTTGGCGCTGTTGACCGCGTCCTGCCCGGTCATCGCATCGACCACCAGCAGAATCTGATGAGGTGTGAGCGCGGTGTTCACCGCTTCCAGTTCCTTCATCAGACTGTCGTCGACGTGGAGTCGACCTGCCGTGTCGAGGATCACGACGTCGTATTTCTCCGTACGGCCGCGCTGCACCCCGCGTCGGCAGACTCCGACCGCCGCGCCGACCGCCTTGCCATACTCGGCGCATTTCTCCGGTTCACCGTGAAAGGCCACGGCGCCGTCGCCCGGCGCCGCCGATTCGACCCCTTCGACCACGAGGCGAAGCTGCTCGACCGCGGCCGGTCGCTGCAGGTCGGCCGCCACCACGAGAACCCGCTTGCCACGCTTCTTGAGGAGGGCGGCGAGCTTGCCGCAGGTCGTGGTCTTGCCACTCCCCTGAAGGCCGCACAGCATCACCACGGTGGGTCCGGGTTCCACCAGCATCAGGTGGCTGTCGACCGGACCCATGAGTTCCACGAGTCGTCGATGAACGATCTCGATCATCTGCTGGCCGGGCTTGAGGCTCTCCAGCACCTTCTCACCGAGGGCGTCCTGAGTGACGTCTTCGCAGAACTTCTTGACCACGTCGTAATGGACGTCCGCATCCAGCAACGCGGTTCTGACCTCGGTCATGGATTCCCGAACATTCGTTTCGGAGATCTTTCCCCGGCCGGACAGGGAGCGGAAGGCGGAATTGAAACGATCTGAGAGTGCGTCGAGCATGTGTCGTGGTCGTCGAACGTGATCAGGCCGGTCGAAGTGGCTGGATCGGGGGAGAGAGGGCGTGAAACAGCCGAGTATACCGGTGACGGGGCTTGACCCGGACGGACTGTCGCGCCCACCATGTAGGGAAGCCGTCGCGGGATCCGGGGATCTTCCGACCCCCGATGCGAGGGCCGATCCACAACCCTGAAAGGGAACGACATGCGACGACCCACCCTTGAACGCCGCCGATCGGGACGATCATGGCGCGGAATCCGTGTTCTGTTCCTGATGGTTCTGGCCATTGTCCTGCCGCCGGATCTGGCGGAGGCCCAGACCTCGTCGGCTCCCGCCCGCGGATTGGGGCGGCAGGCCGAATCGAGGCCGGATTCCCTCGCGGTGACCCCGGTTGAAGTCGCACCCGCGGTGGCCGCTGCCGCCGCTGCCAATCAGAATGCGGAATCCCTCGCTCGCTTTGATGCGCTCCTGGAAGATCGGCTTGGTGCCGCCCTCGCGGGGACCCGGAAGTTCACCCTCGTCGCCCGGTCTCGGCTGGGCACCGTGCTCGGCGAACAGGCATTCGCGGCGAGTGGGTTCGTGAATCCCCGGGATCCTGCGGCCGCCCAGGCGATGAAGGTCGCCGGGGTCCGCTGGCTCGCGGTCCCGAGAATCATCGACTTCGAAGACATCGTGCGGGAGCGGCGCTTCGAAGGGATCGATCGAGTGGTCTCCCGGCGTTCGATCCGGGCCGCGGTCACGGTCGAGGTGCTCGATTCCACCACCGGTGTGGTCGGCGAGACGGCGACTCTGACCCTCGACTCCGTCGACACCGCGGACGAAGATGCGCGGGCGCGACCCAAGGGCGGAGATCCCACCAGCGGGCTGATCGAATCCCTCTCCAGTGATTTTGCAGCCCAGCTTGCCTGCCGCCTGCTCGATGTGGCCTATCCGGCCACGATCCTCGCGGTCAACGGAGACACCGTCACCATCAATCGGGGTGATGGAGGTTGCCTGGAAATCGGGCAGCGGTGGATCGCCTCCCAGCGTGGCGCGGCCCTGATCGATCCCGATACCGGAGAAAACCTGGGCTACGACGAACGGGATTCCGGTGCGATCGAAGTCACCCGAATCGAGCCACGCCTCGCCCGGGGCCGGATCATCGCGGGCTCGATCGGATCCGGTGCCGTCCTTCGTTCTGTACCGAAGGATTGGAACCCAAGCGGATTCCAGGCGCCGGGCGGTGGTTCCGCGGACGTCCTCGTCACCCCTGGAACCGGAGATCGACCCGCCGGAGGCGAGGTGCTTTCCTCTGATCCCCGCTCGGTGCTTGCCGCACTCGGCCCGGTCGCGGTGGTGGCCGAAGCCGCCGCCGGTGCGGTCTCTCCGGAAATGCTCGCCGCGATCGAAACCGAAATCGGTGGGGCGGTCGCTGGTACCGGCGTCAGGGTGGTCAATCCGGCCGAGGTCATCGCGGCCCGCAGCTCCGGCGAGGGAGAACCCGATGACGACGCCTCTCTGGTTCGGCTGGCAGAAGCGGTCGGCGCCGACTGGTTGCTCGTCGCGGGGGTGGCATCCGCTGGAGATGACTCTGCGGACACCGTGGTCAGCGGCCGTCAATTCCGGCGAGTCTCCCGTTCGATCCGAGGTTCCTGGCGGTTGGTGGCGGCGACGGATGCCGCATCGATCGCGGGCGGTCCCTTCGATGGCGTGGCATCCCTGATGCAGGCCGCGGACAATGGAGGCGTGGCCACCTCGGTCAGCCGCGATCTCGATCAGCAGGCGGCCACCGCCGTGGGGTCGACCATCGCGTCGGCATTGGCGTCGGATGCCCCGGAAATCGCTCGTCGTCGTGGTGATGCCGCGGCCCCCGCGGCGGTCGGCTACGTCCGCGTGGAAGCGGTGCTCGACGGCCTCGTGGTTCCTGAGATCGTCCAGGACGAACAGGGGCGATGGGTCGTCGGAAACACCAGCCTTCCCGTACTTGCTGGTGGGGCCGAAGTGGCATTGGATGGATTCGTGGTCGGATCCACGCCCAGTGTGATCGATGCCCGACCCGGACCCCATCGACTCACCCTCACTCGCCAGGGGGTTCAGTCCTGGTCCCGCTCCATTCGAGTGACCGGCCGGAAGAAAGACGACCCGCAGGTGATTCGTGCCGGTCTCCAGCTTGACGGCAAGACTCGGGATCAATATCTCGCCAATGCAGTGGCGATGGAAGGGCTCAAGCAGGGGGCCGCCTTGACCGCCGCGCAGGTGGAGGCGATCAAGGGGTTCGCCACCTTCCTTCAGCAGAGCGGATATCGAATCGATCGCCGTAGCGACGATTCCATCAACATCGACAGCGATCAGGTTCCGGAAGTGATGCAACGGAACTCCTTCTGGAGCCGTTGGTGATTCGAGTTCTTCGAGATCTCAGGCCCTCGAAGGCGACTGGAGTGATCTGGTGGCTGCTCGTCGGTGCGACCCTCGGGTTCGCCGGAGGTTGTGCCAATCACAACGATCGATCGCAGGCCTACCTCGCCGATCTGGATGCCGGGCGATGGGACGATGCGGTCGTTTCGGCGACCAGGAACGTCAGCAAGGGTCCCGAACGCAACGTGGTGATCGACCATCTCGAACTCGGCGCCGTCGAGGGCATCGCAGGGCAGTGGGGACGCAGTGACGCGTCTCTCGGTCAGGCCTGGGAGGCGATGGAAGCGTTCGGTGAGCCCGGCGACCCGAAGTTCCTCGACAATCTCGCGGCGATCGCGGTGAATGAGCGAGCCCTCCCGTATCTCGGCGGCTCGACCGACCGGACCATGTGCGCGACGTTGCGAGCGATCGACCGACTCGCGGTCGGGGATCTGGAAAACGCTCGGGTGGAACTCAAGCGGGCCCAGTTCGCTCAGGAAGATGCCGAGGCCCGGTATCGCACCAGAATCGAAGATGCGCGAAAGAAGATGGAATCCGAGGAGCGGAAGCTGTCCTCGATCGAGGAATCGGCGTCATTCAAGGACGGTGCAGCCGATGCGTGGGGGGGACTCGAGGAACGATTCACCCCGTATCGAGGCTGGACGGTTCCGTTCACCGATTGGCTCACCGCCGTGCTTTTCATGGTCGACGGGGCGGGAAGCGGTGATGAGAATCAGGCGATCGATCTTCTCCGCCGGGTGGGCGGCGTGGTGGGGCCCAATCCCGCGATCGAATCCGATCTGGCCCTCGCCTCCGCGACGAATCGCCGAGGACCTCAGGTCTGGGTGGTTCTGAGCTCGGGCCTCGCACCGCAACGTGAGGAAGTGACTTTTCGGATTCCGGCCTTCATTCCCGAGATGCCCTTCATCGGAGTCGCGTTCCCCAAACTCGTGCAGTCGCCGTTCGTCGCGGTGGGCGGGACGGTTCAGGGACCGGACGGCACCGCGGTCAAGATCGAAGAGATCTGCGACATGGGGAGCGTCATCGCCCATGAGTTCGAAGCCGAACTTCCGCTGATCACCGGGCGGGCCATCGGCGCCGCCCTCACCAAGGCCGCGGCAACGCTCGCCGCGAACCTCGCCGCGAAGAGTTCCGGCAACGAGTGGGCGATGCTCGCCTCCCTGGTGGCCACCAACGTCTACGGATATGCGACCACCATCGCGGACCTTCGAACCTGGCGGTCCCTGCCTCGGGCCTGGGCGGTCGCGCGAGTACCGCGGCCCGACGACGGACTGCTGAGACTCGGCGGCGAGATCGGGACCCATGAAGTCATGGTTCCGGGTGACGCGGACGCCATGGTCATGGTCCGAAGCATTCGGGCGGGTGGCCCGGTCTCCATTCACGCCTTTTCGCTCGTTCAGAGCCGGGCCACGTCGGTTTCGGCGGGGCCGCCATCGCCATCGCCCTCATCATCATCAGGAGATTCCCTTTGATGTCACGTTTCGAATATCGATCTTCCGTCCGAGGTGGTCGCGCCCTGCTGGCGCTGCTTGCGTTCTCGCTCCTCGGCGGGTGCTACGCCAACACCATCACCAGCAATGAACGAATCATCAAGGACGGCTGGCTCTCCAGTCATGCCAGCGTCCGGGTCGTGCGGGAGACCGAAGTGAGCGAGGATCTCCTTCGAGTGGACGTGGAGGTGGAGAACACCCTGCCCTACGACACCCGGTTCAACTATCGGTTCGAATTCCTCGATGATCAGGGGCGGGGGATCTTCAGCCCCACCAGTGGCTACCGACAGGAACAGGTCGCGGCTGGAAGTTTCATCACCATCACCGGAACCGCAAGCAGTCCGCAGGCCTCGGATTTTCGATTGACCCTCACCAACGCCAACTGACGCCGACACCGGCCATTGATTCCAGGAGTCCCGCATGAACCACAGACCTCTCTCCGCGCTTCTCGTTCTCACCGCCGCCTGTGCCATCGGCTGCCAGCAGAACGCTCGAGTCGTGACCGACGATCGCGACAAGATCATCTCCATCGATCAACTGGATGTTCAGGATTGGTCCAACGCCGCCGATCAGTGCGTGCAACAACTGCTAGCCAGTGGAGCGTTGTCCAAGGCCCCCACATCGCCGGCCCGGGTCGAAGTCACTCGAGTGGTCAACGACACCACCCAGCGAATCGACACCGACCTTCTGACCCAGAAGGTGAAGATCGCCCTGCAGCAGTCGGGCAAGGTCGCCTTCGCGAGCAAGGACTCCCGTGCGGGCGAAGTCGCGGACTATCGGGATTTCAAGGCGGGTGATGATGCACCAAGGCTTCCCGACTACGTCCTGAACGGCAAGATCCTCGAAGTCCGTTCCTCGGCTGGCCGGGTCAAGCAGTCGAGTTTCGTCTTCCAGCTGAACCTCGTCGACACCCGGCAGGATCTGGATGCCTGGAGTGGTGAGGCTGAAGTCACCAAGCAAGGCACCCGGAATTCCAGCAACTCCCGAGGCTGAGCGGGCGAACTCAGCGGTGACGGGCCACCCAGGCCAGGAGGTCCGCGTCGGGCATGCAGTTGATGCATCCCGACGCGGGCAACCGGCCGCGTCGGCCGGTGAGCACGCCGTATCGCAGCAGGTCCAGATGTTCGGCTCGGTGAGCATCGGTGTTGATGGAGATCGGACATCCGGCCTCCACCGCGACGCGAACGTGCGAATCACGAAGGTCCAGTCGGAGCGGATTGGCGTTGATCTCCAACGCCGTACCGCCCTCCAACGCCGCTTCCACCAGGGCGTGGATGTCCGGTTCGAGGCCCGGGCGGTTGGGGAGGAGTCGGCCGGTCGGGTGACCGACGATGGTCACCAGTGGATGTCGTGCCGCGCGGCAGAGGCGCTTGGTCGCCAGGACGGGATCCTGACGCAGGGCGACGTGGGGGCTGGCCACCACGAGATCGAGCAGGGCGAGGATGTCGTCTTCGTAATCCAGTCGGCCATCCGCCATGATGTCGACCTCGCTGCCGGCCAGCAGCGTGATGCCGTCGATTCGTTCATTCGCTTCGCGAATGGCGTCCACGTGACGCTTGAGGCGTTCTTCGTCGAGACCGTTGGCCTGAGCGCTGGATTTGGAATGGTCGGTGATCGCCAGCACCGTGCGGCCCCGGGCGCGAGCGGCTTCGGCGAGTTCGTCGATCGACAATCGGCCGTCGCTGGCGGTGGTGTGACTGTGAAGATCCGCGCGGATCGCCTCGACCGTCACCAGATCCGCGGGGATCGAAAGGTCGAATTCCCCCCGGTCTTCTCGGAGTTCCGGCGGGATCCAGGGAAGTTCGAGGGCTTCGTAGATCGCGGCTTCCGTTTCCGCGGCGATCGGGACGACCCCTCGCTCCTGGGGGGGGCCGTCCAGGTCGTCCTGGGGGAAGAGTCCGTATTCATTGAGCCGGAGATCACGGGCGATGGCCCGCTCTCGCAGGGCGACGTTGTGCTCCTTGCTTCCGGTGAAGTACATCAGCGCCGCGCCCCAGACCTCGTCGCGCACGACGCGAAGATCCACCTGAAAGCCGTCCTCGGTCCGGATCGATGATTTGGTGGCCCCTGCGACCAGCACGCCGGAGACGCCGGGCTGGTTGCGAAACGCTTCGCTGACGACTTCCGGATCGTCCGCCACCACCAGGATGTCGATGTCACCGATGGTGTCGCGGCCGCGCCGCAGGCTGCCGGCGTGGGCGATCCGCCGGACGCCGGGCACCGCTTCAAGGCGTGCGATCATCGCTTCGGCCAACGGCAACGCGTCACCGATTCTTCGTCGGTCGCCCGCGGACTTCATGAACTCGATCGAGGTCGTGAGATTCTCCACCGTCCTGCGACCCATCCGGGGAAGCGATTCCACCGATCCGTCGGCGATCCGGGCTTCAAGATCAGCGATGGATTCCACCCCGACCTCGGTCCAGAGTCGTCGCACGGTCTTGGGGCCGAGTCCTGGAACCCGCATCACCTCTCGGAGTCCTTCCGGGACCGCCGACCGAAGGGTTTCAAGCTCCGAGATCGAACCCTCCGTCGCGAATTCAACGATCTTCTTGGCGCTGGAAGCGCCCACGCCGTCGAGTTCACCCAGTCGGACCAGTGGTTTCTCACCCGCGGCCAGAGGTTGGAGATCGAGGGTGAGCCCCTCGACCATCCTGGCCACCTTGGTGTGTGCGTTGACCTTGAAGCCGTTGGCTCCGGTGATCTCCAGCAGGATCGCCATCTCTTCGAAGGCCGCCGTGATGTCTCGGTTGAAACTCATGGCCCCATGGTACGAAACGACCGCGGTGGGGTCTTCCAATGCCGAAGGAAAGCGGATTCAGCCCACATCGCCCAGACCCAGGGAGTCGCCGTAGGTGGCCATCAGCCGTCGGCGGACCGACGTCGCATCCGGACCGAGAAGGGCGTGGTCACGGTCGATCCAGGCGGAGGCATCCTCTCTCGCGATGCGGAGCAGGTCGAGATCGTTGGCGAGGTCCGCAACGCGGAACGGCGCCAGGCCGGACTGCCGGGCTCCGAAGAGTTCGCCCGGGCCTCGGATCTCCAGATCCAGCTCCGCGATGCGGAAGCCGTCGTCGGTTTCGCCGATGGCATCGAGTCGGCGTCGTCCATCTTCCGTGGTCGGTTCGCCGATGAGGGCACAGATGCCGCGTTTGCCGCCTCTTCCAACCCGACCTCGGAGCTGGTGGAGCTGTGCGAGTCCGAACCGTTCCGCGTGCTCGATCACGATCATGGTCGCATTGGGAACGTCGACGCCCACTTCGATCACCACGGTCGCGACCAGCACGTCGATCTCCCGATCACGGAACGCATTCATGACCGCTTCTCGCTCGGTCGCAGGGAGTCGGCCGTGGACCACGCCGACGCGGCAGTCCCGCAGTGGACCCTGGATGAGATGTCGGCGATGGCCCTCGACGTCCGCAAGGCCGGCTTCGGACTCTTCGACCGCCGGGACGACCACGAAGCCTTGTTCTCCCGCCCGGACTCGATCGGCGAGGAATCCGTAGACGTCATCGGATTTTTCCGGCGTCACCACCCTGGTGACGGTCGGAGTCCGGCCCGGCGGACGTTCCAGGATGGTGGAGACGTCGAGGTCGCCGAAGATGGTGAGGCTCAGGGTCCGAGGGATCGGGGTGGCGGTCATGACCAGGACGTGAGGGACGTGGCCGGCCTCGTCAACTCGCCGAAGCCGGGATCGCTGTTCGACCCCGAACCGATGCTGTTCGTCGATGATCGCCAGTCCGAGGCGGTTGAAATCCGTGCCTTCGGAAAACAGGGTGTGGGTGCCGACGAGCAGTGGAAGGGTTCCAGCTTCCAATCGCGCGAGAATGTCCCGGCGTTCGGCCGGCGGAGTGGCGCCGGTGAGCAGCCCGACTTCGACCGAGGCGCCGTCGAGGAGGCGGGAGATCGAGGCGTGGTGTTGCTCGGCAAGGATGCCCGTGGGAGCCATCAAGGCGGCCTGATGTCCGCGGGCGACCGTGAGGAGCATCGCGTAGGCGGCCACCGCCGTCTTTCCACTGCCGACGTCTCCTTGGAGGAGTCGGTTCATCGGCCGCTCCGATCCGAGGTCGGCCGCGATTTCGGCACAGACCCGGTTCTGATCGGGCGTGAGTTCGAACGGCAGGCGGCTGCGAATCCGGGCATCGATTTCATCGTCCCGCTCGAGCCGGGAGGCTCGCAGGGTCGAGCGGAGATGGCGACGTTTCATCATCACGCCGAGCTGGAGCAGGAGGAGTTCGTCGTAGGCCAGTCGTCGACGGCCACCAGCGGCGTCGTCGCGATCGGACGGGCGATGGACCTGTTCGTAGGAACGGTCGAGCGGGGGAAGGGCGCGGGCCCGTCGGAGATCCGCGGGGAGTGGATCCACGATCCCCGCTCCGGCGGCGAGGATGTCCAGAGCCGCCGCGACGAAGGCTTCGATTCGCTGGGAGGAGAGATCCTCGCTCGCGGGATACACCGGTCGCAGCCGATCGTCTCGAGCGTCTTCGACCTCCTCGGCCACCTGCCACTTCGGATTCGCGATCTGGAGGTAGCCCTTCCATCGCTTCGCCCGACCTTCGACCACGATCTCCATCCCGGGTCGGAGCTTCCGCATCAGCCAGGCCGCGTTGAACCAGGTGAGACGCAGGGAACCCGTGGAATCCTCGATCGTCGCTTCGATTCGTGGCCGTCGACCCGGCGCGGAGCGGATGGCGGCGATCTCGCCTCGAACCGAGATGTTGGCCGCGTCGTCCTCCTCCGGCAGGGATTCCTCGATTTCCTCGATCGACGCCTCCGCGTGCTCGTATTCGTAACGCGAGGGCACGTGATCGAGCAGATTTCCGACCGTGCGGATTCCGAGGCGACCCAGCGCAGCGGCCACCTTCGGTCCCACTCCGGGGAGGGCGTCGACGGAGGCGTGGATGTCGAGGGGTTCATCGGACGACATGGCGGCTCTAAGGCCTCGTAGCATACGGCTGTGGCGAGACGAACCCCATCCACCGGCCAGATGTCCTTCTCCGACGCGATCCGCAGAATCCGCGATGGCGGTGAGGATTCCAATCCACCGGCCGATCCCCCGGATGTCGCCGTCGGTGGCGAGCCGGCGACCGAGCCGCCACTTTCGGTGACCGAGGTCTGTCGCCGGGTGAACAAAGCCCTGCTGCTGATCGAGGGCGGTCCCGAGATCAGGGTCGAGGGTGAGATCGGTAGTTGCTCCCTGCCCGGACACTGGTACTTCACCTTGAAGGATGAAGAGGGCTCTCAGCTTTCCTGTGCATTCTTCAGTCCCCGGTACCGGGCCGATTCCGAAACGCCCACCCCGCAGGTCGGGATGAAAGTCGTGGCTCACGGCCGGCCGGAGTTGTACGCCAAGGGGGGACGCCTGAGTTTCATCGCCTCTCGACTTCGAGAAGCAGGATTGGGCGACCTGCATCAACGATTCGAACGCTTGAAGGCGGACCTCCGGGATCGAGGTTGGTTTGAACCGACGCTGCGGTTGGAACTGCCGGATTTTGCCCGCCGGATCATGGTGATCACCAGTGGTGACGGGGCGGCCCGCCGAGACGTGGAAGAGACGGCTCGGCGGCTCTGGCCGGGGCTTGAACTCCTGCTGATTCCGGTTCCGGTGCAGGGGCCGGCCGCCACCCCGAAGATCGCCCGGGCGGTTCGTCTGGCTCGGGCGAGCGCCGCGGCGATGCGAGTGGACGCGATCATCCTCACGCGGGGCGGCGGCTCCCTCGAGGATCTCTGGTGCTTCAACGAAGAAGCGGTCGCCGCTGCGATCTTCGAGTCGCGGGCGGAAGCGGTGGCGGCACACCTGGCGGGTGGCCCGCCGCCGGTGCCGTTGGTGGCGGCGATCGGCCACGAAAGTGACAGCTCGATCGCCGAATTCGTCGCCGACCATCGAGCTTCGACTCCGACCCAGGCCGCCATGGTGCTGGTTCCGGATGCCGCCGAACAGGGCGACTACCTGAATTCCCGCCAGGAACGCCTGAGACTCCTGGCTCAGCGAGGCGTCGAACGGGCTCGCGGCCGGATCGAGGTGGCGGCTCGGCACGAGATCCTTCGCCGTCCGGCCCGAATGCTCGATCCGCATCGTCGACGATTGGATGACGCCGGAAACGGACTCATCGCGTCGATGGTCCGAGCGATGGAAGTTCGGCGTGCTCATCTGGCTGGCCTGGAATCCAGACTCGGTGCGGTCGCACCCGCCCGAAGCGTGGCCGAAGCGTCGCATCGGATTGAAGTGGCCGGTGGTCGTCTGGCCCGGGGGATCGAAGCGTTGATCAAGCGGCGGATCACCCGGATCGACCACCTGGCGGGGCAACTTCGGATCGTCGGTCCGGACTCCGTCCTCTCCCGGGGGTACGCGTTGGTGCTTGATGAAGCCGGGAAACCGATCCGCGATGCCGGGGCGATGGCGGTCGAGGACCGGATCCGAGCCACGTTCGCCCGAGGCTCGGTGGTGGCCAGGGTCGAGACGGTCGATCCCGGCGAAAAGGTAGAGTCCAACCCATGAGCGACGACCATCCGACCAATCAGGAACCGACACCGGTTGCCGACCTTTCGTTCGAGGCTGCGAGTCAGGAACTCGAGGCCATCATCGATCGACTCGAACGTGGTGACGTGCCGCTGGAAACCAGTCTCGACGCCTATGGCCGAGGGCAGGCGCTCCTTGCTCGCTGTCGCTCGATCCTCGATCGAGCGGCCACGAGGATCGAAGAGGTCGATCTCGAGGCGGCCGATGCCGACGGGGATGGTGCGTGATGCAGAAGCCGGTGGCGCAGCCTCCTCCAGATCCGAGGATGCGTCCTTCTGACTCCGTCCCAGTCTCCGATTCGGAAGTGACATCGTGACCGGTCTCAATCTCGGCAGCCTTCCGGCCTGGTTGCTGATCCTCGCCCCGAAACTGATCACCGCCGCGTTTCTCTTCGCGTTCGGCGCGGCGGTCGGCAGTTTCCTCAACGTGGTGGTCTATCGCGTTCCTGCCGGCCGAAGCGTGGTCAGCCCCCCGAGTCGTTGTCCAAGTTGTGGCTGGAGACTTTCCTGGCGGGAGAACCTCCCGATTCTCGGCTGGTTGTTCCTGCGTGGCCGCTGCCGACGATGTCGAGGGCGGATCAGCATTCAATACCCGCTGATCGAGGCGGTGGTCGGAGCGATCTTCGCCACGACCTATCTGATGCTCTACGTCTCGGCCGCCGGAGGGTGGTGGGAGAACATCGGCGGTCCCTGGTGGCGGGTCGGTGGCTTCGGCGAAACCTGGCCCGCCTTTGCGGTCCTCATGACCATGATCGCCGGACTCGTGGCCGCCACCCTGGTCGATGCCCGGACATTCCTCATTCCGGCTGGAATCACCAATGTGGTCGGCATCGTGGCCATCATCGGCTGGGGATTGCAAGGATTGCTGCCTGCTCGGGAAGCCATGGTCCTGTTGGAGGCTGCCGGAGACGGCCCGCTTCCCGGCGTTGGCTGGCCGGTGGTGGGCCTGGTCTCGGGTGCGACCATCGGGAACATCGTTGCCCTCGTGTTGCTCCGCCGGGGCATTCTGACTCGCAGTTTCGCCGACTACGAGGAGTATGTGACCGACGACGAGCCCTTGGCGGACTATCCGCATGGGCGGCGTGAAATGGTCAGGGAGATGGCCTTTCTCCTGCCGATCATCAGCCTCGGTCTGCTTGGCTGGTGGCTCTGTTCCCTCGTGTCTCTCGATGCGGGACCACCGAGGGTGATGGTTTTCCTCGCGTCTTCGGCCCTGGGATATTTCGTGGGGGCTGCGATCGTCTGGGCGATCCGGATTCTGGGAACCCTGGCTTTCGGCCGGGAAGCCATGGGGATGGGGGATGTTCATCTGTTGGCGGTGGTGGGGGCCACCCTCGGTTGGCTTGATCCGATTCGCATTTTCTTCATCGCACCGTTCCTGGCGCTGGCCTGGATCGCCGGAGGACGAATCCTGTCGCGATTCGGCGGTCGAACGGAACGGGAACTTCCGTACGGGCCTCATCTGGCGGCCGCGACCCTGCTGGTCATCTATGCCCGCCCCTGGATCGACGAACTCCAGACGATTCTCTTCTTCCCATCCGGCTGACCTTCCCTCGCCATGAGGCGGGCGTCGGTACACTTTGGCGGCAGCGTCGGAGTCACCGGCGCTGAGACTCAACACGATGGAGCTGCGCATGCACGGATGGACACGCTTGGCGACCCTCGCCCCCCTCGCGCTGGTGGCGACGCTGGCCGGTTGCAACAACGACACGAAGATGAACCAGCAGGCTCTTCTCGATGAAAATCGAGATCTCCGAGCCGAACTCGATCGGACCCGCACCAATCTCGACGACGCCGACGCGAGAGCGATGCGGGCGGAGACCGAACTCGGTGACGCCCGTCAGAAGCTGGCGGATGCGGCCGCCCAGCCACCGCTGCCGGAGGATTCCAGTGGGGCGACCTGGAGCGAACGAGACGGCCAGCCGGTCGTCGACATCGAAGGCGATGTGCTGTTCGATTCCGGTCAGCACGATCTCAAGAAGAATGCCCAGGCGACCCTGCGGGGCATCGCCGATCAGATCAAGAGTGAATATCCGGGTTCGACCATTCGAATCGATGGCTTCACCGATACCGATCGGATCAAGACCAAGAAGTACAACTCCAACTACCACCTTGGTTTCGAGCGAGCCTACTCGGTCGGTCAGTACCTGATGAAGCAGGGGCTCGGCCGTGATCGAATCAGCTACGGCTCATTCGGCCCCCACGTGCCCCGAGGCACCAAGGCCGAGAGTCGGAGGGTTGAAATCACGATCATCGAATAGATGATCCCGGTCGTGATCAGATCGAAAAACGAGGCCCGCGATTCCCTTCGGGAGATCGCGGGCCTTTTTCGTGTCGGTTCTGATCCGAGGGTTTCGGTCGGGGAGGCTTCGAGGCGAGCCCTGAATCAGCCCGCGGGGTCGGCCCGAGATCAGAACTCGACCTTGACGCCTTGGGCCTTCACGGATTCGATGAGGATCTCCAGGGTCTCGAGGGTGTTGGCGAGGCGGCGAGCCGCATCATCCAGATCCTCGTAGAGCGCCGGGTCGTTCATCAATCGTCCAAGCGTTCCCTGGCCCCCGGAAGCCCGGGTGGCGAGGGCTCGGACTTCCACCAGCGTGTCGTCCACGGATCCTGCAGTGGCCGCGATTCTTGCGACCAGTGCCGGTGATTCCGCATCGAGGGTGGTGGCCAGACGGCTTGCCGCGATCGCTGCGTCGGTGGCTCGCTCGATGAAGAGATTGGCCTTGAACACCGCCTGGGCCGCGTCCTCGCGAAGTTGCGCGTCGCCCAGCCAGCTTCCGGCCGCAGCGAAGGCCTTGTCCGCTTGTTCGAGGGTTCGATTGACCCGATCGATGGTGGTCCCGAGCCCGGCTCCGTCAGCGCCGCCGGTATCCACGAGTTCTCTGATCTTTTCACCCAGTTCGCGGTAGGTGCCGGCAAGGGCACCGACTTCGGCGAAACTGTCCGCGATGGGACCCATGCGGATATCAAGGCTGCCGGCAAGGGTTTCATCGAGTGACTGGAACTCGCCGGTCAGGACCGGGGCTTCGCCGGGATTGAAGGTCAGTCGTTCCGCTTCCGGATCGAGCGAGAGAATGGCGAGTCGGGTTCCTCCGCCGATCAGGGCCGATTCCACTTTGACCAGATGGTCGACGGGAATCCGGACCCATTCGTCGATTCGGCAGTCCAGTCGCACCGGCAACGCCTGGTCGATCTGGAGGGTGACGACATCAACGGTGCCGATGGGAACGCCATCGAGGGTGAGTTGGCTTCCGTATCGAAGCCCCCCGGCCCGATTCAGGCGAATCTCGAGGTCGACCGCCGAGCGGGCGAAATCGCGAAGGGATCCGAAGGCCAGCAGCATCGAAATGGTGGCGGCGGCAGCGAGGATGGCGGCGATGCCGATGACGGCATCCCGGTATCGATCGTTCATGAGACGGTCTTTCCGTTCGGTGTGAGATCGTCGAGGGTATCCGCATCCAAACGGTCGAGATTCCCATCTGGGGATTGTCGGCCTTCGAGAAAGCCTCGAACCACTGGATCCTCGCTCACCCGGATCTGATCCGGCGTGCCCCGGGCGCGAACCCGACCCTGATGAAGCAGGATCATCTGATCCGCCACCTGGAACGCCGAATCAAGGTCATGGGTGACCACCACACTGGTGATGGAGAGTTCCCGCTGAAGGCGGACGATGAGGTCATTGATCACATTGGCCCGGATGGGATCCAATCCGGTCGTCGGCTCGTCGTACAGGATGAGTTCCGGTTTCAGGATGATCGCTCGGGCGAGGCCGACCCGTTTTCGCATCCCGCCGGAAAGTTCCGCCGGCATTCGATCGAGGGTTTCGGCCAGTCCGACGCGGTCCAGGGTCTCCCGGACCCGTTCCTGAAGGTCAGGCCCCGCTTGGCCGGTCTCGCGGAGTGGGAAGGCCACGTTGTCCCGAACCGTGAGGCTGTCGAAGAGTGCGGCCTGCTGAAAGAGAAAACCGATTCTTCGGCGAACCGCCACCAATTGACTCTCGCTGAAGGCGTCGATTCGCTCTCCGTGGAACTGAATCTCACCCCGGTCCGGCCGTAGGAGCCCGACCAGATGCTTCAGGATCACGCTTTTTCCACATCCACTGGGTCCCATGACCACCAGCGTGCCCCCGACGGGGATCTCCAGATCGATGCCTCGAAGCACCTGACGCCCGTTGAAGGACTTCCAGACGTCGATCAATCGGAAGACGGGGTGGTCAGGTTCTTGTTCGTCGTTCGGGGCCATGGACGTATCATCGTCGCTGGAGGACCGAATGCCAACGTCACTCGAAGGAGATCACGCGGATCGTCCCGGCGGAACCGAGGCGCCAAGACGCCTGGTGCACGAAGGGCCGGTCTTCAAGGTTCGTCGAATCGACTACCTGAATGCTCGCGGAGAGGCGATTCGGAAGGACTTCGTCGAACATCCGGGGGCGATCACCGTGATCCCGGAGGATACGGATGGCACGATTCTCCTGGTGCGGGTCGGCCGGATCGCGGTGGGGCGATTTTTGCTCGAATTCTGCGCGGGCAAGCTGGAACCGGGCGAGGATCCCGCGGCGGCGGCCGCACGAGAGCTGGAGGAGGAGGTCGGGCGGCGAGCCGCTCGAATCAGACCCTTGGCGAGTTACCTCACGTCACCCGGTTGTTCGGATGAACGTATTCATGCCTTCCACGCCACCGATCTCCAGGAGATTCCGACTCGACTGGAGCCGGGAGAAGAGATCGAAGTGGTCCGCATGAGACCGGATGAGATCGAGGCGGCGATCCGCGAGGGCCGGATCGAAGATGGCAAGACCATCGCGGCCTGGCACCTCTTTCTCCAACGCCGGGATTCCAGAGAGGGCGAATCGTGATGAATACGGATCAGATCCCTCCCTCTGCAAGCGACCACCCGTCTTCACATTCGCCCCGGATCGACCAGCCATTGAGCTGGTCGGTGCCCGCGGCCCGAATCGGCGGGGTCACCATCCGCATTCATGCCTTCCTGCTCGTCACGATCGTCATCGTCTTGATCCGGGCGGCCTGGCACACCGGAAGCGACTCCTTTCCACTCGGTCCGAGGCCTGCCGGATGGTTCCTGGCCGCCCTGATCCTGGTGGTGACGATCCATGAACTGGTCACGGTGCTGGTGTCTCGCCGACTCGGCGGACACATGCCCGAGGTCGTCCTCCAACCGCTGGGGGGCTTGGATGACGGCGTGCTGCCTCCGGGCTGGCGTCGGGCGGTCATCACGGCTTTGGTCGGACCGTTATCCGCGATCACCATTTCCGTGACGGTCGCCGTGGTGATTCTGATCTCGACCGGGGGAGCGGTGGCACCCAATCCATTTTCGCCCGTTTCCGGGCTCTACTCCGTGGAGGTCGCTTCTTCGCCCTGGCTCGAACCCATCTACATCCTGGGTGCGGTGGCCACCGTGGTGGCCGGGGTGAATCTTCTGCCGGCACCACCCTTTCGAGGGCGGATCCTGTTCGAGGCCGTACTTCGACCGCAGATGGGAACCACGGCGGCCCGGCGAATGACTCGGCGACTCGGTGTCCTGACCGTGACGGTTCTTCTGATCGTGGGACTCCTCGGGCTCTGGCTTCTTCCGGTCCTGGTCGGGGCCATGTGTGCCGCGTCCCTCCATCGGGGACGTCGTCAGGCGGCGGTCGAGACTGCGGTCTTCCGGGGCGAGTCCTGGCCGGATGACGCCTCGTATCCGCCCTCGAATCCGGATCCCGACCCGATGCTTGATCTCCGAACCGACGCCCTCGTCGATCAGGAGGAAGCGGCGGCGGAGGGCGACCGGAAAAACCGAGAGGCGCTGAAAAGTGGTCGTGCGGATCGCGAAGCCGCTGCTCGGGAAGAGACCGAACTCGATCGGGTCCTCGAAAAGATCGCGACGGACGGGCTCGATTCCCTCGACCGGCGGGAGCGTCGCCTGCTCGCCAGGGCGACGGAACGGCGACGGGAAGACCCCTGAGTCGGCTTGGTCGATAGAATCCGCGTCCCATGGGTATCAACGATCGCGATTACGCCCGCCATGACGGCGGCCCCGGAAACCTCGGACAAGGTCCCCGTCGCGGGGGCCTGCAGTTCCGGAATTGGTCGGTCAACACCTGGCTGATCGCGATCTGCGTCGCGGTCTTCGTCCTCGATCAGTTGCTGCCTCGAATGATGGCACCGGTTCGCTCCGTTCCGGCGGTGATGATGGATGGGCAACTCGTCCGGCTCCCGGACGGAACGGAACTGGATCCCATCGATCGGTCCCAGATCCGTCTTCCCCGACTCAACCAGATCTACGAGGGGCGAGAGGTCCAAGGCGGTCGGATCCGAACGCCGATCTTCCAGGAGGTGGGCGGGGGGTTCGTCAGACAGGACGTCCCCGACCTCCGTTCCCTGCCGTCGAGCTTTCTGCTTCAGGCGATCCGGGTCGAGGACGGAAAAGCGGTACCCGCGGTCGCCACCGCGACCATTCGAGACAAGAACGGCAACTCGGTTCGTGGAGACGTGCTGCTGCTGGAACAGGTCCGGGTGGCGGGTCCCATCTGGGTCTGGGGATATTTCTCGACCTCGACCGCATTGCTGACGCTTGATCAGTACGTCGGGTTTCGCGGTTTTGAATTCTGGAGGCTCATCACCTTCCAGTTCCTTCACGCCGACCTGACCCATCTGCTTTTCAACATGATCGGCCTGTACTTCTTCGGAAGCCTGGTCGAGCAGTACCTCGGTTCCAAGCGGTACCTCGCCTTCTATCTGATCTGCGGGATGGCGGGCGCGTGCATGTATCTCATGCTCAATCTCGCGGGATGGTCGGTCTTCAGTCTCACCGGTCGCGATCTACCCGTCCTACTGGTCAACGATCCGGGCACGCCATTGGTCGGCGCCAGTGCCGGCGTGTTCGGGGTGGTCATGGCCAGCGCCTTCCTCGTGCCGAATGCCCGGGTGCTTCTGTTCTTCGTCATACCGATGCGACTGGCCACCCTCGCCTACGGTCTGGTGGCGGTGGCGCTGCTGTCCGTGTTCTTCGGATCTCAGAACGCCGGCGGTCAGGCCGCTCATATCGGTGGGGCGTTGGCGGGATTCTGGTTCATCCGGCATCCGCACTCGCTCCACGGTTTCTTCGACTTCCTGGGGCGATACGACCCGACGAGCAAGAGTGGAGCGGCCTATCGGGCGGGTCGCCTGAAGACTTCGGGCGCCGTCGCGGATGCGGAAGTGGATCGGATTCTGGCGAAGATCCACGAACAAGGACTTCAGGGGCTGACCGGCAAGGAAAAGAAGATTCTCCGTGAGGCTTCCAAACGGTGACCACTCCAGACGAATCCGACGCGCCCTGGCATGATCACGGTCCGCTGCGATTCCGGGTCGAAGCCCGCTGCAGCGACAATCATGCTCGGCTGGGGACCGTGGACACGCCCCACGGTTCATTCCCCACCCCGGCGTTCATGCCGGTGGCGACCGCCGCCGCGATGAAGGGCGTCCTCCCCCGGCAGGTGCGCGAGGTGGGAACCGGCATCCTGTTGAACAACGCCTATCACCTGATGCTGCGGCCGGGAATCGAGTTGCTTGAACGATTCGGTGGCACCCATCGATTCATGCGATGGGACGGGCCGATTCTCACTGATTCCGGTGGCTATCAGGCCTTTTCGATGTCGGACATCAATGCGATCGATGACGAGGGCGTGACCTTCAAGTCGTTCATCGACGGCTCCCGGGTCCACCTCGGGCCCGAATCTTCGATGCAGGTTCAGAACGCGATCGGCGCCGACATCATCATGGCGTTCGACGACTGCCCTCCGTCGCCCCATGCTCGGCACGGCAAGGGGAGTCCTCGGCGGAAGCTCCCGACCCCCGGGGATTGGGCCAGACGGCTGGATGAAGCTCACGAACGAACCATTCGCTGGCTTGAACGGTGCCGGGTCGCCCATGCCAGATCGAAGGATCAGGCCCTCTTCGGCATCATCCAGGGGGGGACCGATCTTGAGCGGCGGGATGCCAGCCTCGAGGGAGTCTGTGGGATCGATCTCCCCGGTTACGCGATCGGCGGCGTTGCGGTGGGGGAAGGTCCGGAACTCATTCGGACGGTGGTGGAACACACCGCACCCCGGATGCCTGCAGACCGGCCCCGATATCTCATGGGGGTCGGATACGAGCGTGACATCGTCATGGCGGTGGCCGCCGGCGTCGACATGTTCGACTGTGTGCTGCCGACCAGAAATGGCAGAATGGCCTCCGTCTTCACCCGGACGGGGCCGCTACGGCTCCGGCATGCCCGATTTCGGGACGATCCGGACCCGATCGACCCCCTTTGTGACTGTCCGGCCTGTGGTGGCGGATTCAGCCGGGCCTACCTTCGCCATTGCTTTTCCGCGGACGAAATGGTGGGGCCGATTCTTTGCAGTCTCCATAACCTCCGGCACTTCCAGAACCTGCTGCTGGACATCCGAACCGCCATCCGGGATGATGACTGGTCTTCCCTCTCCGACCGTTGGCCGGTACTGAATGCCGACCCGGGTCCGGTGAAGCAATGAGTCCCTGTCCCTTGACGACCTCGAGATCATGATGAGCATGCTGAACGACGACCACCAAGACCTTTCTCTCTTTCTCCTGGCCCAGGCTTCCGACGGAGGCCCGGCCCTCGCGGGAGAAGGCGTGGCGACCACCGAAGGTGGGGCCGGAGCCGCCGGCGAACTGTCACCCGCCCCGGGGGGGGACCTGTTCCTGTGGATGGTTCTGCCGCTGATCCTCATGATGATTGCGTTCAGCGTGTTCGGGGGACGCAAGGAGAAGAAGAAGCGAGATGCTCTTATGGCGAGCATCAAGAAGCACGATCGGGTCCGCACCATCGGCGGCGTGATCGGTTCCATCATCGAAGTGAAGGACGACACCGTCGTCCTCAAGGTCGATGAAAGCAGCAACACTCGGATGACCTTCAGCCGCGACGCGGTGCAGCAGGTTCTCGATTCCACGGACGCCACGTCCTGACCCGACGCGCTTTGCGCCTCAGCCTTCGGATCCCATGAACAACATCGGTTTCAAGCTTCTGTCCATCGGACTGCTCGTCGGTTTCTGCCTCTGGTCGGTCATTCCACCGGAAAAGAAGATCCGGCTCGGCAAGGACCTTCAAGGCGGCGTGAGCCTGGTCTACGCCGTCAAGGTCGCCGACGGCGCCAACGCCGACGAGGTTCTCGCCCAGACGATTGACGTGTTGAAGGATCGCGTCAATCCTCAGGGCATCCTCGACATCGGCATGCAACCCGTCGGGCGCGACCGCATCGAGGTCGTGATGCCGTTGCCCAACGCGCAGGTCCGCGAGTTGCAGGTCGCGTACCGCGACGCACGGGAAGCGGTGATCGCCGAGGCGAGGATCTCCGCCGCCGACCTCGACGCCGCGCTTGATTCCAGTAACGCGGTCGATCGCTTCGGCGGCGATGAAGCGTCGCGGAAGGCCCAGATCCAAGCACTTCAAGACGCCTGGGAACGCGGGAAGACCGCTCGGGCCGAGTTCGCCGCCGCGGAGGCCGATGCCTCCGCTGCTGGTGATGAGGTGTCCATGGGGCTCCTTCTCGACCGGATCGCCACGGCGGAGATCGAGGTCGAAGATCTGCGTGGTGCGATCCTCTCCCAGACGCTCCGTGAACAGCGGTTGCTGGAGATCCTGGCCCTTGAAGGCGTCGGTCAGGAACGAAATGCAGACGGCAAACTCGATCCCGCCACCAGTGAACGAGCGATGGCCCTCGCCCAGCTCCGGGATGAACTTCCCCATCTGGCGGAATCCCTCGCGGCCCTTGAAGCCAGTTACGCGGTCTACGAATCGAATAGAACCGGACTCGACGATCCGGAGGATCTCAAGCGACTTCTCCGCGGCGCCGGCGTCCTGGAGTTCCGGATCGCGGTTCGTCCCGCCGCTCAGGACGTCCCCATCGATCTGCTCCGCGAGCAGTTGGCGGAACGCGGTCCCAACAACACCGACTCGGTGGTGGCCCGGTGGTTCGCGATCAACGAGTTGAAGCAGTGGACGGATGAAGGCGATCCCGCGAGCCTCGCGGCACTCGAGGCCGATGCCTCGTCGTACTTTCAGAACCGATACAACCTGGTGGCCGAAAGCAAGGACGGTCGCTACTACGTTCTGCTCTACACCACTCCCGATCGGTCGATGACCCACTCCGATGGGGAAGCCTGGGCGATTCGCAAAGCCGGCCGGACCGTGGATGAACTGGGCCGCCCGGCGGTCTCCTTCGGGCTCGACAAGCCCGGTGGTTCCCGGATGCGGAAGCTCACCACGCCCAACGTCAACCAACCGATGGCGATCGTGCTCGACGGCGAGGTGTACACCGCACCGAACCTGAACAGCGCGATCGGATCGAGCGGGGTGATTCAGGGCAGCTTCGGCGAGCAGGAGATCACCTATCTCATCCGGGTGCTCGCGGCCGGCAGCCTCGAAGCCCGATTGAGTCAGGAGCCGATCTCGACCAGCATCCTCGGCCCCTCGATCGGACAGGACAACCTCGTCCGAGGACTCGAAGCGGTCGCGATCTCGGTGGCGATCGTCGCCCTGATCATGTTCCTGTACTACTTCGGGGCCGGCCTGGTCGCTGACATCTCCCTGCTGATCAATGCGGTGATGATCTTCGGCATCATGGCGATGATCGATGGCACCTTCACGCTTCCCGGTCTTGCCGGCATCGCCCTCACGATCGGCATGGCGGTGGACGCCAACGTGCTCATCTTCGAACGGGTGCGTGAGGAACTGATGAACAACGGCGAGGATCTTCGAACCTCGTTGAGACTTGGCTTCGGCAAGGCGGCGAGCGCGATTCTCGATGGCAACATCACGAACCTGATCGTCTGCTTCATCCTCTACCAGACCGCCGCGACGGAAGTGAAGGGCTTCGCCCTGACCCTCGCGATCGGCGTCATGGCGACCCTGTTCACCTCGCTGTTCGTTTCAAGAGTCGTCTTCGCTTTTCTGACCGATGTGATCGGTATCCGGTCGCTGCCGATGCTGCCCACCGCGGTGCCGGCGATTCACCGGCTGCTCGAGCCGAAGATCAACTGGGTCAGCCTTCGGATTCCGTTGCTCATCGTGAGTGCCGGTCTCGCCATCGGATCGCTGTTCCTCTTCTTCAGTCGCGGGGCCGACGTTCTCGAGACCGAGTTCCGAGGCGGCGTCAGCGTGGTGATGAGCACCCGGGATGCCCGCGAGGGTGAAGTCACCGGAACCGAGCGAGAGGCCGAGGGACGACTTCTGGTCTCCCGACTCGATATTGAAAAGATGGTCAACGAGATCGGCCGCGAAAACGCGTCCGATCCGGTCCTGGCCGAGCTTCAGGGTGCGACGGTGCTCACCGTCGGAACCGCGGATGATCAGGGCCGGGCCGCCGGCTTCCAGATCAAGGTGGCCAATGCCCCGGGCCTTGGCGACGACGAGAACATCTCCAATCGGGTCGTGGCGGCCCTGGTGGATCAGTTCGGCGACATTCTCGCGGTCACCCAGCCGGTGGATTTCGCCGCGGAATCCGCGGACGACCACAGCCCCTACACCTTCTCGCTGGAGCGGCAGACCCTCGCGGAAGCGATCGGTCGCCCCTCGGCCACGGTCGCGGTGGGTGAGTGGCGGGGGGGAGTCGCGGTGGTGGTCGACGATGTCAGCCCTCCGATCACGGCTTCCGACCTCAGCCAACGGCTGGATCGAATGAGGAACCAGCCTGACTTCGCGGACACCCGCGGTCGACGGACCGAAATCATCGGTCTTGATCGAGTCAGCGAAAGCAAGGGAGAGGCGACCTGGTCGTCCTTCGCGATCATGGTCGCGGACGAGGAGGCTTCCAGCCTGCTCGTCGATCTGGAGACCTGGGATCGAACCCTCGCGGCCCGCGAATTCGAACTGGTCAGAGCAGCCTTGACGCGGGAAGCGAGCCTCGATCAGGTCTCCAGCTTCTCGCCGAAGGTCGCGGAAAACCTCGCAGCCAGCGCCATCGTGGCGGTCATTCTGAGTCTGATCGGCATGCTGGTCTACATCTGGTTCCGCTTCGGCTCGCTTCGGTATTCACTGTGTGCCATCTCGGCCCTGGTGTTCAACGTCAGCATCTGTCTTGGGGCGATCGCCATCAGCGTGATCGTCGGGGAGCGGACGTTCAACGGCGTGCGAATCCTTGATGAGTTCCGGATCGACATCAACGTGGTCGCCGGACTTCTCACGATCGTGGGCTACTCGCTCAACGACACCATCGTGATCCTCGACCGTATTCGTGAAAACCGTGGCAAGCTCAGCTACGCCAGCCGTGACGTGGTCAACAACTCCATCAATCAGACCTTCAGCCGCACGATCATGACCAGTGGAACGACCATCACCTCGGCGATCATCCTCTACTCGCTTGGCGGAACCGGGATCCGACCCTTCGCCTTCACCTTCCTCGTGGGTCTGATCGCCGCCACCTACTCATCCGTGGCGATCGCCGCTCCCCTGACCTGGTCGCGAGGCGGGGGCAAGGCCCGGCCTGAAGCCGGATCAGAAGGGGAGACGCCGGCCCTTCCCGGCGAATCGGCGCCGGCCTGAAGAAGAACTTGAGCATCTTCGAACTCTGGAAGCGGTTGGGGCCCTGGGAATGGGCCCCAACCGCTTTGGATTTGGAGTCGAAGATCCCAGGTCGCCGATGGTGGATAACGTGTGACTCAATCGAATCGGCGATGGACTCGACGCCATGAGTCGGTCGCCCCGTCGTGGGGAACGATCCTTGCCTGGAGCGAGGGTCGCAAGTCGAATGGATCTTCATTCGGACGACGGAATCGCGGGACAGGGAGCCTGGCATGAACAGCGGCGTTCGACTCTCGGTGGCCATCTTGATCTTGATCACGGTTCTGGTGGGGTTGTATTACGCCCGCCTTGGTGACGACGCCGATCTTGAGCCGCAGACTGAAACCCCGGTCCCCGAGGTGGAAACCGAATCCGCCCCCGCGATCTTTCGGGAGCCGGAGCTGATCGCAGAGCCACCAATCGAGACCGAAGAACTCGCGGCGTCTGAATGGACCCCCGAGGATGAGGTGGCGACGTCGGATGAGGAATCGTTCGCCGAATCCGAGCCGGAGGAGGAGTTTTCCGAGTTCGCCCTGAATACCGAGGACTTTGAAGCCCTGGCATCCGCGGAAGGCGCCGAATCGCTCGACGGAGACCAACCGTCGGATCCGGCACCGGAGACGGATCGGACCGAGGTGATTGAAAACGATCTCCCCGCGGCCACTGACGGCTCCGATGAGCCGATCGTCGAGACCCTGCCGTCCGATTCTCCGGACGGCGGTGAACTCGAAGAGATTGATGCGGCCGTCCCGACCGAGCCCGCCACGCTGGCTGGGCGATCATCCCGTCCCGGGCGTTCCATCGAAGCGGCAGGCGTGGGTGCTCACCGGCTCGCCGGAGATTCCGTGTCCGCGGCCGAAGCCGAAGCCGCTCGGGTCGTTCTCGCCGGTGCCGCCGCCGATCGAATGGTGGTTCCCGTCGGTGACGGCCTGGTCTGGGTCGCGGCGCCGGAAGGTCTCGACGATGCGGTGCTGTCAAAGGCCGTGGCGGGCACCTCCTCCGACGGCGGGAGGAGTTTCCTCCTGATTCGCGAAGATGCGGATGGTTCGATGATGATGACCGGCCGGGTCGAACGGGCGGATGTGACATCCCGGCCGGCAAGCGGGCAACACGACATTCTCATTCGGGTCGATGGTTCGCAGACCGAAGCGATTCGAGACTCGTCGAGGTCGTTCGTCGGACACCCGCTGGCCTGGATCGTCGACGGTCGCCTGGTCGCCATCCAGACCCTTCGGATTCCGATCAGCGGTCGGGCGAAGATCACGCTCGCGACCGATGAAGATTCGGCGGTGCAATTCGCATCCCGACTGATGTCGGCGACGGCCGCCACTCCGATCGAACGCGAACGGTCGGCCCCTCCCGCCTCCACCGGGGTCACTCCCGGGCGGGTGTTCACCGGTGGCGGTGAACGTCCGGCAGGACCCGGAGAGCTTCCCCCGGACATGTACGAGCTCTACCAGGTCAAGAGCGGGGACACTCCGTCTTCCATCGCGGCCTTCTGGTTCGGAGATGCCAACAAGGTCTCGCTGGTCCTCAAGGCCAACCCGAATCTCGATCCCACGCAACTCCAGATCGGCGACACGCTCCGGCTTCCCCCGAAGGATTTTCAACTCTGGACGGTGGTCGCCAGCCCGGAAGACGGAAAGCCCCGAATTCACATCGTTCAATCCGGAGAGACGCTTTCGCACATCGCCCAGGCGGCGTACGGCCAGGGCTCGCGTTGGACCGAAATCTATGAAGCCAACAAGACGCTCATCGGTGCCGACCCGAAGAATCTGAAGGTTGGAATGGAGCTGAGAATCCCGTGACTGACGCCGAACTGCCAACGGATCCCGAGCCTCGAAACCCCGCATCGATCGAGGTGGAACCCGCGGATGTCCGCACCGATCTTGACGAGCTCGCGGCGGCGGCTCGACTCGCCGCGGGACCGGAGACGCTCGAACCTCTCTGGGCCGCGACCATGAATCTGGATCGCTGGTTCTTTGCTGGCGTGGGCGCCTTCCCCAATCTCCGCCCGTTCTCGGGCATGATCGACGACGAGCCCTATGTGATGGCGTTCACGGTTCGAGCCCGGGCCGAGCGGTACGCCCGAACCCAGAATCTCGTTCCCGAGGGATCGAAGCCTTCGATCCTTTCATTTCCCGTGGTCGAGGCCGCGAAGCTCTGCACCCATCAACACGCCAGAGGGGCCCGCTGGGTCGTGTTCGATGACGGTTGGGCCGGTTGGAGAATTCCGATTCGCCAACTCGCGGCCATGGTTTCCAAGTATCACGAACCGGCTTGAGGGTCGCGGCCGCCTTGTCCGCAGGCGCGGCGAGCGATGTCCAGATTGGACGCCAGGTGACCCGGAGTCAGGGACCCGATGACCACCGAGGCCACGCCGATGGGCGTCAGGCAGTGGGGGATCGCCTCCTCGGGCCGAAGCCGACCGGAGGCCAGCCCCTTCTTCACCAGGACGCCGATGTCCGCCGCCGCCGCCTGATCGATGATCACCCGCTGTGATTCGTCCATCGAGTGATACTCGACCATCAGGCAGTCGACGACCCCGGTGGTGATCGCGGCCTGATGACCGGGCACCGTCTTTCCACTGAACCCGATGGCCCCGATGTCTCCGGCATCCCGACGCCGGACCAGGGTGTCGAGGGTGTCTCCACGCTCGATGATCTCCAGATCATTCCCGTCCGAGTGGACGAAGACCACATCGATCCGGTCGGTGCGGAGACGGCGAAGGCTTCGATCGAGACTTGCATCGATCGCGGTGGCGGAGAAGTCGAAATGGCCGACCCCGTCCTTCCAGGTCTCACCGACCTTGGAGGTCAGGGTGAACTCGCTTCGCCGGGTGGCGAGTGTCCTCCCGATGCGTTCTTCGCTGAGGCCGTATGCCGGCGCGGTATCGACGAGATCGATGCCCAGATCGAGTACCGCGTTCAAGAGGATCTCGGCCGCCTCTTCGGAGGGAAGATCGTACGCCGAGTCGTACTTGATGCCCTGGTTCCGGCCGATCTTGAAGCCGCCGAATCCGATGGGGCTCACGCTCAGGCCGGTTCGGCCGAGGATGCGTCTCGGTGCGAGATCCATGTCCGCGTCTCCCAGGGGAATTCGGCCACGTCCGGTGTCTCCATCGGACGCAGGTCAAGCGGTGGGTCACGATGATCGCCACCAGGATTCGAAGGCAGTGATTCCAGCACTCGGGCGGCGAGTCTCGGTGCCAGAGCCCACTTCGTCGGCCAGGCCACGAGGAGTCGCCCGTCATGTCGCCGCTCGATCGTCGCGTCATCGGGGCGGAGCCCCGCGCCGGTCCGGCGTTCGGCCCGGTCGACCCGATAGGTGCTCCAGGCGGCGTCGTCGATCACGTCGAGATCAAGGTCTGGAAGGACCGCGGCGAGTTCTTTGACGGCCCGTTGAATCTGGCTGGCGGGATCGCGATCAACCCCGGTTTCCGCCAGGTCACCGCCGAGTTGCCAGACGACTCGTCCGGCCCGATCTCGTCCGCTGGTCACCGTGATCCGAGTGCGATTGCCATCGACGCAATGGCCGTGAAGCATCGGGAGTCCGGTGCCACGAAGCAGGGTCATGTGCAAGGGCCGTCGCTGGGCCAGATCGGCGTCAAGGCCCATCCGAGAAAGCAGGGCTTCATTGCCGATCCCGGCGGCAAGCACCACGGATCGGGGAAGAAGGGTGAGCTCCTTCGTGCCGTCACGAAGAATCGCGCGATCCACCAGTCCGGCCCGGGAGGACAATTCAACCCCTTCAGGGCCATCCACTCGGATCAGATGACTCCGATTCGGGGCGGCGAGGGCTTCGAGCACGGAACGGGTGTCGAAGACGGGTTCTCCGACGCGGAGCACCGCCCCGGGTACCGAGCGGAGCAAGGCCGGCCGATCAGCCGCCGCCACCGATTCCGGGCGGGTCCGCAGCGTGGCGCGGGCGCCGAGCATTCCGATTCGGGAGGCGAGGGAATCCGTCCGCCAGAGCCAGGTGCAGGGGCTGGACATGGTCGCAGCGCGAAGATCGGGCTGGCCCATCTCCGGCTGCTCATGCAGCCCTCTCCATTGCCCTGGCATGTCGCGAATGGACCCGGCGGAGGCCAGGTCCTTCTCACGGAGGGTGTACTTCAGGCCGCCGTGAATGATGCCCTGGGCGGCGACGCTCTGGCCGGATCCCAAGGCCGCGCATTCGACCGCCACCGCCCGGAGGCCTGCTCGGATGGCGGCATCGAGGATCCACAGGCCGGCGATTCCGGCTCCGATGATCAGGACGTCGACGGATTGTTCCTCGTTGTCTGGCACGAAGGGCACGGTACCGCCGCGGGGAGTCCGGGGGGTGAGGTATCCTCTCCGACTCGGGACTCCGACTTCGGTGTCCGGTGCCATCGACCGCCGTTCAGACGGCATACAAGGATCCGACTCGTGGAACATGGTTGCGTACTCATTCCCGGTGACGGCATCGGCCCCGAAGTGGTGGCCGCGGCCCGTCGAATTCTTGACGCCGCCCTCGATGGCTCTGGCTCGAGTCTCATCTGGACCGAACGGGACGCGGGCACCGCGGCTCTGGAGAACGGCCACGCGGATCTCCTCCCCGACGCCACGGTGGAGTCGATCATCGAATGCGGGATCGCCCTGAAGGGACCGTGTACGACACCGATCGGCGGGGGTTTCTCCTCCGTGAACGTCGCGTTGCGAAAACGACTGGACCTTTACGGCGCGGTTCGACCGGTCCGTAATCTCGAGGGAGTCGACACCCGATACCGGGACGTCGACTTGGTGGTGGTTCGCGAGAACACCGAAGGCCTCTACGCGGGCATCGAGAACGAGATCACCGAAGGCGTGGTCACCAGTCTCAAGGTCGCCACCGAGCGGGCGTGTCTCCGGATCGCTCGTTTCGCCTTTCAGTACGCACGAAATCGCGGCATCGAAACCGTGACCGCGCTTCACAAGGCCAACATCATGAAGTTGTCGGACGGCCTCTTCATCCGCTGCGCTCGAGACGTCAAGGAAGCCGAGTTTCCCGATATCGGGTACGAGGAACTGATCATCGACGCCGCCTGCATGCGTTTGGTTCAGAATCCGGATCGATTCGGTCTCCTGCTGTGCGAAAACCTCTACGGCGACGTGGTCAGTGATCTCTGTGCTGGATTTGTGGGCGGGCTCGGAGTCACGCCGGGGGCCAACTTCGGAGTCGAGAACGCCGTGTTCGAAGCCGTCCATGGTTCGGCGCCGGACATCGCGGGACAGGGCGTCGCCAACCCGCTCGCCATCACCATGAGCGGCGTCATGATGCTCAACCACCTCGCGGTCACCCGAAAGGATGCCGCGATGGGAGATGCGGCGAAGCGAATCAAGGCCGCCTACGACGCCGCCCTTCGCGAAGGCGATCGAACCGGAGATCTCGGTGGCTCGCTGGGCACCGAAGGGTTCGCGGATGCCGTCATTCGCCGCCTCTGATTCATCAAGCGGCGACTCCGGGGCCGCCCCGGAAGCGAATCCGGGAACGCCATGCGGGCTTGCTACCACGACGACTACGAGATCCCTCTACCCGAGGGGCATCCCTTCCCGATGAGGAAGTTTTCCGCCCTTCGCGAGATCCTGCTCTCCGAAAGCCTGCTGCAGCCCGAAGACCTGGTCGAGCCGGAGGAGATCTCCTGGGGCGACCTGGGCATGGTTCACGAGGATTCATACCTCCGAGATCTTCGGGAGGGCACGCTTGATGCCAAGGCGGTCCGAAGGCTGGGTCTTCCCTGGAGTCCCGCGCTGGTCCGCCGCTCGCGACTGGCCGTGAGTGGCACCGTGCTGGCCGGCTGGAATGCCCTGGAGGACGGTGTGGCTGCGAATCTCGCCGGCGGGACTCACCATGCCTGTCCGGACCACGGGGAAGGTTTCTGCGTCCTCAACGACGTGGGCGTGGCCATTCGCACCCTGCAACGAGAGGAAGAGATCCGACGGGCGTTGATCGTCGATCTCGACGTCCATCAGGGCAACGGAAACGCGCTCTGTTTCGCCGATGACCCGACGGTGTTCACGTATTCGATGCATGGCGCCAGAAACTTCCCCATGCGAAAGCCTCCCAGCGATCTTGATGTTCCGTTGGACGATCACACTGGTGACCTGATCTATCTGCAACGCCTGGAAGCGACCCTTCCCGGGGCGATCGAAGCCGCCGATCCGGACCTCGTCTTCCTGCTCTCGGGGGTCGATGTGGTGGTGGGGGATCGATACGGCCGTCTGGCCATGACCCGTGATGGTCTTCGGAGGCGCGAGTACCTCGCCCAATCCCTGCTTCGCAACGCCGGGCTTCCGGTGGTTCTCGTACTCTCCGGGGGATACGCCGACACGCCCCGTCTCACCGCGGATCTGCATGCGGAATCCCATCGGGTCGCTGCCGGCGTCTTCAGCCCGAACCGGGGGGCGGATCCTTCCGCCACCCCCGAGGGAGTTGAATCATGATCAAGTCGCGTCTGAAACCGGGCTGGGCGTGGCCGGTCGCGGTCGGAGCCGTCGTGGCGCTCTCTTCCGGGTGTCGATCGACCATCGAACGGCCGCTCGATTCCGACGGGCGGGGCGTGAACGCGGGCGATACCCGCCTGGATCATGGATACGGAACCCTGCTCGACCTGCTCCGGGATGAAGCACGAGTCGAGCAGATCCTCATCATCAAATCACCGGCGGCGGGTCTCGCCGATCTTCTGCAGCGGATCTCCGCCCAGGCGAAGAACGATGCCCGGCGACTCGAACGGCTCTTCGCCGACGACCCGATGGTCGATACCTCGAGGACCGGTTTGGGAGTGATCGAGACCGATGTTCGCAGTCGTATCGCGGAACAGGAGGCGACCGCCTTGATCTTCGCGGGAGGGAGATCCTTCGAACTTCGGATCCTGCTCACTCAGGACAAGGCGGCAAGTTACGCCGCCGCGTTGGCGTCGAGTCTTTCCAAGGCCGACCCGCAGTCTTCGCGTCGGAACGTGTTGGAAGCCATGTCCCGCGAATGGAAGGAACTGGGCGACGAGATCCGAGGCTGGCTGGAAGTCCGGACCGTCCCGGACCAACGCCCGGCGCCCCCGGTTTCCGGCGTCGATCGAACCTCCGCAAGCACCTGATTCCTTCGAGCGGACCGAACCGTACGGGTCGGGGCTCGACCAACGATCAGCCGTCCCAGGACTCGGCCAGTGCATCGCCCTCGGTGGGAGTCGCACTGGTTCGGCCGCCGAGGAGGGTGGCGGGATCGATCCGTTCGGTCTCGATGACCGGGTTCGAGGGTTCGGGTTCGGTGGGGACCCCGAGGCGAGGTTCGAACGGGACTTCCTCGGACTCGGCACTCTGATCTTCGATCTCGCTTCGCCGCACCGCCTCGTCGGCGATGCGGCCGTCGAGGTCCACCTCGTCGAACTTCACCGTCACTCGCCGCGACACGCCCCGTTCGGGCATGGTGACGCCGAAGAGTCGATCGCAGGCCTGCATCGTTCGCTTGTGGTGGGTGATCACGATGAAGTGCGACTGATCGAGGAACTGTCGGACCACGTTGCAGAAGCGTTCCACGTTCGCCTCATCCAATGCGGCATCCACCTCGTCGAGGATGCAGAATGGCGACGGCTTGCTCTGGAAGATCGCCATCAAGAGGGCCACGGCGGTCATCGTCTTCTCGCCGCCTGAAAGCTGGCTGATGACCCGGGGTTCCTTGCCAGGAGGCTTCGCGCGAATCTCGATTCCGGATTCGAGCCAGTCGATGGTGCCATCTTCACCCGGCAGCAGGTAGAGATCGGCGCTGCCGCCGCCGAAGAGGCGGCGGAACATGCCTTGAGACCCGGCGAAATTCTCGCGGACCTTGGTGAAGGTCTCCTCGAAGCGGGCTCGCGAGGCCACGTCGAGCCTCTCCACCAGATCGGTGAGCTTCGTCCGGGCGTCGTCGATGTCTTCCAACTGACGGGCGAGATCCTCGTTGCGTTCGACCAGATCGCCCAATTCATCGATCGCTTCGAGATTCACATTTCCGAGCCCGCGGATCGAGGCTTTCAGTTCCTCGGCTTCGCTGATCGCCGCCGCTCGGTCGAACGGCTCTTCGACGTCGACCTCGTCCTCGGGTTCGGTCGTCGTCACGGCCATCGATTCTTCGGACGCGTCGTCCTCGGAAGGTGGGTCGCCCTCGTCCGGGCTCATGGCCACCACCACGCGGGCGGGATGGGCGTCATGGAGCGCCGCCAGATCGAATCCGAGTTCCTCCATCACCGCTTCTTCGAGGCTTTCACGCTTGATCTCCACCTCACGACGGGACATCTCCAAGGCGTGGAGATCTCGATCCAGTCGTTGGGCTTCGACCCGGGCTCGTCCCAGAGCCTCGCCGGTCTGTTCGACTTCGGTCGCCGCTTCCCCCAGTTCACGATTGGCTTCTTCGAACCGGCCGGTCATGCCGGCCAGTTCGGCGCTGGCTTCCTTCACGACCTCTTCGGCCTCCGTGATCGACGACGCGTAGCCTTCGATCCGTCCCTGCCGCTCCTCGACCTGTTCACGCGCCCGTTCCAGCTGCCGCTGGCCATCTTCGACCGCCGCCGCGAAGCGACGGCGTTCCCGTCGGGTGGAATCGAGTCGGGCATTGATCTCGCCCAGCGTCGTCCGGCAGGTTGCGACATGCTCGCCCGCCGCGTCGAAGGCCTTGGAAACTTCGGCCAGTTCGGTCGCGGCGACGTTCCGCTCGCGAATCGCATCCGCTTCTTGTTCGATCGCGGTCATTCTCGCCGCTTCAAGGCCGCGACGGGCTTCACGGCCTTCATGAAGTCGATGCTCGATCTCATGGATTTCCGTGAGCAGCTGAGCCTGTTCCCGTTCGATGCGATCGATCAGCTGGGTCTGGCGATCGATGGTGTACCGATGTTCGACCTCCTCGGCACGAACCGCCTGCAGTTCCTCGGTCAGGGTGAGACGACGCTCGCCGCGGGTTTCGTGTTCCGCATCGAGAGAGGCGGCTTCGCTGTCCAGAACCAGTCGCACACCTTCCAGGGTTCTCGCCCGATGGTCGAGATCGGCACGTTCGGCCTTTCGAGCCAGAAGCCCGCGACCTTCTTCACGACCGGCCGCCGCTCGCAGCACGACTCGGCCGTCCGCTTCAAGCACATTTCCGTCGCGGGTGGCGAAACGACGTCGGACTCCACGGTGCACCAGACTGCGAGCGGCATCAAGGTCCTCGACCAGAAGCGTTTCGCCGAGGAGATGCGCCATCACCGGTCGAAGCGGATCGTCACACCCGATCCGGTCGAGGGCTCGAACGAGCGTGGTGGTGGAGGCGACGGCCGCCGGAATGGGCGGGGCGTCGTCCGCGGGCATGCCGCCCAGTCGGGTCAGGGGGAGAAGTTCGACTCGTCCGTCCAGATCGGGGAGTTCCGTTCGGATCTCGTCCGCGACCAGGCTGGACGCGACGACGACGGCCTGGAGATGCTGGCCCAGTGCGGCTTCCACCGCGTCGGCATCCTCCCTGGACACTTCGAGTCGCTCCGCGAGGGCGCCGTGGACGCCATCTCGTCGTTCCGCCAGATTCAGGACCTGTCGAACCGCATCACCGATGCCTTCGCCGGCGCTGGCCATTTCTTCGAGCAGATGTCGGCGTGATTCGACACCGGTGCGGTCGTCACGGTTCTCCGCGATGCGGCCGGCCAGGTCCTCACGTCGGTCTCCGAGTGCGGAGATCCGCTTTTCTTCTTCCGCCAGACGGGTTTCGAGCACCAAGGCCCGATCACCGAGCACGACCTCCCGAACCCGGGATCCGTTTCGAAGCAGTCGGTGCTGGTCGAGGTCACAGGCGAAGGGGCGGACCCGGTCCGCCAGACGCCGAAGTCGCTCCTGGTGACCGGCGTCTCGCTCATCCGCGCCGCGAAGCGATGACTCGGCCCGGATTCGATCGCGGTCGGCGGCGGAAACCGCTTCGCCTGCGGTGGCGTGACGGACTGCGACTTCCGAGCGACGGGTCTCACCCTGGTGTCGGGCCTCGGTCGCGGCCGCGAGTTCGCGTTCCGCCACCGACCCTTCGTTGGCGGCCTCGTCGATACGGGCTTCGACCTCGGAGAGTTCACGTTGGAACTCATCAAGCCGAACCTCGAGTTCTCCGATCCGTTGGGTCTCCTCCGCGATCGCCGCTTCGGCCTCGGCCTGGTGGCGGGAGACGAGTTCGATCCGTTGCTCGTTCTGCTCGAGGCGGCCCTGAGCGGAGAGTCTCTGTTGTTCCAGTTCGTGCTGGACCTGCTGGATCCTGTGCCGCGAGATCTCCGCGTCCTGCTTGGACTGTTCCAGCGTCGCGAGCCCTTCGGAGATCGACGTCCGTTCCTCTTCCAACTGAGAAAGACGACTGGTGAGCCCCGCCAGTCGCTCGTCGTACTCGTGAGACTGATCGAGCACGATCGCCACTCGAAGGTCGCGACGTCGGGCATCGAGTTCACGGAATCGCTTGGCCTTTTCGGCCTGGCCTCGCACGATTCGAAGACGACGCTCGGTACTTGAGAGCTGCTCGCGGACCTGGACCAGGTTTCGTTCCGCGGCATCGAGCTTCCGGGCCGATTCGATCTTCCGCTGGCGGAACTTGGCCACGCCCGCGGCTTCTTCGAGGATCGAGCGGCGCTCCATGGGATTCGCCAGAAGCATGGCGTCGACCTTGCCCTGTTCGATGATCGAATAAGCGTTGGTGCCGACGCCGGTATCGAGGAAGAGTTCCTTGATGTCCCGCAACCGGCACTTGCGTCCGTTGATCTGATATTCGCTTCGGCCGTCCGCATAGAGACGACGGGTCACCGAGACTTCATCGGTGTCGACCGGAAGTTTCCGGTTCCGAACCCGGGTTCGGTCGACCAGGGCGTTGTCGCCGGTCGCGAGTCGCAATTCCTCGTCGGTCTCGTCGGCGTCTCCGGAGGCCGCGGTGGGCCGTTCATCGGTCTGCTCGGTGGGCAGAATCTTCTCCGGATCGGTGTCGACCACGGATTCCGGACGGGGGACCTCCAGCATGGGGTTCTCGAAGGTCAGCGTCACCTCGGCCATGCCCATGGGCTTTCGGGCGACGCTCCCGGCGAAGATGACGTCCTGCATCGCCGAGCCTCGGAGACTCTTGGCGCTTCGTTCGCCCAGCACCCACTTGATGGCGTCCACCACGTTGGACTTGCCGCAACCGTTCGGTCCGACCACGCCGATGATCGGCTCGTCGAAGGTGAACTCCGTCCGGTCGGCGAAGCTCTTGAAGCCCGTGAGGGTCAGTCTGGCAAGTCTCACTGGAACGACCTCCTGTCGTGGGACACCACGCATCCTGTCGTGGCGGTGGAAAACGGCCGATCGGCCGTCGTGTCAACGAGGAACAGTATGGCGGCCATCCCGGCCTGATTCAACCGGCACGATGGGTGTCGACGCCTCATCCTCATCCTTTTCATCCTCGGGGATGTCGGCATCGAATTCCGGCCGATCCTCGGTTCTCTCGATCTTCTGGGCTCGGAGGATGGCCGCAAGGACTCGATCCTGTTCCGCCTTGAAATCGGCCTTGATGTATCCGCTTCGCCAGAGCTGGTGGAGGGCCCCGATGGTCTCTCCGTAGCTGAGGCCGATCCCGGGAGCCGGAGCTTCGATCGTGGTCTTGTGGCCCATGTAGGCAATCAATTCCGCGACATCCGGCTCGACCAGATCGGTCTGGGCCGGAATCCCCTCCGCTTCCCGGTAGAAGATCTCGAGCTTCTCGCCCCCGTCATTGGATTTCATCAGGAGCCGATCGCTCCAGGCTTCGAGGAACATGGGTCGATCGACTTCCACCGCATCTCCGAACACCACGATCCGGGGTTCCCCGGTCTGGGCCACGTAGATCATCGGTGATTCGCTGGGGACGAGGTTCAGGGTGAACTTTTCATCGATGTCGTAGGCCAGGACGATCGGGTCACGCCGTTGTTCCAGGGCATCGAAGGCCGCGAGGCGGACATCGACGTCGGGGTGATCGAGCAGTGGACGAAGGCCGACTTCGATCGCCGGATTCGCGCCCATGTCCGAGAGCAGCTTGATGGCGACCAATCGTCCGGAATCCGACCCGTTGTTCGCGATGTCGATCAGGTGGGGCGCCGTGGCCGCGTCGTCGAGGGCCGCACCGGCGGTGAGGGCGGCCAGCCTCGGCGATTCCTCGGAGTAATCGTAGAGATCCTGGATCACGGGGATCGATTTGGTGCCGACCGCCTGCCATCGCCAGCTCGCATCCTCTGCGAAGCCGGGATTGGCGATCACCGAACGCTTGATCGCCAACGCGGTCGCTTCGGCCGCCTCCGGCCGAAGCCCGGTGTGCTTGATCAATTCGACGAAACTCGCGGGGTCCTTGTGGTGACTCGGCGGAATGACGATCTCGATCTCTTCGCCGCTCTTGCCGTGCGCGGTCTTGTCCCGTTGGCCGGGCTCACGCGGGTACCGGGAATTGATCGCATCCTGCAGGGCCGCGGCTCGTGTGTGGCTGGTCACGGCAAGCCGGAGCTTCAGTGGCATGGCGTCATCGACCACGCCACCGTCAAGAATGCGTCCGGTCAATCGGTCCACCGTGTCCCGGCCATTGGCATCAGGCTCGGCAAAGGGATTGATGAAGACGTTTCCACGTCCGATGGCCAGTGACGATGCCTGCTTGGAGCCGACCTGAATCTGGCCGGGACGAAGATTGGTGGTGTAGAGCCGGCCGTGTTCGAGACTCGTGGTGCTGGTCCCCGGTGCGGAATACACCCGGAGGTCGAAACTGCCGCCCTTCACGCCACCGGGGGGGATCACGCCTTCGACGATCACGATGGCGGTGTCATCAGAGTCGAGCATTCGTTCCGGGGTGATCTCTCCGAAACCGGTCGCCGGATTACCGACACCGCGGCGAGCCATCTCCTGAAGCATCCACGCACGGACCGGAGCCGGCATGTCGCGACTTCCGGTTCCCCGGAGTCCGACCACCAGGCCGTAGCCACGGACCACGGTGGGCGCATCGCCGACCACCACCGCTTCACTGGCGATGGTGTTCCGCATGATGGGCTGAACGTCGATTTCGAAATTCCGACGTTCAAGCGAGGTGACCTTGTTCTCGCGATCAGCCTCCTCGACCATGCTGCACCCGAAGATCGCGGCGGTCGAGAGAGTCCCGAGCACGCCGAGTCGGGCAGCCGACCGAAGGAATGAGGGTGACGGAAATGGCGGGACGAGCGACGGTCGACGCATCGGTTGAAAGGCTCCGAACGGGCATTGCAGAGGGAACCTCAGTCTACCCGCTCGGCCTTCCGTTTCGCGATCCAATGGTCTGGAACCGCGGTTCCAGACTCGACGTCAGCCCGTCACGCTGGTCGGTTGCGGTCTGAATCTGGCCCGAAACACGATCAGGAGCGTGGCCACCAACATCGCGGTCACCCCGACTGAGATCAGATCCGCCGCCAGGAGCGGATCCAACGGGGCCAGGGCCATCGCCGGATTCCAGTCGTAAAGGGCCGTGCAGGGGGTGGTAGGGGGCTGATTCATGGCGTTCTCCTTCGAGGCGATCAGGTTTGTTGACCGAAAGGCCACCTCTTCAGTTACGAGGGCTGGCCATCGATGTGACGTCGAAAAGGAGATTCCAGCGTCGAAAAACACCGCGGACAGATCGAATCGGCCCGAGCGGCGGGATGGCTTCGGATCCAAAGGCATGGATCCGATCGAGCGGAATTCTTTTTCACGGGCGGACGCTCCAGGCCCGAGGCCGGATCGGCCCCGCTGAACCGGTCGTCGCGATTGACGCCTCCGAGACACCGGCCTTTCCCCCGCACGATGTCGATCGTGTCACCGTCGACTTCCTCGGAGGTCGCCCAGCGGCCAGGGGGTGACATCGCCTCGGCTTCGCCGTCGTGGATCCGCCTCCACAACCCCGAAGTCGAGATCCGCGAATCCCCACGCTCAAGCCGATTTCGGGGCTACTCTGCTCACGTGACCGAACGACGCCGACGACGCCGAAAACGCCCCAAGGAAGCCTCGGTCGAGGATCCAGGGGCGCTGGAACCTCTCCGGGGAAGAATTCGGGAGGTGGTCGGTCCGCGACGACACATTCTGGAGCGACGGCTGGACGGCGTCGCCCGGGCGCACGCCCAGGGACGAGACATGGCCCGGGCGATCACGTCGATCGGTCGAGACCTCGATCGCTTTCAAGCCGGCCAGACCGCGCGGAAATCCCGAAATCTGAAGGTCGGCTTCCCGGAGGAACTCCCCATCTCCCGGGAGCGTTCGTTGATCGCCTCCGCGATTCGTGAACATCAGGTCGTGGTGGTCTGCGGTGAGACCGGATCCGGGAAGACGACCCAGCTTCCGAAGATCTGCCTCGAGCTCGGGCGTGGGATCGACGGAGTGATCGGCCATCCCCAGCCCCGCCGCGTGGCGGCCCGAAGCGTGGCGGCACGCATCTCCGAGGAACTCGCGACTCCGCTGGGAACCGGCGTGGGATACGCGGTCCGATTCAACGACCGCACCGCCCCGGACACCCGAATCAAGTTGATGACCGACGGGATCCTGTTGGCGGAGACGGCACGCGACCGTGATCTACTCGCCTACGACACCATCATCGTCGACGAAGCCCACGAACGAAGTCTCAACATCGACTTCCTCCTCGGCTACCTCAAGCGACTGCTTCCACGGAGACCGGATCTCAAGGTGGTGGTCACGAGTGCGACCATCGATCCCGAACGATTCAGTCGACACTTCAACGGAGCGCCGATCATCTCGGTCGAGGGTCGCACGCATCCGGTGGACCTTCGGTACCGACCTCCGAGCACCGAATCCGGTGACCCCGACGACGCGCTGATCCAGGGGATTCTCGAAGGCATTCGCGAGATCGACGACGCGGGATTGGAAATCCCCGAGCCTTCGGGTCGTCCGGACATCCTCGTGTTTCTTCCGGGCGAACGGGAGATTCGTGACGTCACGGCCGCGATCGACGGAACCGGATTCCCCGAGACCGAGACCCTTCCGCTCTACGCCAGACTGTCCAACGAGCAGCAGGACCGCGTTTTCAAACCCGGGCCACGTCGTCGAATCGTGCTGGCGACCAATGTCGCGGAGACCTCGCTCACCGTGCCGCGGATCCGCGGGGTCATCGATTCCGGACTCGCGCGGATCGCGAGATATTCCCCCCGACGTCGCGTGCAGCGACTTCCGATCGAACCCGTCTCCCGCGCCTCGGCCGCCCAACGTGCCGGTCGCTGCGGTCGCATCGCGCCCGGAGTCTGCATTCGGCTCAGCGAGGAAGCGGCTTTTCTCGAACGCCCGGAATTCACCGCGCCGGAAATTTCGCGATCCAACCTGGCCAGCGTGATCCTTCGAATGGCGGACCTGGGATTGGGCGAACCCGAAGCGTTTCCGTTCGTGGAGACTCCTTCCGCCAAACTCATTCGAGATGGCTTCGAGACCCTGCATGAACTCGGTGCGGTGGACCGTGGACGAACCCTGACCGAAGTCGGGAGGGACCTTGCAGCCCTGCCCGTGGATCCACGGATCGGACGAATGGTGCTGGCTTCGATCGACGAAGCCTGCCTGGGAGAGATCCTCGCCGTGGCCTCCGCGTTGACGGTTCCGGACCCACGGCTCCGCACCGAACGGAAAGGGACGCTGGGGCATGCGATCTTTCGAGATCCATCCAGTGATTTCCTCGGCTTCGTCCGGCTCTGGCGAGCCTGGCGAGATGCCCGCGCCGAGAAAGGTTCTTCCGCCCTTCGCACCTGGTGTCGCCGACACGATCTTTCGTTCCTGCGAATGCGGGAATGGCAGGACATCCATGATCAACTCGCCGTCCTCGCCCGCGATCTGCTGGGGCGGCGGGGAGGAGCTTCCGGCCAGGACCGGAAACAAGGCCGCCGAAATCAGCCGCGGATTCCCGAGGTCCGGGATGATCCTCCGGCCGGGGCGATTCACCGGGCGATTCTGAGCGGGCTGGTCTCCCACGTCGGTCGACGAGGTGAACGAGGCGAATACCACGGGATCAATGGGGGCACCTTCGAGATCTTCCCCGGCAGCGTCCTTCGGCGGCAGGAATCCCCGTGGATCGTCGCGGCGGAGATCGTGGAGACCAGTCGCCGCTGGGGTCGAACCTGCGCCCGGATACACGGGGACTGGATCGAGAAGGTCGCACCGCACCTGGTTCGGCGGACTCACTTCGAACCCCATTTCGTACCCGAGACCGGTTTCGTGTCCGCCTACGAGCGGGTGAGTTGCGGCGATCTGGACACCACCGAGCGACGACGCGTGCCCTACGCTCCGATCGATGCCCGGGCCGCACGACAGGTGTTCATCAATGAAGCCCTGGTCGCCGCACGGCTCGACGGAGAACCCGGATTCCTCGAGGCGAATCGAATCACTCGCGAACGACTGGAGTCCCTCTCGGATCGGGGGAGGGAGATCGACCTCGTCGGGGATGAAGATCGACAATTTCGTTTCTACGACACTCGGCTGCCGGACGAGATACACAACGTGCCGGCCTTTGAAGCCTGGCGACGCCAGGCGGAACGCCGGGACCCTCAGATCCTCCGGATGAAGGATGGGGATCTGCTCGACCCGGATCGGATCCGACCGGACGCCGCGGCCTACCCCGATCGGATCGAAGTCGCGGGCGTTGATGTCCCTCTGCGATACCGGCATGAACCCGGGCATCCCGCCGACGGTGTCACCGCGATGATTCCCCTCGAGCTCCTCGGCCGCCTGGATCCGCGGCGATTCGACTGGCTCGTGCCCGGGTTGCTCCACGACAAGATCGAAACGCTGATTCGCAGTCTTCCTCGGCGAATGCGGACCCGTTTCATGCCGATCTCGGAGACCGCCGCGGGAGCGGCCGAACATCTCCGTTTCGGTGAGGCGCCGATCCTCCGCGCTCTTGCTGGATACCTCTCCACCATCGGCGGTTCGGAGATCAGGCCGGCCGACTTCCGACTGGAAATGCTGGAACGGCACCATTTCATGAGGTTCGAGTTGCTCGATGCGGACGGCCGCACGTTGAGCACGACCCGCCGATTCGAAGATCTTCTGGCCAGCCACCGAGATCGAGCCCGCGCCGCGTTCGAGGCTTCGGTCGAGATTTCGGCCGACGACGGCGACGACGAGGCGTCCACCCTCGCCGCGATCCGGGCTCGACGGGACTGGGACTTCGGCTCGCTTCCCTCCGAAGTCCGGATTCGCCGCGGCGGGGCGACCCTTCCGGCCTTTCCCGCGGTCGCGGACGAAGGACGCGATGTTCGAGTGCGGGTGACCGACGACCGAACCACCGCGACGGAGCTGCACCGACGCGGGGTTCTGCGTCTGCTTTCACTCGGAGTGGGGGATGCCCTCCGTCATCACCTTGAACACCTTCCCGGGCTGGGAAGGCTGACCTTGCTCGCCTCACCGCTCGGTCCGTCGGCCGGCTTCGTCCAGGATCTGGGCGACCTGGCGGTCGCGGTCGCAGTGTCCGACGATTCCGGATCCGGCGGCGAACTCGCCGCCGTGCGAGATCGCGAAGTGTTCCTCGAGTTCGACGACCGGGTTCGACGGGATCTCTGGCCGGCGTTGGAACGGGCCTGTGATCTGGTGGAACCGATCCTCGAGTCACGGCAAACGCTGCTCGAAGAGATCGATCAGCCGGGACCGGCGACCTGGGAAACCGTTCGCCGGGACGAACGTCGCCACGTCGAACACCTCGTACCCCCGGGATTCGCAAGCCGCATCCCGCCCGACCGGCTCGCCCAGCTCCCGCGATACCTCGAGGCGTCTCGACGAAGATTGGATCGCCTTCGAGGCAGCGGGCTTCAGCGAGACGAGGCTCGTAGAGAGGAATTCGAAGGTTGGCGGCGACTGCTGGCCAGTCAGCGGCGTCGCCTGGCGGAGGTCGGGCGGATCGATCCCCGCGTGGATCGTTTCGGCTGGCTTCTCGAGGAATACCGGGTGCACCTGTTCGCACAGGAGCTCGGCAACCCGATCCGAATTTCACCTGCGGCCCTCAAAGCCGCGTGGCGGGAACTCGGCGGCTGACCTTCCTCACTCCTTCTCCCGTCGCTCGAGGGCTCGGCCTGCGGCGCTCAGGTAGGCCTCGCTCGGCAGGGCCCAGGGTCGGAACTTTTCGACCGTTCCCCGTTCCTCGCTGTAGAGCAGGCCACGATTCGGGCCAAGCATCGAGGCGGCGGGGGAATCGATCAGATTGCTGGAATCAGTGGCGCCGACCTGGAACATCGCCTTCTGGTCGAACGCACGCATGGACTGCCGATCCACACACCGTTCCAGAGTCGAGACGGTGTCCGCCCAGGCCAGGGTGAAGATGCCGTGTTCGGGGCCTTCACGCAGGAGCTCGCCGAACACCCGGTCCGGGGTGGGGGGCGCATCGTCGGTCGAGAATCCGAAATCGTCCTCGGCCTTGCGAAGCACCCGGAATCGCTGCAGGCCGTGAATCACCAGCAGGATCGTGGGATCATCGGTCGCGCCGGATTCGATTCTTCGGGCGAGTTCGGCTCCCAACTCGGTGATCGCTTCCCCGACGCCGCGGAAATCCGGGCGATCGATGCGATGCGGAAGATGGCCGGCGACCACATCCAGATGGCCGGCGTTGGGATCATCGGCGGTGGTGCCATCGAGCACCACCATTCGCAGATCGTCGACTCGGTGCCCCGCGCCGGCGGCGAGAATTCCCGCGGTGGTCAGGGCGAGGGCCGGTTCATCCTGCTGGCCGACGACCACCAGATTCGACCCCGCCTGTCGTCGCAGCACCGCGGAGGTCGGATCCTTGATCGCCACTGCATCGCCGAGCCAGAGCGGAACCGAGACCGGCCTCGACTTCGGTCGAGTTTCAATCATTCGTCGCAGCGGTTGGTTCTCGGAGAGTGACGCGGGGGCGTTGCCTTCGAACACCACGCACGGCTTCCTCGGGGTTCCCCGTTCGTCGGCGAGTTCCGAAACCCGTGCCAGATAGCGTTCTCGAGTCTCGTCCGGAAGCCAGCAGACCTGAAAGGGACTGTTTCCCTCCAGCAAGCCGCCTTGATCGTTGTAGATCGCCTCACCCGGTCGGGAGAGAAGCCTGGCCGCGACGTTGTCGTCGGAGAGGATCAGCATCGAATCCTGCTCGTTGCAGGCGAGGGCGATTCGGACGCCCATCTGGCCCATCGTCGACCGATTCAAGGAATAAGCCCCGCCCAGCGTCTGGGAGCCGAGAAGCACGTGCATCCCGAAGGCTCGTCCTTGTCGGACAAGCCGGTCGAGCAGCAGCGAGGCGTCCTGGCTCACCTTGTCGTCATCGACGAAGAGTTCCTGGAACTCATCGATCACCAGCAGGATTCGCGGCATCGGATCGTCCGGCTGCTTCTTTCTCCAGCCGGCGAGATCCTGGACGCCCGCGGCGCGAAATCGCTCGCCTCGTTCGGAAAGATCCTCGTCGAGGCCCTGCAGGACCGAAAGACCGAATTCTCGATCACTCTCGACCGCCACCGATCGAGCATGGGGCAGCCGATGGGTCGCGTAGGTCTTGAATTCCACGCCCTTCTTGAAGTCGACGAGGTGGAACTCGATTTCATCGGGATCATGCCAGCACGCGAGGTTGGTCACGATCGCGTGGAGCAACGTCGACTTGCCTGAACCCGTCTTGCCGGCGACCAGTGCATGTTGTGCGGTACCGACGCCGAGCACGATCTCCTGGAGCCTGGTCGCTCCGGCCCGTCCCAACGCCACGTGAAGTTTCCCGGTGGTGGATCGGGTCCAGAACTCGTCGTCCTTCGGAGCGATGGTCTCGAAGGGGACTTCGACCCGCCCCGCCTCCCGAGCCGCCCGGCCGACTGCGTGCGACATTTCGATCAACAGGTCATCGGATGGTCCGGGGTCCGGCTCGAAACGTAGATCCTTCAGGCCTTCGGCGTCGAAGGCGATTCTCCCCTCGACGCTGCGGATCGACACCGCGTGTCGATCGATGTCCTCGATGTCGAACTTCTCGGGCAGCTCGAGCCGTCGATCCCGCAGGACGAGCGTGAAGACGCCGCATCGAGGTCCGCTTTGCAGGATGCTCGCGAGGCGACGGGCCGATTCTTCGTTGAAATTGGCCGGGAAGTCGGCGATGACCAGGAAGCGGTAAGGCTCCGCGATCTCCCCCGCCGCTTCGTTGTACGCATCGATGGACGGGAATTCATTGCGGAGGTACTTCTGGATCACCGTTTCCATGTGTTCGGTGATGTCGACCAGTTTCTTCTCCACCTGACGTGGTTCGGTCCAGATCCGATCTCCCACGAGGCCGGGAAGTTCATCCTCCAGATGCATGAATCCCGCGAAGTTCTGACCGAGTCCCACCGGATCCAGAATCGTGAAACGTGCCTTCCCGGGTGGAACGGTGGCGAGGATGCGAAGCATCGTGGCCCGGAGCAGATCGAGCCCGCGTTCTCGATGGACCGGATCCACGTCGATCTGCAGGCTCGCTCGGCCGGGGAAGGAGATGAGGGCGGGGAGGTCGATGATTCCCGGCGCCTCGGTCGCCAATCTCGGATCCGTCGGGAGTCCACCTTCGACCTTCTCTCGATCGAAACGCAGGCCACCGAGTCGGATGGCCGCTGGAGCCGTGGTCGCTGGACTCCATGATCGCCACCACGAGTCGGTGAAGGGCGGAAAGGCGGCGGCCATTTCATGTTCACGTTCACCGAGGATTCGTCGACCTCGCGTCACGCCGTTCAACCACTCGGTTTCGATCTTCTCCCATCGCTCCGCGGCAGTCGCGATGATTCGAGCCTCCGCCTCGGCGTGCCGCCGGGTTTCGGCCTCCGTCTCGACCCGCGCGTGTTCTTCCGCCGCCGCGCGAACCGCGATGTCTTCCGCTTCGGCGGTCGCCAACGCCTCGTCGCGTTCCTTATCGACCTGATCCAGATTCAAGGGAACCCGACGATCGATCTCCGCCAACCGGGCGCGAGCCTTTTCACGCGCCAGATCTCCGACCGGTTCGTATCGGTGTCGGGCTTCCTCCAACTCGAGGTCGCGGGTGCGCAGAAGATCGCGTTCCTCCTGGGCACGAGCGTCCACCCCAGCCGCTTCGGCGAGGATGGCCGCGGCTCGGATTCGGGCTGCCGCCTCGTCGAACGGGCGCCAGGCGGCGACCACCTCGCGACGGGCCACGATGTAGAGCGGCATGAACACCACGATGAACAGAACCAGGCCGATTCCGCCCGCGATCCAGAGGGTTTGCGGTTCGGTGTCGGAGAGGAGTCGGGCGCCGAGGAGTCCGAGACCCACGAAGGCGGCTGCGGGCAGGACGAGAATCGGACCTCGGAAGAAGCGGGGAAGCCCCAGTCGTCGAAACCGCTCGAAGGCGGTGTTGACTTCGCTCACGGCCTGACGCAGCACCGGGATCGGAGCCAGTTCCACTTCGCTGCGAGACTTTTCGCTCGGCTCGATCGGGCGTGGGCGTGGTTGTCGGTACCGGCGGGTCTCGAGTCGCATCCGCTTTTCGAGTTCATCGAGATCTTCGACCGCGATCGCGAGTTCGGAGCGGAGTTTTTCGAAGGTCTCCCGCGGCCGTCCTTCGCTGGCTTCGTACACGGATTCCGCCAGCCAGACCGCCTCCTCGAGGGCGGTGGCGGCTGCTTCCTGATTGGAGACGACTTTGCGGCGAATTCTCACCCGCATCGCGTCGGCCTCACGTTCGATCTCGGTCCGACGCTCGATTCTGGTTGCGTCCGCGGTGGCACGCGTCGCCTGCCGACGAACGTCGGCCTCCGCCATGACCGCCAACGATTCGGCGTTGATCTCCGCCAGGCGGACTTCATGCCCACGTGATTCCTCCGCCTGCTCGCCTTGCAGACGCTCGGATTCGGCGGTACTGGCGGCCGCGGTCTCGATCGCCAGGGCATCAAGTTCGTGGCGAAGCCTGCCGATTTCGCCGAGAAGGTCGGGGATCGTCTCTCGGTCGCTGGTTTCGGACTGCGGCATGAGTCAGTCGTCTCCGCAATCACGGCGGGCCTGGGTCATCATTGATTCCATTTTCTCCATCGCACTCACGGTGGCTCGAATCTTCGGCTCGATCGTCTCCAGGCGACGGACGGCGAACGCACGAGAAACCGGATCATTCCATCGCTCGGTGGTTCGGCGCCACGCGATCATCAGATCGCGGTACTCGCCATGAATTCGAAGTCGAGCGGAAGTCATTCCCACGAGTCACCATCCTTTTCATCTCGTTCGTTTTCGGATTCCGTCGACTTGGTTGCGCCTGATTCGCCAGATTCGCCCGCTTCCTCCGACTTGTTCGACGCGATCGAAGCACCGGTCCGCCGGGTCGATGATCCCGCGTCACTCGGGGCCGACATCAGCCGTCCGAGATCCGGTGGCGGCATCGATATGTACGCCTCCAGATTCTCACTCATGCGTCGGAGGAGTCCGACCGCATGGGGAAGGTCATGATCGACCGTGGTCGCGAAGGGGGAGACCGAGGCCTTGAAGAGCGTTCGCTCTCGCTCGAGCTGGCGGATCCAGGCCTTGGTCGCCGCCATTCGGCGTCGAGCCTCTTCCAGACGCTCCTCGGCTCGTCGGAGATTCCGTCGTTCGTCCGCATCACCCGCACGGCCACCCTTGGCTGAAGACTGGGTCTGCTTTCTGTAGACCTCGCTCTTCGCCCGGGTCACCAGCTCCTGCCGCCGCCGCACCTGGGCCTTCCAGTGGGTCATCCGCTCGCTGTCCAGCCAGAGGACCATTCGATCAAGGTCGGATTCGGCTTCCAGCAGCGCGGCGCGTCCGGCATCGACGAATCCCGCCAGTGTGGCGCGGAAACGATCGATTCCTTCGATCGATCTGACATCGGCTTGTTCACTGCTCATGGGAGGCGGTTGATTCCGGGTCTCAGCGTTGCTGCAGATATTCCTCGATCCGCTGCGCTTTGCGAAGCAGGAATGGAATGTGGACTTCGGACGCCTTCATGAATCGCTGAAGGGTCTTCATGGTCGCGTCGAACTCCTCCTCGAACTTGGCCTGCTCCTGATCACGCCATGATTGAGCCAGTGTTCCCATGCGGGCCTGCATGGATTGCATCTGTCCCTGTATCTCGGTGTTGAAGCGCTTGAGATCATGAGCGAAGCGACGGATCTCAACGGGGTCTGCGACGGCTTTGGCCATGGGAATCTCTCCGATCTGGTTGTTTGAAGTGTACCGGTTCCCGTCCCTGTAACCTTCGATCCATACTTTGGAGGAGATCCATGAACACCAGGAATCTGATTGGGAACCGCTGGATCGACGCAGCCGCCGGCCGAGGGCTCGAGGTCCTCGATCCGGCGACGGATGAAATCGTGGCCGTGGTCCCCGACCTCGGTCCCGGGGAGACCCGCGAGGCGATCGATGCTGCGGCGGAAGCCCAGGAAGGCTGGGGAAGAACCACCGCCGAGGTCCGAGCCGCCATGCTTCATCGACTCGCCGAACGCTTGAAGGAGGAACGCGACGGGCTGGCCCGTCTCATCACTCTGGAGCAGGGGAAACCACTCGCCGAGTCGGAGGCCGAGGTGGACTATGCCGCCTCCTTTCTGCCGGTGGCGGCCGAGGCGGCGCGGTCGGTCGCCCCGGAGAATCTGGAAGTGCCGGGTAAATCCGTGTCCGTCCACCGCCGCCCGGTGGGAGTGACGGCGGCGATCACCCCTTGGAATTTTCCACTCGCGATGCTGGCCAAGAAGAGCGCCTCCGCGTTGGCCGTGGGATGCACGCAGGTCATCAAACCGGCGGAGCAGACGCCGTTGGCGGCCATCGCCTTCGTGACGCTGGCGATGGAAGCAGGCATCCCACCCGGGGTGCTCAATCTGATCACCGGATCCCCTGAACCCATCGGGCGAACCATCCTGGAAGATGGCCGGGTTCGAAAACTTTCCTTCACCGGCTCCACCGACGTCGGGCGAATTCTCATGCGCGGGGCCGCCGAACGAATGGTTCGACTCTCCCTCGAACTCGGAGGCCATGCGCCCTTCCTGGTGTTCGAAGATGCGGATCTCGACGCCGCGGTCTCCATGGCGATGACCGCCAAGTTCCGGAACAGCGGCCAGACCTGCGTCTGTCCGAATCGCTTTCTGGTTCATCGATCCCGGCATGATGCGTTCGTGGAGAGACTCGCCCGCGCCGCCACCGATCTCACCTCCGGCCCGGGGGACCGCGATGGAGTCGATCTCGGGCCGTTGATCGACGATGCGGGCCTCGCGAAGGTGGACGCTCAGGTTCAGGATGCATTGAGTCGGGGGGCCACGCTGGTCTGTGGTGGCGGTCGGCGTGCGATCGACGGCTGTACCGACCGGTTTCCCGAGCCCACGGTCCTGAGCTCCATCGACCCGACCATGCGATGCTGGACGGAAGAGACCTTCGGGCCGGTCTGCCCCGTCCGATCCTTCGAGGACGAAGGCGAGGCCATTCGACTGGCGAACGATTCGCCCTACGGGCTCGCCGCCTACGCGGTCACTGACGATCCCGCCCGTTCGGAGCGACTCGGCCGCACCCTCGCGGCGGGAATCATCGGCATCAACGATGGGATTCCGGCGGTGGCGGCGGTGCCGTTCGGTGGGGTCGGTCAATCCGGTTTCGGCCGGGAAGGCGGCCGGTGGGGCCTCGACGAATACCTCGAGACGATCACCGTCTCCCGCGTCGACCGTGGTCGTTCAGGGTCATGAAAAGAGCCGATCGTTCCGTGAGGAACGATCGGCCCGGTCTGCGGTTCATTGATGGTTCGCAACGCTTCGAATCATTCGTCGCCGTTGAGGAAGTTCGCGAGTCGCTGGCGGCGAATCGGATGCTGGAGTTTCCGGATGGCCTTGCTCTCGACCTGACGGACACGCTCCCTGGTCACCTTGAAGATCCGACCCACCTCTTCGAGGGTGTAGGTGTAGCCGTCGCCGATGCCGTACCGGAGTTTGAGGATCTCCCGCTCGCGATAGGTGAGGGTCCGGAGAACATCGTTGATCCGCTGCTTGAGCATGTCGCTGGTCGCGGAATCCGAAGGTGACTCCTGGCGTTCGTCCTCGATGAAGTCACCGAAGTGCGAATCCTCGCTCTCGCCGACCGGGCGATCCAGGCTGATCGGGTGCCTGGAGATCTTCATGACCCGACGGGTCTCTTCGATCGGCATCTTCGCCTTGATCGCGATCTCCTCGACCGTGGGCTCCCGACCGAGGTCCTGAAGCAGCGTCTTCTGGATGTTCCGCAACTTGGACATGGTCTCGATCATGTGGACCGGAACGCGGATGGTTCGAGCATGGTCCGCGATGGCCCGGGTGATCGCCTGTCGAATCCACCAGGTCGCGTAGGTCGAGAACTTGTAGCCACGCTTGTACTCGTACTTGTCGACCGCCCGCATCAGGCCGGTGTTGCCTTCCTGGATGATGTCGAGGAAGGGGAGGCCGCGATTGCGATACTTCTTGGCGATCGAGACCACGAGGCGAAGGTTTCCGCCGGAAAGATCCCGCTTGGCCTGCTCGTACTCCTCGAAGACCTTTTCGATCTCCCGAACTCGCTCGGACACCTCTTCGGGCTGCTCGAGCACCAGGTTCCGAAGACCCTCTCGCTCTTCCTTCATGACGAAGACGTCTTCAGGGTCGTAACGCTCGGGATGCTTTTCCGCCTTCAGGATCCGCTTCTGCAGGTCCTTCATCTTCTTGTTGACCGCCTGGAGCTTCCTCATGAGCGGTTGGATGCGACCGGTCCGGAGACAGCATTCCTCGAGGAGGGTGCCAATCCGACGCCGGCGTTCTTCCATCTCGGCTCGGATGGACTTCCGGCGGCTGTCGCTGCAGGTGGAATCCTGAAGTCGCTCCCAGCCGGCCTCATTGAGTTCCAAAAGCCGCCTCACCGTGGCGCTGTTGTACGGGATTCGAAGGGCGACCTTCTCCTTGGCGTTGTCTTCCGCCGTGGAGATCCGCATGGTTCGGTCGAAGGGGAGCTGGCCGTCGTGGACCTGCTGGAGGACTTCGATCGCCTGACGCCCCGCGTAGTCGCTTTCCAGCGTCATGCGACGGAAGAACATCCGGGTGGTCTCGATCTTCTTGGCCAGCCGGATCTCCTGCTCGCGGGTGAGCAGCGGAATCGTGCCCATCTGAGTGAGATACATCCGAATCGGATCATCGATCCGCTTGGAACCCTGCTCCGCGATCGCCTGCTCCACCGCCGCCTGGGTCTCGGCGTCATCGAGCAACTCCGGCTCGCCTTCGGTGGTGGTAGTGGTCGCGGGGGTGCTGGAGGCGGTCTCTCCGAGATCTTCTCCGTCGTCGAAGGGATTTCGCCCGGGGGTGCCTTCCCCGACGTCGTCGATCATCTGGACCTTCGGGGTCCGGGCGGCCTTCCGTTCGTTGTCCCGCTGGAACTTCAGATCGGTCTGCAGATCGGCCGGCATCTGCTTGAGGCCACGTCGACGTCGTTCGATCTCGTCGATGAGTTCGATGCCGTCCAGACGGACCACCATCATGAACGCGTCGATCGCGTCCGGATCGACGTAACAGTCGGGCAGGCAGGTATTGATTTCTTCGTAACAGATCCAGCCGCGGTCGCGGCCGGTCTTCACGAGATGCTTCAGAACGGGATGCGGATCAAGTGGAAGAGGAAGCAAGAGGAGCTCCAGGAGTGACAGCCGAAAAGGATGTCGGCGAGCAGAAGATCGATCAGGAAGAACCATGATCGAAGGAGGGATCGGATTCATGATCCGACGGGGGCGGAATCGCCTCGTCGGGGAAGTTCATCGGGGGTTCGTCCGGTGGACGGGATTCGCCCAGGTAGCCACCGGTTCGACCGGCTCGGCGGCGGCGAATGGCGGCCGGATCACTGCCACCCGCCCGCAGACGCTCAAGGGCTGCGGCGGCATCCTGGGCGGATTTCATGGGCCTCGATGCGAGATCGGCCCGGTCGGCCAGCACGATGTCGCGATCGATCGCCGCGGCGAGATCGAGCACGGCGCGTTCCAGCAGTCCGATGGGATCGCCGTCATCCGCGGCGTCGGCTTCGCGAAGTTCGCGATAGCCCTCGGCGAAGCAGCCCGCGACGATTCGGGACAGGCCGACGTCCTCGATCGCCGCCACGATGTCGCTTCCATCGGGAACCGTTCCAGCAGCGGCGCCCTCGGCGAGCATCCGCCACGCCAATCGGCACGGGGGGTCTTCGAACTGCACCTCGGCGAAGCGGTCGAGTGGCGTGCTGGATTTGCCGTCCAGATCCACTGGAGTGGTCGCGAACGTCGGTTCGGCGAGTAGCAGTCGAAGAACCGCTTCTTCGGCCCGGCGACGACGTCCACTGGCTCGAATGATCGGCTCCGCCGCATCAAAGGAACCCTCGGGCATCGGTTCGGGCGTGACCGGGACCGACGGAACGCGGGCGGTCCCCGGACCGGACCGATCGAGCATGCCGACCGGAACGCCGAGGACGCCCGCGAGGTGATCCAGAACGAAGGTGCGTCGAACGCCCGCAAGACCGTCGAATCCGAGTCCATCCAGACGCCGCAAGGCTTCGTCGACGATTCGCTGCCGGGCAGTCACGCCACCGGCCTCTCGCAGGCGATCGCGAAAGTCGGAAACCAAGGCCACCAGCGCATCGCTGGAATCGTCGATCGCCTTCTGAAAGCGTTCCGGACCCCCTTCGCTCCGCAGAAGGCCATCGGGATCGAGTCCGTCCGGGAGGTTGCAGAGCCGAATGTCGACTTCCGATGCGAAGAAGACCTCGACCGCGCGGTCTGCCGCCCGACGCCCCGCGTTGTCACCATCGAAGAGCAGGATGACCGTGTCGCAGAAACGGGCCAGACGATTGGCGTGTTCGCGGGTGAGTGCGGTCCCCAGGGTGGCGACCGCGTTGGTGAAACCGAAGCCGTGCAGCGCGATCACATCGGTATAGCCCTCGCACACGATGGCGGTTCGGGCGCGAGCGATGCTGCGGCTGGCCAGATCGAGTCCGTAGAGGACCTTTCCCTTGTGGAAGATCTCCGACTCCGGGCTGTTGAGGTATTTCGGTTCGTCTTCGGGGTCGATCTTCCTCGCGCCGAATGCGATCGGGCGTCCGAGTTCATCTCGAATGGGAAAGATCAGCCGGTTCCTGAAATTGTCGATCAGGGTTCCGCGAGACGATGTCCGGAGCAGGCCGGCGGCCTCGAACATGTCGCCGGGGGGCACCGTCTCTCCGTCGACTTCGCGAGAGGATTCCACGGCCGCGGCGACCTTGTCCGCCAGCGTCGACCAGGCATCGGGCGCCACGCCGAGACCGAATGTCTCTGCCAGCTCCGGCGTGATCCCGCGATCCTTGAGGATCTCCCGACCAGCCGCACCCTCATCGGCCGCCAGCATTCTGGCGAAGAAACCGGCCGCGAGTTTGTTGGCCCGGAGCACCTGGGTGCGGCGAGTGACCTCGCCTTCGTCGCGACGAGGGCCGCGAGTCAGTTCGATGCCCGCTCGAGTGGCTAGATTCTCCAACGCCTCCCGGAATTCGATCCGGTGGTAGTTGATGAGAAAGTCGATCGCATTGCCATGGGCTCCGCAAGCGAAGCAATGGTAGAAGCCCTTCTGGGGCACCACGCACATGGAAGGCCGGCTGTCGTCATGGAAGGGGCAGACCCCGACGTACTCGGTCCCTTTCGGTTCCAGGCGGAGTTGCTCACCGATCACCGCCACCAGGTCGGTGGCTTCGAGGACGCGTTCGCGATCGTTCGAAAAGGAAGAGCCAGTCACGGTTGCCGGGGAATTCGCTGGAGGACAGGAGAGGAGAATCAGACGAATGAAACCACCATTCGCCGCAAGCCGACCAGGGGTGAAACCGGTCGATCTCGCCACGAACCGAACCTCACCGTCGCGTGGAACGACGGGCGGTTCTGAAATTCCGGCGATCGCCAGGAATCTCCGTGATACTGAATGTCGGAACTTCGGGACGCCTCGGTTCGGCTGACCTGTCCGGCTCATAAAGTGGGACGAGGTCGTGGCCGGGGGGCCGTGGCGTTGTTCTCGGCGGCGGGAGGTTGACGATCTGCCCACGAGGGGACCAAGATCGGAGATGCCTCCGAGGAACGACGAAGAATACCGCCCTGGAGTCCGCAATCAAGCGGAAAAATCGGGGGAAAGCAAAATACCCGAACAAAACCACCTCAGGGGCCCGCGAAAGGGTCCGTCAGAGGAAGGAGATGCCGGATAAACCCCGCTTGATCAGGCTTCAGCCGCAGCTGCTGCCTTTTGATCTCGCGTGTAGGTGTACTTGCGCTTGGCGGGCTTGACCACCAGGCCCATGCGGATGGCCTTGGTCGAGGCGTACACCTTGCGGGGCGCGCCATCGATCATGCAATGAACCTTCTGCAGGTTGGGCTTGAAGGTTCGCTTGGTCACCGAGGTGATCTTGATACCAACGCCGCCGAGATACTTCGCGCGACCGCGGTAGGTCTTCTTGTGACCTGAACGGGTACCGGTTCCAAGGAAATGGCATCGACGGGGCATGGACGGACTCCTAGAGTGAGCCGGGCAGTATACGGGATCCCGTGCAATCAGCAAGGGCCTCACGCGATGGATCCGTCCTGGATCCCAGAAATCATGCGGGAAGGATCGGGCCGTGGCAAGCCAGGCCGTTGGATATCGGAGTGAGCCCCGCCAGATCCAGCGCGACTCGAAGCCCGGCATCGTCTTGATCACCGAAGTCCGCGGGCTCGAAGCTGTCGAGATCCAGAACCAGATTCGCGGGATGGATCCCAGACGATCCCTGGTTCGCGGGAATCACGATTTCCGATCGATCTCGCGCGTCGCAGGCGACATAATCGGACCCGAGTTCCAGAACGTCGTCGACGATTCGGGTCCGTCCGAGCCGGAGGGCTTGCCCGCAGACCCCATGGAGTCCGATCGGGGAGCAGGCCGGCCTATCTCTCCGGGCGGAAAGCACCAGGGTGCCGGGATCCGGATCCCATCGGTAGAAACCAAGCCAACTGACGCCGGTGGGAGCCAGGTGCCGCCAGGCCACGTCGACGAAGTGCTCAAGGGGATCAGCATCCGAATCGCACCGGGTTTCGGCCAATTCCGCCCCCAGGGCCTCATAGGCCGACCGGCGATCCCGGCTCACGCGGACTCCTTGCTCCGACGGGCCATGCCCTCGAGGGAAGGGCCGTTTTCAACCGCCTCCTCATCGAGGACGTAGGTCACGCCCTCGTTGGCCTCATCCGGCAGATCGTAAAGCAGATCCACCATCAGCTCGTCCATCACGGCTCGAAGGGCCCGAGCACCGGTATCCCGCTTCATCGCTCGCTCGGCGATGAGATCGAGGGCTCCATCGGTGAAGTCAAGGGCGGCGTTCTCAAGCGAGAACAGGTGCTGATACTGCTTGACGATCGCATTCTTGGGTTCGGTGAGGATCTGCACCATCGCGGAACGGTCGAGGGGTTCGAGCGGGCAGACGATCGGGAGACGACCCACGAGTTCGGGGATGAGCCCGAATTCGAGAATGTCCTCGGGTACCACGCTGGTGAGCACCGGATCACCTTCGCCGATCCGAGTGGTTCCTCCGCCGGCAAAACCGATGCGGCTCGCTCCCAGTCGCTTGCGAATGATGTCTTCGAGTCCGACGAACGATCCGCCGCAGACGAACAGGACGTTCGAGGTGTCCAGTTGAATGTACTGCTGCTCGGGATGCTTCCGGCCGCCCTGGGGCGGAACATTGGCGACGGTTCCTTCGAGCATCTTCAGCAGAGACTGCTGAACGCCTTCGCCCGAGACGTCCCGGGTGATCGAGACGTTGCTGCTCGTCTTGCCGATCTTGTCGATCTCATCGATGTAGATGATGCCTCGCTGGGCGGTTTCGAGATCGTAATCCGCGGCCTGAAGCAATTTGAGCAGCAGGTTTTCAACGTCTTCGCCCACGTATCCGGCTTCGGTCAGTGTCGTCGCATCGCCGATCGCGAAGGGCACGTTCAGAATCCGGGCGAGCGTTCGTGCCAAAAGCGTCTTGCCGGTGCCGGTGTGCCCGATGAGCAGGACGTTGGACTTGTCGAGTTCGACTTCCGACTCCTCGTTCTCCGCATGCATCAGTCGCTTGTAGTGGGTGTGGACGGCGACCGCGAGCGATCTCTTGGCGCGATCCTGCCCGATCACGTACTGGTCAAGGAACTCCCGAAGCTGCCTGGGAGTTGGAATCGAACTGAAGAGCGGACGCCCTCGATCGACTCGTCGTCGCTCCTGGCGGAAGATGTTCTGGCAGAGGTCCGTGCAGTTCGTGCAGATATAGACGTCCCCCGGTCCCTCGACCATGGGTCCGACCTCCCGGGAGGTCTTCCCACAGAACGAACAGGTCGTGATCTTGCGACCACGGAAACCACCGTCACCACCGGCGCCACCCGAACCACCTGCACCACCAGAACCGCCGGGGCCGGTCGGGCCACTGGGGCCACGTCCTTCGCCACCTCGGCTGTCGCCGGAGCCCTGAGGAGGCCGTCCGGCCATTCCTGCAGGCATTTCGGCCTTCGAAAAGTCAGAGGAAGCGGAGGCTGTGCCCAAAGGGGCGGATTCAGGACTACGGTGCATGCGGTTTCCCGAGTGAATTAGGAAGGCCGTGAGAGTCGGTCCGCAACTCACGACGAGCGGACCTGACGAGTGTATCGGGGCGAGAGGGCGTGGGCTTCAGCCGTTTTCGGAGTCCGGAGAGGATCCGTTGGTCGGGGGACTTTTCGGTCCTTCGCGAGATCGTCGCGGTGGGAGATTCGCACCTGCGAGGCGAGCGGGGGGGGCCGAACTGCTCGGACGATTTCCGGACGAACCGAGGTTCCGGACTGCATTCATCATCCGGTCCCGAGACTGTTCGAATTCTTCGTTGCTGATCTCACCGCGGTCCCGCATTCCGCGGAGATCCTCGAGGGTGAAACCAACCGTCGATTCCGTGCCGGAGAAGATGCTTCTGCGAACGAGCATCGCCAGTCCGCCACCGGCGAGAATCAGAATGACGAACAGGCCGACCCACGGAAGCACGTCTGCGAACAGGGTGCTTCCGGAGGCCGGAAACAAGACCAGCAGGCGTCCGATCACGAGCCCGCAGCGGCCTTCTTCTTCCGGTCGGCGACTCGTTCTTCGACCAGGACATTCCAGTCGTCGGCCGGCATTTCCGTGACCTTCGCGGTGTCCACGATCCGGTCGGCCGCCTTGGCCTGCTGGATGGACATCGCGACCTCACGGATGCGACCGTTCTTGGTGAGTTCCGCGCGAACCTCTTCCGGTCGGACCCGCTGGGCGTTGGCGATCTCGGCGATTCGGCCGTTGATCTCGGCCTCTCCGACCTCGACTTCGAAGTGACGGGCGACCTTGGCCATGATGAACATGAGCCGAAGTCGGTCGCGGGAGAATCGCTCGCTTTCGTTTCTCTGCTCGGCGAGCTTGAGCTCGACCTGGTCTTCGTCGAGTCCACGCCCCAGAAGTTCCATCCGCTGCTGCTCGACCATGTTGGCCGCCTGCGCGTCGCTCACCTTGGGTGGGACCTCGAAGGAGATGGTGTCCAGAAGCCACTCGTAGACCTGCTCTCGCTCGGCGGAACGCTGTTCCGCATCCCGGCGATTCTCAAGGGCGAGGCGAATCTGCTCCCGCAGACCGCTTTCTTCGTCGAGTCCGAAACGCTCGACCAGTTCCTTGATCTCCAGCGGAGTGACCCGTTCGGCATCGGAGACTTCGAAGCGGATCGACACCTTCTTGCCGCGAATCTCTTCACGCTCGAAGGATTCCGGCCCGACGGTTTCAAATTCGATCACGTCACCGACATTGCGTCCGGTCAGATGCGTGGCCAGATCCTCGACCAGCAGGCCGAGGAACTGCCCCTTGCCTTCATCTTCTTCCGCGGGAACGACGGCCACGGCCTGTTCATGCTCGAAGAAGGGCTCGTCATTGCCTTCGACCGTGATCAGCACGGACCCAACCATGCGGTCGAGCGCCTCGAAGGGCCCGGTGATGCGGGCGGGGGTGCCGAATCGGTACTGATTCCGCAGAACCTCCGCGTCGATCATCTCATCGGCCACCTCCATCATGGGCTTGGTGACCGGGACGCCATCGAGTTCGGGGAGTTCGAAATCCGGGACGATCTCCACGTCGACCGAGAAGACCAGGTCCTTGCCGGTTTCGAGACCCGGGATCGAGTCGGGATCACCGAAATCGGGGTCTCCGATGATCTGAATCTCGTTCGAGCTGATGGCCTTCTGGAAGGCGTCGGAGATCAACTGGCCGCGGGTCTCGCCGCGAACGTTCTCTCCGAAACGCTTTTCAAGCAACGCCCGCGGAACGTGGCCCTTTCGGAAACCCGGAAGTGAGGCTTCACTCGCCAGGGTGCCGAGCTGCATTTCCAACCGTTCGTCGATGACCGCGGTCGGAATGGTGATCTTCAACGATCGGGCGCAGGGGCCCGTCTCGGTGATCTCGACCTGAGGCTCGAAGCCGTCGCCGCCGTCGAAAGAGAAGTCGCTCATGTTGTGCTCGAAATCCAGGTCTCGGTTGAAAAGTCCCCGAAGTCGGGGAAACCTCGAAGGATACCCGTCCGGCCGCATTGCAGCCACCCAGCCTCCCGTCGGAACTCATAAACAAAGCCGCCCTTCGTCCGGAAATGACGAAGGGCGGCGTTTTGACCGAAGAGTCGAGGTTCTGGCCCCACCCGGATCAGTGTTTGATGAGCAACATTTCGACGTAGGTGGGCATCGGCCAGCAATCGGCCGCCATGTCTCGCTCCAGAAGGTCCGAGGCCGTACGGGTCTTCTCCATTGCGGGGACCAGCGTCTCTCGGAGATGCTTGATTCGCTTTTCCGCGTTGGCCGGGCCGTTGGAGATCGCGACTTCGACCTCCTTGATCGCTTGACGCAGCAAAGAGACATGAGAAACATGCGTCCGCAGCGCTTCCTCGCTGTCCGGGCATTCCACTCCGGCCACCTGAGTGGCCCCGATGGCATCCGCCAGCTCGGCCTGGGCCCGCATGGCGGCAGGAAGAATCTCCGTGCGAACCATGGTCGACAGGGTTCGCCCTTCGATCTCCAGGTTGGTGCAGTACTGCTCCATCAGGACCTCGGAACGGGCCTTGACCTCGCGGGCGCTCATCACGCCGTACTTCGCGAACATCCGGGCCACGTCGCGTCCGCCGATGACCGGCAACGCTTCGGCGGCACTCTCCAGATTCGAGAGCCCACGCTTCGCGGCCTCCTCGTACCACTCTTTGCTGTATCCATCACCGTCGAAGCAGACCCGGCGGTGCTTCTTCACCACGGCCTTGAGCAGGTTCCGCACCGCCGACTCCAGCTTGGCGGGCGTCGGCTTCTTGCCGATCTTCTTCTCGAGTTCGGTCGACATGGTGTCGAGACTCTCGGCCACGATCGTGTTGAGGACGGTGTTCGGCCAGGCCGGATGCGACGTGGAGCCGACGGCACGAAACTCGAACTTGTTGCCCGTGAAGGCGAAGGGGCTGGTTCGGTTTCGATCCCCGGCATGCCGAGGGACCAGGGGAAGGGTTCGGGCGCCGAGATCGAGATTTCCACCCTTGACGGTGGATCGTGGCTTGCCGTCTTCGATCTGTTCGAGGATGTCGGTCAGCATCTCTCCGAGGAAGATGGACATGATGGCGGGTGGTGCCTCATTGGCGCCGAGCCGATGGTCATTGGCCGCCGAGGCGATCGACGCCCTCAGGAGTTCCGCGTTGAGATCCACCGCGCGAATGACCGCACAGAGGAAGAACAGGAACTGCATGTTGGTGTGGGTTTCATCCTGTGGATCGAACAGATTGATGCCGCCGTCGGTGGACAGGGACCAGTTGTTGTGCTTTCCGGAACCATTGATTCCCGCAAAGGGCTTCTCGTGGAGCAAGCACTGGAATCCGTACTTCGGAGCCACCTCGCGAAGAATATGCATGGTGAGCATCTGGTGATCGACCGCGACGTTCGCGGTTTCGAAGGTGGGGGCGAGCTCGTACTGACCGGGAGCCACTTCGTTGTGACGGGTCTTGACCGGCACCCCGAGCTCGAACAGGCGGCTCTCGACCTCGGTCATGTAGGCGATGACTCGAGCCGGAATCGAGCCGAAGTAGTGATCGTCGAGCTGATGTCCCTTCGGGGGCATCGCGCCCACCAGGGTTCGACCGCAGATCTGCAGATCGAGTCGATCCGCTGCGAGTTCCTGCTCGACCAGGAAATACTCCTGCTCGCATCCAAGCGTGCCGACGACGCGGGCGACGCCGTCCGCCGTTCCGAAGTTCTTCATCACTCGAATCGCCTGCTTGGCAACCGCCTCGATCGAACGAAGCAGCGGAGTCTTGGTATCCAGCGCCTCGCCCGTGTAGCTCACGAACGCGGTGGGGATGCAGAGGGTGGTCACGCCGTCCGGGGTGGAGAGGAGGAACGCCGGGCTGTTCGCGTCCCAGGCCGTGTAACCCCGGGCCTCATAGGTGTCACGAATGCCCCCGGATGGAAAGGAACTCGCGTCCGGTTCGCCGACGATGAGCGCGTTGCCACTGAACTTCTCCAACGCCACGCCGTCGCCGTTGACCGACAGGAAGGCGTCGTGCTTTTCCGCAGTCGTGCCGGTCAGCGGATGGAACCAGTGGCAGAAGTGGGTCGCTCCATGCTCGACGGCCCAATCCTTCATCGCCGCGGCGACGGTGTTGGCCAACGCCGGATCCAACGGCTCCCCTTGATCGATCGTCGCGGCGAGGCTCATCGCGGTGGTCGGAGGCAGCCGACGCATCATCACGTCGCCTGTGAAGGTGAGATGTCCGAAATATTCCGATGCAGGCGGCTGGTTCTCGGGCAGATCCATCGAGTTTCCTTCCTCCAGGGTGAACGATTCGAACGAGCGATGACCGGGCATGGATGCTCCTCGCGACCACCGATGCGGCAGCACCGGTTTCGTGTGGGTTACCAGCATCGCCTGGAGGGCGAGCGGGTTCCCGGGGGATGAAATTGGCAGGGGGGGTGCGGCCCCGACCGTCCGGAAAGACGGGATCGAAGGCCGGGCTGTCGCGGTGGTACACCGATGGTGGGGGCCTCTGGGCCGGTCCGCGGGCAAGGTCGGCAGCGGTCCGTCACTGCCGATCAAGGAAGACAGTATGCGAAACCCGCGTCCAATCGTCCACGGCTCCACGCCGGAAAGACGAGAAAAGCACGCCTATCGGTCGGAGAGAGGGAGTTCACCCCACGATGTGACGACGCTTGTCCAGGTAGTCCCAGACCACGAAACGGTCGAGGTCGTTGCCCGCGGTGAAGACCACCCGGCCTCCCGTCGATTCCGCGAGCCGGCGTCCGAAGCGCAGATCTTCTTCGTTCTGGCTCCAACTGGGCACCAGGAAGACGTTCATGGTCGCTCCTTCCCGTGCCAGTGCCGCGGCCTCCCGCATCGTCGCCTCTTCGGTCCGAGGGTCGGGTGGGTAGAGGAGAAAAAGTTGGTCATCCTCGAAATGGGCGGTCGGGAGTCCGTCGGTGATCAGCATCACCTGGCGGTTCGGGGTGTCCGCGGCTGCAAGCAGACGTCGCGATAGTTGGAGAGCGTGCTGGATGTTGGTGAAGTGGGGCGGGAGATCCGCTTCCGTGATATCCGGATCGCTCATGTCTGCCCGAAGTCGGACGACGGGATCCCGGATGGTGACCGGCTTGGGCATCAGATCCACGACGCCACCGCGGGGTACCGGCTTGGCGACGCTGTACATCTCTATGAAGTGGAGGCGATCGCCGGGGTACTCCCGGCGAATGAGGGCTTCGAGGGAAAGGGCCATTTTCTTGGCCGAGACGTACTGTCCCCCTGACCTCATGGATCCTGACATGTCGAGGATGACCACCGTGGCACATTTCGTCGTTGATCGGGTCCGATGGACCACGAGATCCTCTCCTCGGAGTTCGGGCGGACCGCCTCCACCTCGAACCACGGCATTGAGAACGGAGGCCGGGAGGTCGAGGGCCGAAGCCGGGTCACCGAATTCCCAGTCACGGGTGGCGGGAAGTTCAATCGTCCCGTCGGCTCGTTCCACCGGGTCATGACGTCCGTGCCGGCTGCCTTTCATGGACGCGAAGACGGACGCCAACAAGGTCGACTGGTATCGACGCATCGCCCCGGGTCCCATCTTCCAGCCTTCCTCGTCCTGGATCAGTCCTTCCTGCTCGGCGGCCTGTCGAAGCAGTTCTTCGGCCCGGGCCCGGACCTGCTTGAAGTCCGAGAGATCCGCCTCGTCGATGAAATCCTGCAGTTCATCGAGATCGACCACCGCGGGGCGGGCGTTCTTCAGCGCTTCTCGGAGCTGCTCGAGGAGATTTTCCAGCCGTTCCAGTTCGGTGCGGATTTCAACCCCTTCCTCGACCGACGGAACCCTTCGGCCGGTGAACGGCCAGCCGTCCCTCAGGCCTTCGATCGCGTCGAGATCGCCGAGGGATTCCACGATTCCGGGCAGCTTTGCACGAATCGCCGCCTGTTCCGGATCGTCTCGATCCAGGTGGTACCAGAGTCGCTCGAGACCATGGATCTGCCGTTCCCGTACCTCCCGTCGAAGTCGTTCCCGGAAGATCTCTGGAAGCGCCTCTGCATCGAGCAGCGGTTCGGCCTGGTCATCGACCTGCCGGGACGCGGCGTCCACGGTGGGGAACGGATCCCAGGTTTCCAGAATTCGATCTCGTCTGGCCTCCAACTCCGCGATCAGGGCTTCGATCGATGGCCCGAGGCCACCGATGGCCTCCGGCGGAATCCGAATGGCCTCCGCCAGTTCCTCCGCCGTGAAGCGTCGGCGGGAACCGCTTTCCAACATCCGGTCTCCGAGCCCCTCGATGCCTTCACCGGGGGGTGCGGTGGGCGGCGGAAATCGGACGGGGTCGTACCCTCGGTACGTGTGGACGATGCCCCCGAGTCCGGAGGTTCGTGCGGCCGGCGCTTCGTCGGGATTGGATTCCTCGGTACTCACGGTCCGGTCTCGTAGATGGTGCGTCCGAATCGCTCGCTTCGAGAGATTCGATCCGTCGCATGAAGCCCGGCAAGCAGAAACTCCGCGGCGGAGGCTCGGACCGCGGGATCCGTGGCCGCATTGACATCGAGGGCCCGCGCCCAGACTTCTGGGATCCGATTCATCACGCCTTCGTAGTCGGTGGAAGGCACGAGGTCTCCGACCTCGATTCTGACTCCTTTGCCGAACTCTTCCGCGATTCCATCCAATCCGGCCTCGTCCACGAGTTCGCGGAAGACCGTGGCCACCGCCTCCGCGACGATCGCGTCCAACACCCGCCGCTCGTCCATCTGGTGGCTTCCCATCAGGTCAAGCTCGAGCTTGCCACTGGAGGTGGAGTGGAGATGGGCGAGGTCGCTGATCCGCGGCACGGCGGGAGACTCTCCGATCACGATGCCTCGGCGACGAGCCGCCGCGACCATCGCCCGCCAGTTGGCCACCGCGAATCGGGCCGAAACGCCGCTCTCCTGGTCCACGTACTGGGAACGCCTTGCGGCGACCGCGATCTCTTCGATCACCGCGTCCATGAAAGGAGGAACGGTGACCGGATGGCGTCCATTCAGATCCAGCCCGGCCTCCTGGCGGGTGATCTCCACTCCGATTGAACGATCCGCGGGGTAGTGGGTCCGGATGGTCGAGCCGATCCGATCCTTGAGTTGAGGAATGACCTTGCCGGACCGGTTGAAGGTGGACGGATTCGCGCTGAACACCAGGGCCACGTCGAGTTCGAAGCTCACGGGATAGCCGCGTATCTGCACGTCCCGCTCTTCAAGGATGTTGAAGAGCCCGGTCTGCACCAGTTCATCGAGGTCCGGGAGTTCGTTCATCGCGAAGATCCCGCGATGCATCCGGGGGACCAGGCCGAAGTGAATGGCCTCCTCTTCTCCGAGACTCGCGCCGCCCACCACCTTGGCGGGGTCGATCTCGCCGATCACGTCGGCGAACTTCGTTCCGGGTGCGAGTCGTTCGGCGTATCGATCGTCTCGATGCCACCATGCGATGGGGATCTGGCCGGGTTCGACGTCCCGGATCATCCGCATGCCGGCGCCGGTGATCGGCGACCTGGGGTCTTCGTGCACCGGGCAGCCGGGGATGTCGAGATACGGCACCCATTCGTCGAGGAAACGCGGAAGCATCCGCATGAGACGACTCTTCGCCTGCCCCTTTTCTCCGAGGAACAGCATGTCATGACCCGCGAGGATGGCCAGCACCACTTCCGGGATCACGGTGTCGTCGTAGCCGAGAACCCCGGGGAAAAGATTCTCGCCCCGCTCCAGAGCCTGGATGAGGTTGTCGCGGAGTTCATCCTTGACGCTCCGGGAAACCCAGCCTGACCCTTGAAGGTCGGCGAAATTCGAGGGAAGGTCTGCAGGTGGCATGGTCGGGTTGGGCGCGGTGGGGGCGGTGGTCATGGCGTCCTGGGGCTGGAGTTTGGAGGAGTTCAAAAGGGCTTGTTCACCGAATCAGAGGATAGGAGTTCAAACCCGAGTGGAGGCGGATTGGAGCAGTGGCCAGATCGCCACGGCGAGCAGCAGGCCGCGGGCGGTCCAGGCGATGGTGCGGATCCAGTTGGAACCGACGAGCCGAGCGTGTGCGGCGGCCTCGAAACCTTCTGCGAGCCGGCCGTGTGCCGGTACCTGGATCGCCGCCGTGGAGATCCAGATCACCGCAACCAGTGCCAGCCCGGTCCACGCGATCCAGGCGGGGATCGCAGGGGGGCGGTTGGTGATGAGCAGGACGGCGGTGGCCGCCTCGATCAGCATGACTGGTCCCACCACGAGGGTGATGAGACGGGCATGGGCGGCCTCGTAGTCGACGAAGCGATCGAGTCCGACCGCCGCGAAGAGCGGGTAGTGGACCACCTGGATCGTCCAGATCAGGCCGACCAGAAACCAGGTGCTCGCGAGCTGGGTGAGGAGAATCAACGTCGACATCATGTTTGAGTTCGTGGATCCGGGCGCCGGGATGCGGATGGACTCGAGGATCAGTGGTTTGGGACTTCAAGCAGGCGAAAATCATCGCTCAGCAGATCGAGAACCCCGACGTTCGACGGGGCGTTTCGCTGGAGGGCACCGGGATTCAGAAACCTCGTCGCGTCGATTCGCTCGTCGCGAACGCGATGGGTGTGTCCATGGATGAAATAGTCGGGCCGATCCCGCACTCCGGCGGAAACCTCTTGATCGAGGTGGCCGTGCGTGGCGACGAGCCGGCGGTTCCCGATCTCCAGCCGCATCAATGGGTGATCGACGTTCAAACCGAGAAATTCCGCGTAAGACGCCAGTATCGGAGGATCAACATTCCCCAGGACCATCCGAACCGGGAGTCCCACCAGTCGATCCACCACCTCCTCGGAACCCAGATCGCCCAGGTGAAGGATCAGGTCCACGGACGCCGCCATCAAGACCTCGAGGCCTTGTGAGGTACGGCCGGCGTCGCCGTGGGTATCGGAAAGCAAGCCGACCCTGCGGGCGGAAACCGAGGTCCAGGACGGGGGGTTGGAGGCCGACGGCGTCATCTGTGGACATCATCGTCGGGCTCCGCGGTTTCGTCGAATCCGGCCCGAACCCGGGGGAGCGGTATCCTGTGTGGCCCGATCTCTCTCAGGAATTTCGCCATGACCGTCGTCACCCGATTCGCTCCCAGTCCCTCCGGCCACCTGCATGTCGGCGGTGCTCGTACCGCACTCTTCTGCTGGGCCTTCGCCCGCGGACGGGATGGCCGTTTCGTCCTGCGAATCGAGGACACCGATCAGAAGCGAAGTTCCGACGAGGCGAGCCTCGGATTCATGAGGGATCTCGCATGGCTGGGCATGGATTGGAACGAAGGACCGACCCTGGCCGAACTACCCGGGCAGGGCGGTGGCGATCATGGACCCTACTTCCAAAGTGAACGCCTCTCGATCTATCAGGCCCATCTCGACCGGCTGCTCGAAGAGGGCAAGGCCTACCACGCCTTCGACACGCCCGAAGAACTCGACGCCAAACGCCGGGCGGCCCGAGCCGCCAAGCAGCCCTATCGGTACGACCGAGCCTCGCTCGATCTCGATGCGGCCGACGTCGCCGCGAAGCTGGCCGCCGGGGAGCCTTCGGTGATTCGCTTCCGAACCCCGGACGCGGCGATCACCATCTTCGACGACGTCCTGGGGGAGGCGACGCTTCCCGCGGGCGAGGTCGACGACTTCGTCATTCGCAAGGCCGATGGCTATCCCACCTATCACTTCGCGGTGGTGGTCGACGATGCACTCATGAAGGTGAGCCACGTTCTCCGGGCTCAGGAACACTTCAACAACACCGCCAAGCACGTTCTTCTTCAGGACGCTCTGGATTTCCCTCGCCCCAACTACGGGCATCTTTCTCTCATCATGAATCCCGACGGTTCGAAGATGAGCAAGCGGGACAAGGACAAGGCCCTGCGAGCCGCGGTCCGGTCACAGGAGGTCGAGCACTGTCCCGTGGACGGGGATGGGAGTCCGATCGTCGATTCCGAAACCTGGGATCGATGGAAGTCCGACAAGACGGTGCAGCTCGATCTGGATCGCCTGGAGTCGATCGCTGAAATCCTCGGTGTCGCTCTTCCCGAGATCAACGTCGCGGACTTCCGGCGTTCGGGCTACCTCCCCGAAGTGCTTTGCAACTTTCTCTCGCTCAACGGCTGGAGTGCCGGAGACGATCTGGAGAAGTTCGACAACGCCTTCCTCTGCTCGAAGTTCGATCTCGATCGGGTTCAGAAGACGCCGGCCAAGTTCGACCGCGACAAGTTGCTGGCCTTCAACCTCGATGCCATCCAGGCCATGACCCCGGAAGAGTTCGCCACCCGCTCCCGCGCCCACGCCGAACGATTCCACCCGGAATTCCTCGCCCGCATCGACGACGACCAGTTCGCGATCCTGTGTGAGGCAAGCCGGGAGCGGAGCAAGACCCTGTCCGAACCGTTCCGCACCAACCGGTTTCTGGTTCTCCCCGACCACGCGATCGAATGGGTGGTCAGCAAGCCGGTGCGAAAGGCGTTGTTCCGGGGCGAACCCACTGGATTCGAACTGCTTGCCCGTGTCCGCGACATTCTCGCCGACCTGGAGGACTTCAAGGCGGCCTCGCTGGAATCGGCGATCACCGCATTCGCGGAGGAAGTCGCCGAAGGAAATCTCGGTCGAGTGGCCCAGCCACTCCGCATCGCGGTGAGTGGCGGTCCGGTGAGTCCGCCGATCTTCGACACCCTCGAGATTCTTGGACGCGAATCAGTGATCGCTCGCATCGATCGCTGCCGCGAAGCCCTCGCTGAAGCGGCCGAAATCGCCGCTGGCTGACGCTGGTCACGGGTTCTGCCGCACGGCCTTCACCTCGCGGGTCAGAAGCACGTCTCGGTTCGTGGCCTCTTCGAACTGGACCACGTACAGGCCTTCCTGCCATCGCCCGGTGATGGCGTAAACGCCCCCGGCATCCACGTCGACATCCCAATCGATCGTGGTCTGCCACTGGAGGTCGTAGCTGTTCTGCATTTCAGCCCTTGGCCCGGACACTTCCTGGAAGTCGGCCCGTGAATAAGGGCGAAGCCGGAGTTCGAGGTTCCGCCGTCCCGGAAGAACCGTCAACGCGAATTCGGCGTTGACGTCCATGCCGTCCACGCCTTCGACGATGACCCCGATCCCACTGCGAATAGGGTTGGGATCGATGGTGGCCAGTCGCCCCGAGGGACGGGCGGGTCCGGGATATCCCTTCACGGGTCCGCAGGCGACGGCCAGGAGCATGGTCGCGAGGGCTGGAACGAGCAGGAGCTGACGCATGACGGATCCTTGATGGAAGGCGAAGTCGGGCTGAAGCCGAACGGGGTGGGACAGGGGCGTGGGCTTCGGAGGAGAGGGCGTTCATCTTCCGCATTCCCCGGGGTCGGCCATACTCTACTCACCCCTTGCCGATGAGGATCCCACAGGCGAAGACGATCATGCCTCCGACCACGGTGCCGAACATCGCTTTCAATATGGGAGTGTCCATGTACCGCTTTCGGATGAGCGAGATCGCGAACAACTCGACCACCACGACCGCCGTCGCCGCGATGGTGGCCGTCCGAAAATCCGGCAGCAGGTAGGGAAGGGTGTGGCCGATGCCACCGACGGCGGTGGCGAGGCCGCAGATCCCGCCTCGAAGCCAGGGTGATCCGCGGCCGCTGATCTTGCCATCGTCGCTCATCGCCTCGGCGAAGGCCATGCTGATCCCCGCCCCGACGGCGGCGGCCAGTCCGATGCGGAACGTCTGGCCGTTGTCTTCGGTGGCGAAGGCCGCGGCGAAGAGGGGGGCGAGGGTCGAGACGGATCCATCCATGAGGCCTGCGAGGCCCGGCTGGACGACCTGAAGGATGAAACGTCGTCCCTGTTCATCCGGTGAGGGTCGGTCTTCAACCGGTGGATCGGCATTCGAAGTGTCGTTCATGCCACCGAGGGTAACGGTGACGGCCCTTCCTCTGGTCGGAACCCTTCGTGCTCGGAACCCCGGGAACCCGTGGCGCGATTCGGGGATCGCGGGTCCGCGAATCGATCAGCTTGCCGGCCAGTCGACGGATTCGAGGGTCGTGAACACCTTGCGGAAGTCCGCTTCGCTCGGCTTCGCCCCCGGGGGGATCATCTCCGGCGTGTCCTCGAGGCGGTTCGAGACGAGCGGGTTTCGGCCGAGGGCGTGGATCGAACGCACCATGTCGACGTAACTGGATCGATCGAACGCGTCCTCGACGAACGGTTGATTGAGGATCGTTCCTCGCCACTGGTACCGGATGGTCTGCAGGTTGACGTTCGCCCAGTGACCCTCCCGGGGTCCGTGGAACGGTCCGGTCACGAATCGCATCGCATTCGGTCCGATGAGTGCGGGCAGCAGGAACACGTCCTTGCTCCGATCGGACCGGGCCTCGACGGCCTCGCGGGGGATCACGTCGTCATCGAGACGGATGTAGGTCTGGACGACCGGCGGACCACTGGGGGTGTAGGGCCCGATGTGATCCGCTTCGAAACGGTCGGGACAGGGCGCGTCCGGGTCCACCAGCGGCGCCAGCAGTTCATCGAACTTCCGGATGTTCGCGGCGTGGATCTCGAGATGGGCTTCAGGGATCGGGTCGACGCCGAGCAGCCGGGCGAGTCGTCGGGCCCGCCGAGTCGCAGAGATGTCGATCCGGTCGACGTTCGAGATGGTCTGGAAGATCAGGAACTTGAAGAACTCGTACCAGAGCCACTCCTCGGGTTCGAGCGGGTCGTTCGAGAACGGGACCGGATCACCGGAGACCAGTCGCCAGGAGAAGTGGCGGGAATACCCCTGGAACATTGAATGGGCGGCGTCGGACTGCTTGAAGATCTCGATCTCGCCGACCACTGGAACCTTGAAGGCGAAGAGCCTCTGCTTGAAGGCGTGGATGCGTTTCGCGACTGCGATCATCTCGTCGAGATCACTGTCGTCGCGGATGATGATCGCGAGATCGATGTCGCTGTAGCCGGGTTGGTGTTCGCGGCGGGCGAACGATCCCTTGAGCAGCACCGAGGAGACGCAGCGGTGTTCCCGCATGCTCGCGTCGAATCGACCGAGCACCACGTCGTAGAAGATCCGGTAGGCGTGGGAGAATCCCGGAAGTCTTCCGGTCGACGTCACGATCCGGATGAGCCTGGCGACCATCGGGTCCATCATGTCGGGATCTCCTCGGTTTCGGCTGAGTCGGAGTCGTTCCGGTGCATTCCGACGAGGGCGTCGGGCTCGCCGTCGGCGAGGATTCGACCGTGATCGAGGAGGATCGCGCGGTCGCACAGTCGCTCCAGCATGTCGAGTTCGTGGCTCACGAAGACGATGGAACGACCGGACCGGGCGAGTGATCTCATCGCGTCGAGGCACTTCGTCTTGAAAGCGGTGTCGCCCACCGCGAGCACTTCGTCGACCAGCATGATCTCGGCGTCGAGATGGGCCGCGACCGAGAACGCGAGTCGGGCGGTCATGCC
>NYSW01000112.1 GCA_002683195.1 Phycisphaerae bacterium
GAGTCGGGTTCGTGCGGACGGATCCTCGGAGACCCTGATCGAGGATCTCTTCCTCCCCACCGGCATCGAAATCGTCGGTGAGGATCTCTGGGTGACCTCGCTGGCGCTCGGAACCGTCACGCGATACTCCGGGCTTGCCCCCCAGGCCTGTTTCGGTGATCTGAATGGTGACGGTCGGGTCGACGCCGCCGACCTCGGACTGCTCGTCGCCGCGTGGAACGCCTGTCCCTGATCGGCCGCGATCGAGACGAAGACTCGGACCGCGTCATTCCTTCCCATGGGGTGACGCGGTCTTTTTTCGGGAGCGACTCAGGGCGCCGGATGCCGGGGTGAATCTCCCTGCAGCAGGCGCCAGACGTCCTTGACCACCCAGCTCATGTTGCTCAACGCGGTCGTGGTTCGACTGGCGAGGTGGGGGGCGAGGTGCGCATTGGAAAGTCCGAGCAGGGGATCGTCCTCGGTGAAGGGCTCGGTGGCATGCACATCCAGGATCGCGAGGGCGGTGGGATTGGATTCCAGCCACGCCGCAAGCGGGCCTTCCTCGATGATGAAGCCCCGGCTGGTGTTCAGCAGGATCACGTCGGACTTGAGTCGCCCGATGATCCCGGCGTCGAGCAGGCCGTGATTCGCGTCGCGGCCATCGACGTGGACGGTCAGGACGTCACTCTCCGCCAGCAGACCGTCCATGGAGACCGGCGAAGCGCCGTGGCGATCGGACTCCGGGATCTCGAGCAGATCGTGGTAGATGGTGGTGAATCCGAGGGCGGTCGCGACCTGTGCGACTCGCCGCCCGATCCGGCCGAATCCAAGAATGCCGAGCACCAGTTCGTTCATCTGCCACGCGCCGCAGACTTCGCTGCGAATCTCCGACCACCGGGTACGGGATACGGGCTCGCCGAGGGTCAGTCTGGGTCTGATCGCATCACAGAGGAGGCAGGTGACGTACTCGACGACGGCCTGGGTGTTGGCATCGGGGGTGTGTACGACTTCGATGCCCCGGCGGCGACAGGCTTCGACGTCGATGTTATCGAGCCCGACCCCCGCGCGGGCGACCACCCGGAGTTCAGGAAGTCGATCGAGAAGTCTTTCGTCCACGATCGTGTAGGTCCGTACCACGAGGCCGTGAACCTCAGCCGCGACGGCGGCGAACTCCTTCGAGTCGACTTCGGCGTGGAGGAGCTCGCACCGCTCCTTCAGCCACGTCTCCGCTTCGGGATCGAGGTGCTCGGTACGAACGACGAGGGAACGCTGTGGTTCGGGGCGAACAGGCATCCCTCGATGCTAACCCCATTTCGGGGATCAAACGTGGAAGAGACGGCGCGCCGTCCACCGGGAATCCCCCGGACGGGGCGGGGGCTTTCGTCGCGGCTCCGGATCGTCTATTTTCTGCGATCGCCCGCGTCCAGTCACGGAGATCAATGATGAACAAGAGAGACCTTGTGGAGCGTGTCTCCGCCGACCTCGGTGGACCCCGTCAGGGAGCCGAGAAGGCCGTGAAGGCCGTGATCGAATCGATCCTCGACGGACTCGAGCGGGATGGGGCCGTCACCATCGCCGGTTTCGGAACCTTCGAACGGAAGGAACGAGCGGCCCGGGTGGGAAGAAATCCCCGCACGGGTGAGGCGATCGAAATCCCCGCCTCCAGCACGGTCGGTTTCCGACCTGCCGCAGCCCTGAAGCGGACCGCGGTCGAGGCCTGAGGAAGAGGACCGATAAAGCCATGCCCGCAGAACCGGCGCGACCGGTCTTTCCCGTGCAGCCTCCGCCTCTTCCCCGACATCCCCATCAAGATCACTTGCGTTCGGGTCGATCGTTTCGAGGTCGGAGATCGCCCGTCGCGGTCTTCCGGTCGCTGCCGACGTTCGTCAGGTGGCGCTGCGGGAGGTAGATCGAGGCATGGACAAGGCCAGTCTGATCGGCAGTATTCTCGGGGTGTGCGTGTGCGGTGGCACCGTCATGCTCGTCCTGAGTCACGGCGGGAACATCATGATGTTCTGGTCCCTCAAGGGCGTGATCATGGTGTTCGGCGGCACGTTGAGCGTGCTCTTCATGGCGATGCCCATGGAGAAACTCCTCCAGGTGCCCGGCTACATCAAGGCGTTCTTTCGCGAACCGACCCAGTCGATCGGCGAAACGGTTTCGACCCTTTCGCAGCTCAGCGACAAGGCTCGGCGTGATGGCATTCTCGCGTTGGAGTCCGAGGTCGAGAACATCAAGGACCCGTTCCTTTCCCAGGCCTTGAAGATGGCGGTCGACGGTACGGACGAAAGCGTGATCGAATCCACCCTGCGGCTTGAACTGATGGCCATGCAGGAACGGCACAAGGCGGGGAAGAAATTCTTCGACCTCATCAAGCTCTACGGGCCCGGATACGGACTCGCGGCGACGCTGATCGGACAGATCGGCATGTTCGGCTCCCTCGGAGGTTCGATCGAGGAACTCGGGGGCATGCTGGCCGTCGCGGTGACCGCCACCATGTACGGAACGGTTCTCGCCAATGCGATCGCCGGTCCCATCGGTGACAAGCTCTCTCTTCGCTCCGGGGAAGAGATCCTCTCGAAGGAAATGATGCTTCAGGGCATCATGAGCATCCAGGCGGGTGACAACCCCCGCACCACCACCGAGAAGATGCTCGCCTTCGTTCCGCAGTCCGGGCGAGGTCGCCTGAAGCTTGCGGCCTGACCGATCCAACGGTTCCGGCCCCAAGCGGCCTGAGTGGGAGAGACCGTCATGTCCGAGGAACACGCCAAGCACGACGCGGGACATCACGGTGGCGGCCATGGCGGCCACGAGGAGGAAGAAGAGGGCGGAGCTCCCGAGTGGTTGATCTCCTTCGCGGACATGGTGATGCTCCTCATGGGGTTCTTCGTGATCCTCTTCGCCTTGAACGTCCAGCCCAAGGGTGGCAACGCCGGCGGCGGGGGAGAGGATTCCGAAGGAGTCGCTCATCAGCCGCTTGAAATCGATCCCGAGTTCGTCGAGTCGATTCGCCGCGCCTTTCGGAACCCGCTGAACCCGGAAAACCCAGAGGACGCGCACATTCTCGACGCCATAGCGCAGCGAGGGGCGGGCAACGCGAGGGACGTCGGAATCAAAGGGGCGGAAACCGAGGTTCGTTCCCCCCGCGACATCGATTTCTTCGGCGAAGGAACCGACGTTCCATTCGAACGACACCAGCTCGAACCATCGACGGACGCGGATCCCGTGGTCACGGAATTCGCCTCTCGTCATCGAGGGCGACAGAACGTGATCGAGGTTCGCGGGCACACCGACGAGGTGGAGGCCTGGAAGGACCCGGGCAAGGCGTTCCGGATCTCGTTGGAGCGGGCGGCGAAGGTCGCCGAGCGTCTCGCCGAAGCGGGGATCGACTGGGGGCGACTTCGAGTCACCGCGGCCGGCATCACCGAGCCCCGGCGTCGGGATCGAGCGATGAGCGTCCAGCCGGGCGAGAACGCCCGGGTCGAATTGCTCGTTCGGCGAGACTCGGCCATCCGCTGAAGGTCCTGGATTTGGTTTGCGAGGGCTCGTCCAGGACGCCGAAAGGTTCCCGGACGGTTTTTCGCGGTTTGAAGGTGGATTCCCGTTTCGGCGCGTCTATGGTTCCCAGTCGCCCCACCTTCCGCGGGCCAGACTGGAGCGTTCATGTCCCAGATCCGTCTTTTGTCATGTGTGGTCAGCGGTGGGCTTGCCCTCTCGGGAGTCGCCCTCGCCGATGTGCTGGACGACATCGGACACACGGATCTTCTTGAACGCCTCGGCTCGGACGCGCCCACGGGCGCGGGAGTGATCGTCGGGCAGATCGAAGTTCCCGATCCGGGATACGGACCCAACCGCTCCAACGGCGACTTCGACGGGGTGTCCTTCATCGAGCGGAGCGGGGTTTCCGGGACGAGCAGTCACGCGACCGAGGTGGCGACGAATTTCTACGGAACCTCGTTGAGTCCTGCACCGGGCATCGGCACCGTGAACCTCTGGGATGTGAACGACTTCGTGGGCTCCGGGTTTCTTCGGGTCGGTACCTCCCAGTCTCCGGCCAGTCCGCCGAGCGGACTCAAGGTCTTCAATCACAGTTGGATCGGCGCCTTTCCGGCCGCGAGCTCGAACAACGAGGCGATCCGCCGTGCCGACTATTCCTCGAACACCTTTCGAACTCTTTGGGTCCTCGGGGTGGCCAATGGCGCGGGAAGTGTCGGTGAACCGTTGCTCTCCGGCATGTTTCATGGACTCAGCGTCGGACTCGCCAATGGCAATCACGCTTCCACGGACACCGCCGCCGGGCTTGATGGACCGGGAAGAATGAAGCCCGAAATCGTGGCCCCCGCCGAGTTCTCGAGCTTCTCGACACCACTGGTCGGGGCGTGCGGGGCGTTGCTCTACGAGACGATTGAAACCGTCCCGGAACTGGCCTCCAGCAGTGGTGCCGGCCAGGTCCACGTGGTGAAGGCCATCCTGCTCGCAGGGGCGGTCCGGGATGCGGACTGGACCAATGAGCCCTCGACCTCGCCCGGGGATCGGGGGGTCACCGCTCGGCCCATCGATGAGGTCTTCGGTGCGGGGGTGGTCAACGTCGACCGAGCCCACCGGATTCTGACCGGATTGGAGCAGGACGGCGAGACGACGGTTCCCGCCTCGGCGACGCTCGAAGGTCCCGGGTGGGATTTCGAGAGCATGTCCGTGGGGGAGACGCTCTGGCATCGGTTCACCCTCGATGCCCCGGCTGAGGAGGTCGGGATCGCGATGACCTGGAACCGGATCGTGCCCTCGTCGGCGCAATCGAGCGTGCTGGCAGATCTCGATCTGGAACTCTTCTCCGTCGATGGCACCACCGTGGCGGCCTTGCGAGGCGCGGATTCCTCGGCCTTCGCTTCCGGAAACGTGGCGAGCGAGAGTCGGGTCGATAATCTTGAAATGCTCCATGTCCGCGGGTTGGCCGCGGGCGATTACGCGGTTCGAATCACCCGAGTCGACAGCCAGTCCGGCTCCGCCCGGACGGGGGTCGCGTTCTGGCTTCCCGAATCGGAAGATGACGGTCTGCCGGGAGACCTCGACGGTGATGGCCGGGTCAATGGGAGCGACTTCGGGCTGCTTCTGGTCGCTTTCGGCAGTAACGACCCGAACGCCGACCTCGATGGTGACGGGGTGGTCGCCGGGGGAGACGTCGGCGTCCTTCTTTCGTACTGGACGGGTTGATCGGCCGCGGCGACCCGGAGATTGAATTCGGCAAGGTAGAGAAGTCCGACTCGTCGTAGACTCCCCTCCATGCGCCGGAACTCCCCGGGTAGATACCTCGTGTTGGCTTCACTCCTCGCCCTGCTGGGCGTGGTGCTGCTGTATCCGATCTGGCTGACGGTGAAGGGGGCTTTCGTCTCGGACGGGGGCGGATACACGCTGTATCACGTGCTCGACGTCCTGCAGGATGAGACCCTGCGGGGAGGCCTGGTCAACGCGCTCATCATCGCGGTCGCGACCACCACCCTGTCGGTGATTCTGGCGATGCCGCTCGCCTTGGTGGCCGCCCGGCATGAATTTCCCGGCAAGGCGTTCTTTTCGGCCTTGGTCCTCATTCCCCTGATCCTGCCACCGTTCGTCGGAGCCATCGGTGTCCGGCATCTGCTCGGGCGGGCGGGATCCGTCAACACGATCCTGCTGGATCTCGGGGTGGTGGACACTCCGTTCGACCTCTTCGGCAGCGGGGGGATCGTTGGCGTGATCATCGTGGAGGCGCTCCACCTCTACCCCATCATCTATCTGAACCTGCTGGCGGCCCTGTCCAATCTCGATCCGGCTCTCGATGAAGCGGCCCGGGATGCCGGGGCCGGCGCCTGGACTCGATTCCGACGGATCACCCTGCCGTTGGTGCGGCCGGGCCTCTTTGCCGGTGGAACGATCACCTTCATCTGGAGTTTCACCGAACTCGGCACGCCGCTGATGTTCGAATTCCGCCAGGTGACCCCGGTTCAGATCTTCGACGGCCTCAAGCAGATGGAGACCAGTGCGGAGCCGTTCGCCCTGACGGTGGTGATGCTTTCCACCGCGGTCCTCCTGTACCTCGCCGGTCGAATCCTTCCCGGCGTCAAAGGCGTCGCGGCCAGCGCCAAGGCGTCTCGCGGCGATGTCGTGCACCGTCTTGGAGGCTGGGCAGGAATCGGTGCGGCGTCGTTGTTCGCGTTGGTGATCGGGCTTGCCGCCCTTCCTCACGTGGGGGTGATCCTCGCGAGCCTGTCGGTCGAGGGGCAGTGGTATCAATCGGTGCTTCCGCGGGCCTTCACCTTCGGGAACTACGAGGAGGCGCTCGGGCATCCTCTGGCCATCGGATCGATTCGAAACAGCCTGATGCTCGCCGGAATCGCCGTGGTCCTCGACCTGGTGGTCGGGGTGCTCGCGGCCAGGATCATCGTCCGAACCACCCTTCGCGGACGATCGCTGCTTGATGCCCTCTGCATGCTTCCGCTGGCGGTCCCCGGACTGGTGATGGCCTTCGGCTACGTCGCCATGTCTCTGGAATGGCCTTTTCGGGGTCCGGTGCCGGGGTGGCTGGCCATGTTCATGCCGGAATCCCTCGTCGTCTCCCTTGGAGACGGGCCGCTTTCCTGGGCTGCGGACATTCTGGGAGCCAATCCCAACCCGATTCCGCTCCTGATCGTCGCCTACGCGGTTCGGAGGCTTCCGTACGTGGTTCGATCGACCGTGGCAGGTCTCGAGCAGACCCCGGTGGACCTGGAAGAAGCTGCGCAGGGTCTCGGAGCGGGTCGATTTCTCGTTCTCCGGCGAATCGTGGTCCCCCTGGTGGCGGCCAACCTGGTGGCCGGAGCACTTCTGGCCTTCAGTTTCGCCATGCTCGAAGTGAGCGACAGCCTCATTCTCGCCCAGCGGGAGTCGGATTATCCGATCACCAAGGCGATCTACGTCCTGTTCGAGCGATTGGGAGACGGTCCCGGCATCGCCGCCGCCATGGGCACCTGGGCGATGCTGCTCCTCGCCTGCACCCTGGCCGGGGCCAGCCTGCTGCTAGGCAAGAAGCTCGGGGCGGTTTTCCGTGCTTGAATGGGGCGGCAGGCCCCCGAACCGCCTCTCCGACCCCGGAGTCCCGATTCTTTCCTTGGGCGAAGCTTGAGGCATCCGATCGGGAACCTTGAACGAAGCGACGGATTCAGAACCCCGGTGCACCTATACTGCACACTCCCCCCGATCCGCGTCGCAGATCGGGTCAGATGACCTCTTCGGGCCCACGCCGACCCATGCCGTACACGATGAAGCCAGACGAGGTCTACGGCCTCGACGTTGAGAGCACCGAATACCTGCAGGATCATGTGCAGGCCGCCGACCGCTGGGTGCTCAACTTCGGGCCCCAGCACCCCGCGACCCACACCACGCTCCGGCTGGTGCTCGAGCTCGATGGCGAACGGGTGGCCCGTTGCACCCCGCACATCGGCTATCTGCACTCCGGCTTCGAGAAGCTTGGAGAGCACCACGACTACAACCAGTACGTCTGCACGATCAGCCGGATGAATTACGTGTCGCCGATCGTCAACGACATCGCGTGGCACACGGTCTGCGAGAAACTCTTCGACATCGACGTCACTCCCCGCTGCAAGGTGGTGCGGACGATCATGGCGGAGCTGGGTCGCATCCAGGACCATCTTCTGTCGATCGGTGCCGCGGCTCTGGACCTTGGAGCGTTCACGGGCTTCCTGTACGGGTTCAACGAACGAGAGTTCATCTACGACATCGTGGAATACCTCTCCGGCCAGCGGTTCCATCCGGACTGGACCCGACTCGGAGGCGCCTGGCGAGACATTCCCGACGAGGAAGTCTTCAAGCGGATGATCAAGGACTTCATCTACAAGCGGCTTCCGCGGGCGCAGAAGGACCTTGAAAACTGCCTCAATCGCAACCGGATCTTCGTCGATCGCCTCAAGGGTGTCGGAACGATCAGTCGCGAGGACGCCATCGCCTGGAGCCTCAGTGGCCCGGTGGCTCGAGCCAGCGGCGTCCGTCATGACGTTCGAAAGGCCGACCCCTACCTGTGCTACGCCGACAATTGGGACGGAAACGGAGCCGAGGCGGTCAAGTTCAACGTTCCGATCTCCACCGACGGCGACTCGTTCTCCCGGTACCTCGTCCGCCTCGCGGAACTCCAGGAGTCCGTCTCGATCATCGAGCAGCTCATCGACAACATCCCTTCGGGACCGATCGACAGCGTCGCCGACTCGAAGTTGCGAATCCCGGACAAGGGTGAGGTCTACGGCTCGATCGAAGGCACGATCCAGCTCTTCGAATTGATCATGCACAACCGTGGCGTCGACGCCCCGGTGGGCGAGTACTACGGTTCGATCGAGAGCCCCAACGGAGAGCTCGGCTACTACATCGTCGCCGACGGCACCAAGTACCCGTGGCGCACCCGGACCCGCCCGCCATCGTTCATCAACTACGCGTCGTTCGCGAAGCTCATCGAGGGTCACCTCGTGAGTGACGTGGTTGCGGTGCTCGGTTCACTCAACATCATCGCGGCCGAACTCGACCGCTGATCAATCCGTTCCACTTCCCCCGCGAGAACTGCTGATGTCCTGGAAGGTCGTCGATTCCGCCAACGCCGAGATCGAGCGTCGAAGCGAGCCCTGGTGCACCGATGCCATGAAGGCATCCTGGACCAGCAAGATCCTTCCTCGTTATGAAACCAGTCATGGCGCGCTCATGCCGATCCTGCACGAGGTGCAGCATGAGTACCGGCATGTCTCCTATCAGGCCATGATGGAGATCGCCTCCTTTCTCAACATTCCTCCGGCGGAGGTGCTCGACACCGTCAGCTTCTACGAGGAATACACCACGGAGCCGGTCGGGAAGTGCGTCATCGGCATCTGTCAGTCGATCGCCTGCGAGGTCTGCGGACATCAGAAGCTCCTGGATCACTGTCGGGAGTCGCTCGGGATCGAGCCGCATGAGACGACCGCAGACGGGGCGTTCACCCTGCTCGCCCTCGAATGCCTCGGATCCTGTGATACCGCACCCGTGGCATTGTTCAACGAGACCCTGCACGAAAATCTCACCCTCGAAACCATCGACCAGTTGATCGCGAAGGTTCGACAGGGGAGTGGAGACGAAGAGGGTCACTGACTCTCCCTGAAGATGAACGACCAGGATGACAAGACGCTCATGAGGTCGCTCGGCGAATTCGTCGGGCACGTGGTGAAGGGCATTCGTACCGACCCCGCCAAGACGCCGAGCCGAACCGAGGTTCGGCGAACGACCGAGACCGAAGACCATGAGAAAGTCATCCTCCGAAGAACCGTGATCGAGGAAGTCGAAGTCCGAGACCCCGGCGTTCGACCGTCCAAGCCGTCCTGAACCCAGCCCGCACACACCCCCGGCAAGCTCGTCCCATGCCAATGACCGAACCCGTCCTGACCAAGCGAATTCCGACCGCTCCCTGGGGAGATCCCAAGGATCGGAAGACCGTGGACTACGCCGAATACGTCCGAACCGGGGGCTACAAGGCCCTCGAGAAGGCGATCGACCAGAAGCCGGAGGATCTCGTCGACGAGGTCAAGGCCGCGAACCTGCGGGGCCGGGGCGGTGCTGGTTTTCCTGCGGGTCTCAAGTGGTCGTTCCTTCCTGAAGCCGACGGCGGACGTCGGTATCTCGCGATCAACTGCGATGAAGCGGAGCCGGGAACCTTCAAGGATCGGCTGCTCGTCGACTTCGATCCGCACCTGGTGCTCGAAGGCATCGCGATCGCCTGTTGGGCCTGCCGTCTCGATACGGCGTACTTCTTCATCCGTGGCGAGTACCACCATCAGGCGAAGGTGTTCCAGCGAGCGATCGACGAGGCCTACGAGAACGGCATCTTCGGAGCTCAAGGGCTCCTCCGCGGAAAAACCGACTTCAAGGTCGAATGCCATCTGCACCGCGGTGCCGGTGCCTACATCTGTGGCGAAGAAACGGGCCTTCTGGAAGCCGTCGAAGGCAAGCGAGGCTGGCCTCGAATCAAGCCTCCATTCCCCGCGGTGAAGGGACTGTTCGGACGCCCGACGATCGTGAACAACGTCGAGACTCTGGCGGCCGTGGTGCCGATCATCGAGAACGGGGTCGAATGGTGGAAGGGGCTCGGCTGTGAAAGTGCGGTCGGTGGCCCGCCGAGCTACGGCCCCAAGCTGATGGGCGTTTCCGGCCACGTCGAGCGTCCGGGGGTCTACGAATGTGATCTCGGGATCCCGCTTCGCGAACTCGTCGACACGCATTGTGGCGGCATGAGGAACGGCAAGAAGTTCAAGGGAGCGATCGCCGGCGGCGTCTCCATGGGCGTTCTGGGGCCTGATCAATTCGATGCCCCGATGGACTTCGACATCGGCCGGTTCGACGTGCTTGGTCTGGGAACCGCCTGCCCCACGGTCTTTGATGAAGACACCGACATGGTGGCGGTCGCCCGAAACATCGCTCGTTTCTTCAAGAACGAATCCTGTGGACAATGCACTCCATGCCGGGAGGGTTCCGGTTGGATCCTCAAATTGATCACCCGGATCGAACGCGGCTCGGGAACCACCCGTGATCTGGATCTCCTGCTGGAAGTCGCGGGTTCCATGGGGCTCACGCCAGGTACCACCATCTGCGGACTCGCGGATGGGAACAACTGGGCGGTTCGAACCATCGTGAACAAGTTCCGCGGGGAATTCGAAGCCCGTGTGAAACCTCAGTTCGTCCCAGTCACCGTGACCGCCGGTGCCTGAACGATCCTCGGAGCCGAATCTGATGGACGTGGACAGTGATGACGGGGATGACGAAGGCCAACCGGCATTGGCCAGCAACGGCGCACCTCCCGAATTCCGGGTGGCCGTCGCCAGCGGGCTGAAGCCACGCTTCTCCGTGGAGCTCCGGTGCGATCCCGGCCAGCCGGTGGACGGGAAGAACCGGGATTGGATCCTGGACCGACTTCGCGAGGTGCTCGCGGTGATCGAAGACGAAGTGCCGACGGGCGGCTTTCCGAAGCAGGCTCGCGATCTGGAGCGGGTCTCCATCCGGGTCGTCGGAGATGTCGAGATGGATGCCGCTCATCGGCGTTGGTGCGACGTCCCCGGCACCACCGACGTGCTCACCTTTGAATCGAGAGAAGACGGCGATCTGGAGATCGATCTTCTGCTGTGTCTCGACGAAGCGAATCGACGGGCGATGGAATACGGCCACGGCGTCGAACGAGAGCTACTGCTTTACGCGGTTCATGGCGTCCTGCACTGCCTTGGGCATGACGACTGCGAGGAAGAGGATCGGGCGAGGATGCATCGGGAGGAAGATCGTCTTCTGGCCGCGGTCGGGGTCGGTGCCGTGTATCGACCGGAGCGATCGGCATGATCTGGTTGCCCTACGTCATCGCCGGAGTGCTTCTCGTACTGGGGACCTGGGCCAGCAGTCTGCATCTCGCGTTGCGCGAGCCGAGCCGAAGCGAGATCGAGGATCGACTCGGCGAGCGGGATCGCCGACGAGGCCGTGCGGCGGCGGAGGGAACCTCGGCCTGGCTGTTCCTGCGACAGGCTCGGCTGTCCACGGAAGTCGCACTGATTCGGACCTCGCTCCGGGTGGGCTTCACGATGTGCGTGATCGTGATCGCGGTCGAAGAAGCGGTGGATCCGTCGGAAATAGCCAGTGCGGCCGCCGTGGCGATCATTCTTCTCTGGTTCGCAACCAGTGTGCTCTCCGGAGCGATCGCCAACTATCTCGGGCCCGGACTCATTGTTCGTGGGCTCGGATTTCTTCGAGCCATCGACGTCGTGTTGGGACCGGTGGCGAGGATCGCTCTGGTCAGCGACGAGGCGGTGCGGAGGCTGAGTGGGGCGAATCTCCGCGAGCATGAGGCGGAGGAACGTCTGCGGCGCTCGATCGAAGACTCGACCCTTGAAGGTGATCTCGATGAGACGGCGGCCGAGATGCTGGAAAACGTCGTGGAGTTCAGCAGCACGGAGGTCGGAACGGTGATGACGCCCCGGACCGATGTCGAGGGCCTGCCGCGCACCGACGACCTGGCATCGATTCGCGAATTCATCGCGGAAGCCGGTCACTCTCGGATCCCGGTCTACGGAGAGAATCTCGACGACATACTCGGCATTCTCTACGTGAAGGACCTGGTCCCGTTCCTCGGCACCGATGCCGAGGACTTTCAACTCGAACGGCTTCTGCGGCAGCCGATCCGTGTTCCGGAGACCAAGCCGGTCAAGGATCTGCTCCGGGACTTTCAGCGGAGCGAAGTTCACCTCGCCATCGTGGTGGACGAGTACGGTGGGACGAGTGGGCTGGTGACGATCGAGGATGTTCTGGAAGAGATCGTGGGTGAGATCCAGGATGAACACGACACGGAAGAAGAGCATCCGCCGTATGCGGAAGAGGTGCGCCCCGGCTGCTGGGTGTTCGACGCTCGCTACCAGATCTACGATCTGAATGAGTTGCTCGAGGCAGGGATTCCCGAGGACGACGACTTCGACACGATCGCGGGTTTCGTGCTCGAACAGTTGGGGCGGGTTCCCGTGGTCGGAGAGTCCTTCGACGTTGGAGGGCTGCGATTCGAGGTTCTGGAAGCATCGCCGACGCGTATTGAACGGCTGGCGATCGAGCGTCTCGGCGAGGACGAGCGGGAAGATCTCTCGGGTGAGCCGACCACCAATGGGCGATCCGGCCGCTGAAATCCGCCGGCGGGTTATCCCAAGAAGCCGGCATGCAATTCACTGACGCCATGGATCCAGAAGTTCCAACATCTTCCCCGAGGGCGTCGCGGGAGCATGCGGCGGGCCCACCGCGGGCGGTCCTCGGACCGAATGGCCGCGTGGTGTCGGTCGGCGAACGTGACGGTGATCGGATCTGGCTCGTGTTTTGCCATCTCTGGCCGCTGATCGGATGTTTCACGGGGGCCCTGCCCCTCATCTGGCTGGGCCCGGTCGTCGTCTGGATCATTCGCAAGGACGAGTCGCCGCTGATCGACGACCAGGGGCGTGAACTGATCAACTCGATGCTCACGCTGCTGTTGCTTCTGGTGATTCCGGTGATCGGCTGGGTCGTGGGCCTGATCTGGATTCCGGTCTGGTTGGTGAATTCGATCCGGGGTGCGATCCACGGTTCACGAGCCGAGTATTTCCGCTACCCGATGACCATTCGATTCCTGACCTGAGTCCGGCTCGTCCTCGGCGGGGCGTCGCCGGCATGGTGGGGGGATGGGTTGGAAAGGTCGATGCGGGAAGGGCGTCCGGGGTTTCGACGCCGACCGGATTCGATCGGATTCAATCGAATTCGTCACCGCGGAACGTGCTCGCCAGATAGGCGTCTCGTACCTCGGGATCATTGATGATCGATCGGGGATCGCCTTCCTTCAGATTCTTGCCCTGATGGATGATGTAGGCGCGGTCGCAGATTCGAAGGGTCTGTTGGACATTGTGGTCGGTGACCAGCATCGCGATGCCTTCATCGGCGAGCCTGCGAACCTCTGCCTGCAACTCCTCGACCGTGTGCGGATCCACGGCCGCGAAGGGCTCGTCAAGCAACATCAACCGTGGTCGGGTGACCAGGGCACGGGCGATTTCCAATCGTCGCCGTTCGCCTCCTGAACAGGTGCGGGCGAACTCTTTCCGCTTGTGTTGAAGCCCGAATTGTTCGAGGAGTTCGTCACACCGACGTTGCCGGACGTTCCGATCCAGCCCTCGGGTCTCGAGGATCGCCAGGACGTTCTGTTCGACGGTGAGCTTCTGGAAGACGCTGGGTTCCTGGCTGAGGTAGCCCATGCCGGCCTGGGCGTGCTTGTACATGGGTTCGGTGGTCAGATCGCGGTCATCGAAGATCACTCGGCCGGCCTCGGGAGTGAGCATCCCGATGGACATTCGGAATGAAGTCGTCTTGCCGGCGCCGTTGCGACCGAGGAGACCGACGATCTCGCCGGCTTCCACGTCGAATCCGACGCCATCCACCACTCGGCGACCGCCGTAGCTTTTCTGGAGATCACGAACTTCAAGAAGAGGCATCCGCCGATCGTATCCGAGAGGGGGGGGGCCTTGCCGAGCATGCCCACCGTGGTTACAAACTGAGCATGGAATTCCTCCCCTCACGGTTTCGAGTCCCGGTCCGCGGTTCCAAGCTCGTTCTGTTGGCGACACTTCTCGCTTCAGTCTCGATTTTCGGTGGCTGTGTCCGTCGAGTGGTTGAAATCACTTCCGAACCCTCGGGAGCCACTGTGTGGCTGAATGACCGTGAGGTCGGTTCGACCCCTTGTGACGTGGAGATTCTTCACTATGGCGTCTACGACGTTCGGGTGACGAAGGTGGGATACGAGCCGCTTTCCGTGGGAAAAAGGGCCGCAGCACCGGTCTGGGATCTGCCTGGCCCGGATCTGGTGGCCGAGCTTCTGCCATTCGAGGTCACCAGTCGGACCAGCTGGCATCTGGCGCTGGAAGCAGAGGACATGTCGGTGGATTCCGTGATCGAGCGAGCGGTCGCCATGCGGGATCGTCTGGTGGCGGTGGAGCAGACGACTCCCGCGAAGTCACAGAATGACCTGAGTGATGATCTCGCCGCCGAAGTCGAGCGGGCGAATGGCGAGGCGGTGGAGCCCGGGCAGCCGGTCGGAGGGCCTCTGGAGCCGGTAGAGGCTCCTGCTGAGCCCGACCCAAGCATTCCTGGACTCGACCCCGGTTCGAATCCCGGGCAGGCCCCAGACCTTCCTCCGGCCGTCTGACTCGACATCTTCGATCGCGTTGAAGTGCCGCTGTTCAGGCGTCGATTCTTCAGATTCGGGGCCTGCTGAATCGCGGTCCCGCCTGAACGGCGTTCCTGATGCCGTGCGAGAGGAATGATCAACCGACCTTTTCCGGGGGGGGAAAGGGCTGAAACGGTGGAAAACCGACGTGGACCGAATGTGCTGGTCGTCGACGATGATCGAATGAGTGTGTTGATGATCGCCCGGGTGGCCAGTGGGCTGGGGTGTCACTGCGTCACGGCTCGAACCGGAGCCACGGCCTGGCGGGAGTTCGTGCGGTCGCGATTCGATCTCGTGGTTTCCGACCTCAACATGCCGGGTGGTGATGGTGCGGTCCTTGCTCGTCGGATCCGAACTCGATCCAATGTTCCGGTGCTGCTGGTCACGGGGCTTGATGCCGCAACGCCGGCGGCATGTGGTGTGGCTGGGATCGAAGGCGTGGAAGTGCTTCGGAAACCCATGGTGCCGCCCCAGTTGAGGGATGCGATCGAGCGACGTCTGGAAAACAGTATTCCTGCTCTGGCCGAGGCGGCCTGATCGTCGGTCAGGAGTGGCGGGTAGGATCGAAGGGTGAACGTTCCGCCTCTCCGAATACCGCTCCAGCAGCTCGACCCGGGTCCGCAGCGTCCCCGGCACGCGGTCGGTCCGCGTTCGCTCGACGCGGTTCGGATGTTGAGGATCTCGGTCACGGATCGATGCAACCTTCGATGCCGGTATTGCATGCCCGAGGAGGGCGTTCGCTTTGAACCCCGAGAGAACCTGCTCTCGGTCGAATCGATCACCCGAATCGCGGAAGTCGCGCGGAATATCGGCGTCCGGCATTTCAAGATCACGGGTGGCGAACCCACCGTGCGATCCGATCTCCTCGAGATCGTGAAGGCCATTCGCGGCCTCGGTTCCTCCGATCTTTCGCTGACCAGCAACGGGATTCATCTTCATCGGCTGGCCCGGCCGTTGAAGGAGGCCGGTCTGGATCGGGTCACGCTTTCGGTCGATTCGTTGCGGAAGGATCGCTACGCCCGGATCACCGGTGGGGGAAGGATTGATCTGTTCCATCGTGGACTGGCCGCGGCGGCCGAGACGTTCGGCCGGCTCAAACTGAATGTGGTGGTGATGCGGGGCGTCAACGACGATGAATTGGCCGATTTCGCCCGGCTGGCCATGGAGCATGACTGGACGGTTCGCTTCATCGAATTCATGCCGTTGGGATGCAGTTCGCTTACCGATGGAGATCCGGAGGACGTCCTGGTCGACGCGGATGAGATGGTCGCGAAGATCGAGGCGGAGATCGGGACGCTGGTTTCGCTGAAGGACACCTTCGATCCGGGCGTGGGACCCGCTCGACTTCTGGCCTGTCCCGGCGGGCGGGGACGGATCGGGCTCATCCATGCCATGAGTCGCCCGTTCTGCGAGTCATGCAATCGACTCCGATTGACTGCCGACGGTGTGCTGCGGAGCTGCCTGTTCGATGGGGGGGAGATCGACCTTCGACCGCTGCTTGGCCAGGGGCCGGACGTGATGCGAGATGCCTTTGCGCGGTGCACCGCCTTGAAGCCCGAAGTTCATGGTGGTCGCGGTGATCGAGCAATGAGTTCGATCGGGGGTTGATGTTTTCCTCGTCCCCTGCTTGACAGTGGTGCCGGCATCGGATCCGCTGGACACATGATCCATCCGCAGATGAAACTCCGTCGAAATCCGGGCGTTGCTCCGGTCGTTCTTCTTGCCTTGATGTCCGCGTTCATCATGGGTTGCGATGGCGGCGGTACGTCGGAGGATCCGGCCCTCAGGCAGGTCGTCGGCTCCGCTGGTCGCGGTGGTGATCCTGCGTCCGCCCTGGTCTGGCAGGCAGTCCTGGCGGATTGGCCGAAGCAGGGCAATCTCAGCGTGCTCTACGGGGAGCCGGCCATCCAGGCCAGGTTCGAGAATTGGATGGACGGTGCTCGGCCGCTCGTGGTCCCGCCGGAGGAGATTCACGCGACGCTGGACAAGATTGAGGTGTTCAACGATCGGTTGATCATCCTGAATGGTGGCTGGGGAGCGATTCCCGACCCGAAGAGCGTGCGGGCCATGTCGGTACGAGGCCTGCGCAAGACGCTCTGGGCTGATGTCCGGCGGGCGGCGGCCGATGGCGATGCCGACCGGGCCACTGATCTTCTGGTCGTGATGGCCGGGCTTCCTCGGGTCAGTCACGCATACGACGGCTCGGTTCGTGGTCTGCTGGGCACGGTTTCTGCCTGCGACTCGCTCGGCTGGGCGATGAACAACGTCGCGGAAAAGGACACGGGACTCGATGACGCTCAGAAGGCCAGGGTCCGGGCGGCTCTCGGTTGGCTCGACGATGAGGCCCCGTTTGGAGAGGCCGATCCGGAAACGGATCCTCGTCGCGTTGCCGTGCTGGGCGAGTACGAGCGGGTGAGCCTTCCCAATCTGATGAAGGCACGGACTCGACTTTGTGATTGAATTCGCGAGACGACTTCAACGTCCTAGGACGATGCCGGCGTCAGATGCTCGATCAATGATTCGTTGAGCGACTCGTTCGCACGAGGCCATGGGAACTCATGGAGTCGGTTGATCGGTATCCATTGCCATGGCCGATCGGTCACCGACGGATCCCCGTCCTTGCTTCGCGCGAGCATGAGTTCGACCACGACGTGTTGTTCGATTGATTGCGAAGGGTCATGATCCTCAGCGGTCGCAACCGATTCGATGATGTCGATGTCGATGCCGAGTTCTTCCTGGGTTTCGCGGCGAGCGGCATTGGTTGCGGTTTCTCCCGGTTCGATCTTTCCGCCTGGAAGTTCCCAGACTCCGCCTCGCACGGCACTGACCGGGCGCCATGCCGCGAGGATCTCCGGTGGGGTGGAGGGGTTCTCGTCAGGCTGGCGAATGACGGCCGCAATGGCCACCCGGGTAATATGCCTGGAAGTTATTTTACTCATAAGTCCATTGCCTGAAGCGACTTGTGTTTTTCGTCAACTTCGGCCCTCTGACCCGTTGACCGACCCTGCCCGGAGTCGATAGTGTCCAGAGGTCCTCTTCGGAGGGCTGAACACCGTCCAAGCACGATAGGGCGACCGGCGTTTCGGCGTCGCGAAACCCCGTCAATGGGCCTAAATTTCACGATCATGCCGCGATCATGCCTCGAAAGCGAGGGGAAGTCGGCTGATCACCGCCCTTTGGAAGCCTCCGAGGCTCTGATGGGGGGACGGGGTTTGGGCCTTTGAGAATTTGGAGTCACCCCTCGAGGGGCGCCCGATTCTCTGCGTGAGTATTCGCGGGCGCCGGCCATTCGAGCGGTGCCCGACAATCCGTCTTCTTCGCGGCTGTGGCGCTCTCTGGCACCACGGCCCGTAGACCGCCCGGTCGGGTCGGAGCGACCGGGCGGTTGTTTTTTTGGCATCGGATGCTCCTGGTCCGCGGGCGGCGGTCAACCCCGACGGGTGGTGACGAGGTGCCTTGATACGCTCACCGTGCTCCAGTCATGTCTCATCGATCGGCCACGTCATGTTTCAGAAGTCTCCGTCGGGTCTCCAATCCATCCGCCGCCGAATGATCAGAGGGGGCGGGACGGTGATGGTCGCGATCGCGGTCCAGCAGACGCCGGCGTTCGGAGACACCCTGGACCTCGTACTCGACGGACACACTGATTCCAGTGAGACCACCGGGAACGTCACCGACCCGGTGATCACGGAGGCCTATGGCGCGGCAGGGAGTTGGGAAGGCACTGTTTCCATGTTCAGTGCGGCCGAACTCGGCATCACCGAGTTTCTCGGCGTTCGGGCAGGAGTGGACTGGTTCGCGGCCGAGCGATTCAGTCTCGGGCTGCAACTCGATCTCGCCAACGCCTGGGTCGGTGGGGGGGATTCGACCATCACGATCGGGCTCGCGCCGATCGTGCGGTGGCACTTTCTCCACGGAGAGACCTGGACCGTCTTCGGTGAACTGGGCAGCGGGGTGGCTTGGAACGGGAGTCCGATTCCAGCAAACGGCACTCGGTTCGTCTTCACGCCTCAGGCAGCGCTGGGGGCCACATTCGAGATCGCGGAGCGAACTCGATTGAGGGTGGCTCTCGGATGGTTTCACATGTCCAACGCGAGGACATCGAACTCGAACCCCGGTCTGGACGGAGTCTCCGTGGTCGCTGGGGTTGGGTTCAGTTTCTGAAACTCACCGGTGATCAAAGCTCACCGTAGCCCTGGGGATTGGCTTGCATCCATTTCCAGGCGGTGGAGACGGTCTCATCGAGATCGGTGAATTTCGGCTCCCAGCCCAGTTCCCGGCTGATTCGACCGGCATCCGCGAAGAGTTCCGGGGGGTCTCCGGCTCGCCGCGGGCCCTGGCGAGCGGTGATTTCACGGCCCGTCACTCGACGGCAGGATTCCAGGACCTCTCGAACCGACCAGCCGTGACCGAGTCCGATGTTGTAACGCCGAAGTTCGCCCGGTTGCAATGCACGCATCACTTCGATGTGTGCATCGACCAGGTCGAGCACATGCACGTAGTCACGAATGCAGGTTCCATCGGGGGTCGCGTAATCCTCACCGAAGATCGTGAGCGCTTCCCGGCGACCGGCCGCGACTTCGAGGCAGATTGGAATGAGGTGGGTTTCCGGGCGATGATCTTCGCCGACGCGTCCCTGGGGATCGGACCCCGCGACATTGAAGTACCGGAGGGCGGCGGCGGCGAAGGGCTGCCCCGCCGACTGCATCGCGGCAACTTGATCCTGAAGCATTCGTTCGACCATCAGTTTGGAATGGCCGTAGGGATTGATGGGTGACTGGGGGCAATCCTCCGCGATGGGGATCCGGTCCGCCGGCGGCTCTCCGTAGGTGGCGCAGGTACTCGAGAAGACCAGTCGTTGGACGCCGGCGTCCTGCACCGCTTCGAGCAGGCGGCAGGCGCCACCGGTGTTGTTGTCGTAGTAGCGAAGGGGAATGTCCACCGATTCGCCGACGTAGGCGAAGGCGGCGAAGTGCATGACCACGTCGATCTCACGCTCGCGAAGGATCTTCGCCAGTCCGGCCCGGTCCGAAATGGAACCCTCGATGAAAGAGAAGCTCCCGCTCGCCGTCCGGGCGGCTTGCTCGATGGCCATGATGGCGCCCCGATGACCCCGGGAAAGATCGTCGTATCCGGTGACCTCGCAGCCCGCTTCGGTGAGACGAAGTGCGGCATGGGATCCGATGTATCCGGCCGCCCCGGTCACCAAGACGCGATTGATCGAAGTCGAATCGGGAGATGTCATGATCGGGACTCGCGAAGTGGATTGATGGAGACGAGGTCGCTGGTCGATGACAGATCGACCGAGAACGTGGACGACTCCAGCATTATGTATGCCGCCTCCCCGCTTCGCCAAGCTTCAGATTCCGGAAGTGACCATGACGAGTGATCGAGGAACTCCAGCGAGCGATGTGGCACGACCGGTTATCGATTCCTCCGACCGTATCGGGTCGGGCGGAATGCCGTCTCCGATGTTCCTTCTGCGGGCCGCCATCGGTGGCATTCTGATGGGACTGGCGAATCTCGTGCCCGGCATCTCTGGTGGCACCATGCTTCTGGCGGCCGGCGTTTATCCCGAATTCGTGGAATCGGTGTCTGCGGTCACTCGCCTGGTTCGCCGGTGGCGGCCCTGGATCATCCTCGCTGCGGTCGCGATTCCTGCCCTGCTCGCCATTGGCGGTCTGGCGGGGACGGTTCGAGATGCCGTTCTGGAACACCGCTGGATGGCCTACAGCCTCTTCATCGGCCTGACGCTCGGCGGGGCCCCGACGCTGCTTCGGCTCTTGAGACCCTGCCCGCCACGAGCGTTGATCGCCGCCGGCGTGGCATTCGTCGGCATGGTGGTGCTGGCCCTGGTGCAGGAAACCGGTGGCGGCGGATCCCCCGAATCCGGAGGAGGCCTTTTCGGTCTCGGTCTGGCCGGTTTCGCTGGTGCGGCAGCCATGGTGCTGCCCGGCGTGAGTGGGGGTTACCTGCTCCTGGTCATGGGCCAGTACGTGGCGGTGCTTGATGCGATCAGTGCGGCATCCGACGCGGTGAAGGGCGGTTCGATGGACGAACTTCTGGCCTCGATCCCGTCCCTGGCGGCGATCGGAATCGGCGTCTTGCTCGGCATCGTGCTGGTGAGCAATGTCGTGCGATGGCTTCTTCGGCGTCACCGCGAGGTCACCCTCGGGGTGCTGCTTGGACTTCTTCTGGGGGCGGTGGCGGGGCTCTGGCCTTTCCGCGCGGCCATTCAGCCGGAACCGGGCATGATCATCCGAGGTCAACGAATCGAGACGGTGGCGGATGCGGAAGCGGTGCCGATCAAGCATCGGCCAACGAGTTTCTTCACGCCGGGTGCGACCGAGGTGATCGGCGCTTTGGTGCTGGTCGGCCTCGGTCTCGGGATCTCTTTGGGGGTGGCCAGGCTCGGGGGGGGCGAGTCCGAGTGAAGCGTCGGATGGTTCTCGGACTACGGTGGTCTCTTGCAACCGGCCGATTCCCTCCAATCCTCACCCTCGTTGCAAGTTGAAACGCCACGGAGCCGAAATCTCAGGGGGCCGACGTCTCACCGGCTGAGGCTGGTCGGCATCCAGTTCGGATTCTCCGGGGAACAAAAATGCGGATTCCACACCAAGAAGCGACCTCCCCCCGCCGGGCGGTGCTCGTCGGTACCGCCGCGGCGATTCGGGAACTCGAACCCCGATTGAACGCCGTCGGCATTCAGGTTGAATCGGATGCGAGGCTCGTCATCGACGCTGCGAAGGCCCGGCCCGAGGATTTCGAGCAGGTGCTTGAGTCGATCATCCTGAATCATCAGCCGGATCTCGGGCTCATCACGCTGCCGGCACGGTTCGCCGGGCTTCTGGACCGACTCCGCACGGTGCTGAGACGACTGGAGGTTCCGGATCGTTTCGTTCCGGTACTGGAAGATCTGCTCGCCGGGATCGGACCCCGGAATCTCCCCACCATCGATCCATCGGATCTGTTGGATCGACCGGCTCATCCGTTGGATCACCAGGGCATTCGTACGCTTTGTCATGGGCGTCGAGTACTGGTGACTGGTGCCGGCGGCTCCATTGGCGGGGAGCTGATTCGCAGGATCGCGGGGTACGGCCCCTCGGAGTTGATCCTGATGGATCGCAGTGAACAGGCCTTGTTCGAGATTGATCGTCAGGTCGCACGGCGGCATCCCGAGCTGAAACGGCGGGCGTCGTTGCAGGATGTCGCGGAACGAGCAGGCACCCTGCGTGTCTTTGAATCGTGCCGCCCCAACGTGGTCCTGCATGCGGCGGCGCACAAGCACGTGCCGCTTTCGGAAGACCATCCGCGAGAAGCGGTTCGAAACAACCTGCAAGGATCGATTTCCGCGGTTCAAGCCGCAGCGGCCACCGGAGCGAAGACTTTCGTACTCGTCTCGACCGACAAGGCGGTGGCCCCTCGATCGGTCATGGGCGCCACGAAACGCCTGGCGGAAGTCGCCGTCCAGCGATACGCCGCGGAAGCCGGGCTGGCCACGGCGGTGGTGCGATTCGGCAACGTCCTTGGTTCCAGCGGAAGTGTGCTGGAGATCTGGCAACGCGAGGTCGCCGATGGTGGGCCGTTGACCCTCACCGACCGTCGAATGACGCGGTATCTCATGACCATCTCGGAGGCGGCTGGTCTGGTACTGCAGGCCGCATCACAGGCGTCCTCCGATGGTCCGGTCGGTCGAGTGCACGTGCTGGACATGGGGGAGCCCGTACGAATCCTCGATCTTGCCCATCGATTCGCCCTGGCCAATGGTCTTCGGCTCCAAGGAATCGATGATGTGCCGGCGGGTGACTCCGCCCTCGGACTGGGAATCGTCGAGACCGGAATCCGGCCGGGGGAGAAACTCGCAGAGATTCTTTCTCATCCTGGAGACGAACTTTCGCCGACCGGGCATTCGGCCATCAGGACATGGGATGGTCTGGTTCCGAGTCTTCCGGAAATCGAAGCGTTGATGCGACTGACCACCTCGACCGATGGCACCTCTTCCGAGGTGGTGATCGAAGGCCTTCGCCGTGCCGTGGCGAGACTCGATCGAATGCCGAGAAGGGGTTCGGAGGCCGATGGGGGGCTTGAATTCGCGGCGACGTTCGGTGGCGGATGAACCCGGGCCGGTCCCGGTGGCAGCCGGTCTTCCGATCATTTTGGGGGTCGGCTCTGAAATCCGATTCGGGCAAGGTTGGCCGATCTGGCTCCTGATGACCGATATATTCCTCATGGACGCCATCAGAAGCGGAATTTTGCTCGACTGGGAACTCGATCCGTCATCCGAGGCGTCGAAAACGCCTCCAACGACCGAGCCCGTTCCGGCTCGTCCACTTGCCGACGGAGCCGTAGGTCGAGAAGATCTTCCACGGATGATGGACCCCCCCAACATCAAGCAGACTCCGGCATCGCCGGGTCCGGAAGTTTCGGAACCGCGTACCGTTGGTGATTCGGGTTCGCCGCGTCTGCGCCTCGCTGGTACCGAAGCTGGACCGCTTACGGACGAGGTTCGGCGATTATTGGAATTGCGAGCCCAGGTGCTTCTCATGCAGGCGCAGCACGTCGCGGATGCGGATCTGATTCGAGGCCGGCTCGCCCGGGGCGGGCGTCAGGACCCCATCGCGGTGGTGACCGGAGACGATGCCTTCACTCGAACCGAGCGAGAACTCGCTCGGAGTCTGGCCGGGATCGATGAACATCTGGCTCGTTCACGCCCTCGACCGACGGTCGAGATCGAGACCTCGGCGACCGATCTGCTCCGGCGTTCCTGACTTCATCAAGTCCGAGGCCGCGGATCGAGGTTGCACTCAGTCCAGGGTCTCACTTTCAATGCTCGCTTCTTCGCCCGCCAGTTTCTTTTCGGCGTAGCGACGAACCCAGTTCTCCCAACTTCGGCCGGCGGCGGCATCTCGACCGCTGAACCTGATCTCCGCGATCGCGGAGTAGGCGATCTCGAGGCGATCATCGGCGTCGGGGGGGAGGATCCGAACGAAGGACGTCTCGATCGTGCGCTCGCTTCGTCGATCAAAGAGAAAGCCAGTGACTTCCCGGCCGTCTCGTTGAATCACGGTGATGTCTCCTCGATAGTCGAAGGCTTCATCGAGTGCGATTCGAAGTTGTTCGGGATCACCGCCGGAGATCGCCGTTCCCTGCACGATCACCTGGTCGCTCATGACTCGGCTTCGGTTGCGGGAGGGCGATACATGTGGAGGCGCCGTCCGCTGCCGAGGTCGATGAGGTCCCAATTGAAGGCTCGAGCAATGCGAAGCAGGACGGCTTTGGAGATGTCCTGGTCGTCCTCGCTCAGTTCGAACTGAGTCACCGGGTCGGTGTACGGGGGAAGGCTGACTTTGATCCCCGGACCGTACAGCTCGGTTTCTTCCGGAGCATTGGTTTCGGCAGCGGTGTTGAAGTCAAGGAAGGCGGCGCGAAGCTCCGCCCGGGTGCCGATCGGGAGAAGTTCCGAGCGTTCCAAGTCTTCCTGGTGGATTTCGACGGCGTAACTGGCCATGAGGAAAGGGAGGATACCGCTTCAGGGAGAGGGGGGGGCTCCCCCGTCTGATTGGAGAAGTTCGGCGAGGGTGTCAAGGAGTCGAACCATCGGGACCGGCTTCACCAGATACGCCGACACCCCGAGATTTTCGGCGTAGGCCAGATGGCGTCGCCCACGATTCGCGGTGACCATGACCACCGGAGTGGTCGGGGACGTCTCCCGGATCTTTTCCAGTACGAGAAACCCGGATCGGCGAGGAAGCATCATGTCCAGAACCACGGCATCCGGGTTCGAAGCCTGGTGGAGGGAAACCGCCGTGTTCCCGTCCTCGGCCGAGATGGCGGTGGCCCCTTCGGTCTCAAGGGCCAGAACGGTGGAGGCCACGATGTCCGGATCGTCGTCCACCACGAGAATCGTCAGGCCGGCGAATCGATCCTCGAGCGTGGGGGGCTGGCTGCTGGTCATGATCCAAGCTCCGCAGCCCGGCTGGGCTCGCTGGAATCGACCAGGCGACGCATGGTCTCGTCATCCATCCAAGGGAGTTCTTCGAGGCGACGACGCACCGAAGCCGGCATGGGCTTTCCCTTGCGTTCCCACTTGGGGCGGCTCTTCCATCGGCGATGAATCCAGAGGTACTGGCCGGGTGCTCGGCGAACCATGGTCTCGAGTCCGCGGTTGAATCTTGCCGTGATGTAGAAGAGTGGGTCCGGAGCATCACACCAGTCGTCCGGCCCGAAATGGTCGATCTGTTCGATGCGATAACGAAAGCGGTCTCCATCGACGCGACGAGCGGCGCCGATCACCACCGGGATCTCGTATTTCATCGCGAGCAGGCCGATCGACTTGTAGCTCGAGGCGAGCCGGCCGAACCAAGGGACGAAAAGGCCGCCATCTCCCGCGTTCTGGTCGGCGATGAATCCGATCCGACGGTTGGCGGGGTCGTCGCTGGCGATGAGGGAGTCGATCCGGTCCGTGGCGCCCCACTTGGTGAGGACCTTCAGTCCGCGGGCCTCTCGGAGCCCGAGCACCCATCGGTAGAGGTGGGGATTGTCGAGCGGCCGGGCCAACGCCGTCATTGGAAAGCCAAGGGCCGCCAGAGAAAAGCCCAGGAGTTCCCAGTTGCCGGAATGGCCGGTCACCAGAAGCACCGGTTTGTCGGAGAGGAGGAGTTTCACGCCCTCCTCGAAATCTCCGAGTTCGACATGCTCCTGCCAGCTCCAGGGATTGACCAGCCGGGGCATGGCGAGGGCATCCACGAGGAAGAGCCGGAACATGTATTGAATCGACTCGACCGCGATTCGATCGACTTCTGATTCCGTGAGTTCGGGCATGGCCTGACGCAGGTGCCTGCGGGCTCGTTCGGTTCGACCAGCCCCCCAACGCGCGTAGGCGGTGCCCAGCAGGGAAGCGGTCCGCAGGTTCTGGGCGGGGTCGATGCACTGCACTGCCGCCGCCAGCGATCTGAGGGGAAGAAACTCGGCGAGATGCTTCGCGCGAGTCTTCCAGGGAAGCTTCTGGATGTCTGCGGCATCGGTCAAGATCGAATGTCCGGCGGCAGGAACGAACACGGACCGGCCCGGTGAGCCGGTCCGGTCCGTGTCATGAGCTTCAGATCGACCAGCCTCAGCGGGTCGTCATTCCAGTCAGGGTCTCGAAGCGATTCCAGTTCAGCACCGGGATCTGGGCTCTGGAGGCCTGGTCGAAGAGCTGGTCGTAGCGTTCCCGAGCCTCTCGTTGCTGGAGGAACGCTCGGAATTCCGCGTCTCCGGCGTCCGGAGGGAGCGGGGCGGGCATCGGGGGCTGTTCGCCCAGTACGAGGAAGTCCAGATCGCCGGTGAGCTGGTCGCCCTCAACGAGTTCGCCGCCCCATTCGAGGACTCGGCGTCGCACGTAGTCGGCTTCAGCGACCGAGATTCGTCCGTCCGCATCGACGTCGAACTGACCGTGAACGAGGAACTTGAATCGGTAATCGGGGTTGAAGACCGCGTTGGCGATCACATCATCCTTGACCACGGGACGGCCAGGCAGCTCACGAGTGATGCGAGCGGCCGAGGTGTCTCCGTTCACCCGGATGATCTCGATGCTGGCCTTGCCGCGGACGTATTCGCCGGTTCGGGGGTCGGGTCGGATGGCCGCGGCGTCTTCGTAGACCTCGAAGCTCATGCCGGGAACGATTCGATCGTTGCGACCGAGGTCGACGAAGATCTGGCCGCCGGAGCCGGGGACGCTGATCACTCGACCGTCGACGAGTTCGGCGGGGCTCTGCGGCTTGATCCGGTAGTTCTCGGTCTTCTTGCGGAGTTCTTCGATCTGAGCTCGGAAGACGCTGTTGTCCTGGTTGGCCTGGTCCAGACGGGACTGGAGGTTCGAGAGGCGGTTTCGGTAATCGCGATCGAGCTTGACGCGACTTTCGTCGATCGCGGAGATCGCATCTTCGACCTCTTGCTGGTAGCGCGAGGCGGCGACTCGGTAGCCGTCGAATTCCGCTTCGACTTCGGCGACCTTTTCGTCACCGATCGACTCGGCCTGCTTGACGCGATCTCGAAGGTCACCGTTGTTGCCCTGGAGGTCGGCGACCTGTCGGTTGAGACTCGCGACGTCATTACCCGAGGACGACAGCTGGCGTCGCATGTCGGTGATCGAGTTGCTGACCACGTCGCTCTCGCCGAGATTCAGGCTCGACCGCATTTCGGCCAGGCTCGCACCGGGGTTGCCGGTGACGAACGAAGCGATGTCGGCTCGGCGATCTTCAAGCAGTGCGAAGAGGGACTTCCGCTCCTGCTTGGCGGAATCCATGAGTCGCTCGTAGGAGTCGGTGCGCTCGGAGGCCGCGACGAAGTCGCTCAAGGTGGCTTCCGCCCGCGCCTTGTTCTCAAGTGCTTCGGTTTTTCCCGAATACATCATGAAGGTGATCGTGAGGAGGCCGACGTTACAGACGACGCTCACCACGAGAGCAACGATCACGCCGGTACCGGCACCAGAACCTCTAGCCATTTCGGGAAGTCTCCTCGTCGCCGAAGTCGGCGTCGATC